>MIYX01000013.1 GCA_001875365.1 Marine Group III euryarchaeote CG-Epi4
CAACCAGTAGTAGCCGAACCCGTTGTTGCTCAACCAGTAGTAGCCGAACCCGTTGCTGCTCAACCAGTAACAGCTGAGCCTGTTGTTGCTCAACCAGTAGTAGCTGAACCCGTTGTTGCTCAACCAGTAGCGGCAGAACCTTTGATTGCAGAAGCAGTTATAGTTTCTGAAGCTGAAGATGAGACTTAAATAACTTTTAAATATAGCTACTAAACTAAAGGTTTACAACTAAAGGTTGTTTACTGGAGAAATATGAACAGAAAACGAAAAGACGATTGGTTTAGTGGCGATGATTGGAATATAGATGACATCTTCAATAATTTAGATGGAGAATTTCAAAAAATGCGTAAGCAAATGGATAGCTTAATGAGAGATGCTTTAGAAGGTAACAATCTAGATAACGATAGCAGTAATCCATTTGTTTTTGGTTTTTCAGTTAAAACAGGTCCAGATGGTTTTCCAGTTTTTGAAGACTTTGGTAATACAAGGATGAAACCGTTCGGAAAGAAAGGAGAAAAGCCTACAGTAGACACAAGGAGAGAGCCTCTTACAGATATTAATGAGACAGACGATCAAATTGCAATTACGGTTGAACTTCCTGGTGTTAACAAAGAAGATATAGATATTAATGTCATGGAAGATAAAGTGGAAGTCAATGTTAAGACTGAATCACGTAAATACTTCAAAAGCATTGATTTAACTTCTGTGGTAGAAACTGAATCTTCGAAAGCTACTTACAAAAATGGAATACTAGATTTAATATTAACTAAAAAAGAATCTGATAAACCTAAAGGAACGAAAGTAAAAGTAGATTAGTCAAAGGAGGGAGGGGGCCCGCTATGACAATTCAATATCAGAAATTATTTTTGCTACACTTGCAGGGACATCCATTTCCCAATCACCACCGTCCTTCATCGCCTGACGGATGGAAACCCCCTGCCAAGCCTCGCGGTTGATTAAATGAGGAACTATTACGGGATATCCTGCATTTTCAAATAGTTCCTTAACTAGTTTGTTACCCGTATAAACCTTATCAAAAGGAGACACAATGTTTTCTAAATGATTTACATATAAATCATTGTTATTTATATCTGGGATTTCAAAAATCTCGTAATTACAGCTATAGTTCGATAAAACAGACTCGATCATTTGCATTCTCTCGAAAGAAGTATAAGGATTTTTCTCAGTTCTTTTTTTGTTGGATGAGCCTACACATATTACCAGCTCTTCATCGTTATCAATTACAGTTTCAAATATAGAAAGATGGCCCATATGTAGTGGCTGAAATCTTCCTAAGATTAATCCTTTTTTCATTTAGCTTCTAATATTTCCTGATTACCCATCCATTTTCTTAGTACTTTAGGAATGATTACATCCCCATTATCAGTTTGATTATTTTCAAGTATTGCAGCTAAAGCTCTAGTAGTTGCGACTGCAGTAGAGTTTAAAGTATGAGGGAAGTCAGTACCTTCAGCTGTTCTGTATCTCATGTTTAGCCTAACAGATTGATATGATCTGCAATTACTAGCACTTACAACCTCTTTCCATTGATTTGTTGATGGCATCCAAGCTTCAATATCAAATTTTCGAGCTGCTACAGTACCAATATCTCCTGTGCAGATATCAATTACTCTGTAAGGTATTTCTAATTTTTCAAATATATTTGTTGCATTATTTAGTATCTCTTTGTGCATATTCCTTGAGTCTTCTGGCTTACAAAAAATTACTTGTTCAACCTTAGAGAATTGATGCACTCTCCAAATGCCTCTATCGCTAATTCCATGAGCTCCCACTTCTCTTCTAAAATTAGTAGAAATTCCAGCAAATTTCAGAGGCCCTTCCTTTAGCTCAATTATTTCATTTTTAAATCTTGCAGTAATCGGATGTTCTGATGTTGCAATAAGGTACAAGTCATGTTCATCAATTTTATACATAACATCTTCAAAATCGCTCAAATCAACTACTCCTTCGTAGGCCTCTTTATTCATTAAAAAAGGCGGAGTTGTTAAACTGTATCCTTTTTCACAAAGCATTTCTACTGCAAAATTAATTAGAGCTAGTTCCAGTCTAGCCAAATCTCCAGTAAGGAAGTAGAATCTTCTCCCAGTTATTTTAGAAGCTCTTTTTAGATCAGCTCCATTAATTCTTTCTAGAATTTCTTGATGTGAAAGCCATTTTTTATTATCATTTATTACACCTTTCATTGATAATTCTATATTTCCGGTTTCGTCTTTTCCAATCGGCACCTCGCTCTCTAATAGATTTGGAACGACCATCCTTTTTGAGTCTCTAATTCTTAGCGTTTCCTCAGTATCTTTTTCATTTTGGGCTAAATCATTCTTTAGACTTGCCATTTCATTAAGTACTTCTGAAAAATCATTTCCCTTTTTTTTGAGTTCTCCAATAGTTTTTGAGATAGTATTTCTTTTAGCTCTTAATCTATTGCCTTTTTCGATTAGCTTCCTCCATTTATTATCTAAATCAATAACACTTAGTGCAATATCTTTTGGCAAATTACGTTTCTCTAGGTCTTCAAAAATCTTTTCTGGCGATTCACGGAAGACTTTCATCTCTAGCATTATAGCTTCAATGAAGTAAGGTCTTTATGACCTTCCCTCTATAGCTAAGAGTGTATCTTTTACGCGGAGCATCAGAGGTTGTAACGCCTAGACCTGCAATTAAGCCTCATTTCGGAGATGCGATGGGCGTCGTCGACAGACGTGCCAATACCGATATTTTAATCGAAGGAGATAAAATAATTAAAGTTGCAAAACATATAGAAGCACCAGGGGCCGAAGTAATAGATGTTGCAGGTAAAGTTGTAGTTCCTGGCTTTGTAGATCCGCATACACATTTAGTTTGGGCAGGTTCTAGAGAGCATGAGCTTGAATGGAAGCTAAAGGGCAAAAGTTATCAAGAAATTTTAGCAGATGGTGGAGGAATTCTTCGCACTGTTAGAGAGACTCGTGCTGTTGATGAGAGCGAATTAAGAGAACAAACGCTGAAAAGGTTCAAGAAAGCTGTACAATTTGGTACTACTACAATTGAAATTAAGTCAGGTTATGGCTTAGATGAAGATACAGAATTGAGACAATTACGAGTAGCTAACTGGCTAAAGTCTCTGAATTTAGCAGACACAGTTGTTACTTTTATGGGAGCTCATGCATTTCCAGAGGGCTTGAGTAGAGTTGAATATGTATCAGAAGTAATTAGAATTCTTCCTTTGGTAAAAGATTTAGCAGAATATTGCGATGTATTTTGCGAAGAAGGGGCTTTTACAGTAGATGAATCAAAAGAAATATTGGTAGCTGCAAAATCACTAGGTTTTAAGTTAAAAATACATGCAGATGAGTTTGGTGATACAGGCGGCGGACGTTTGGGTGCAGAATTGGGAGTAATTACAGCAGACCATCTTGCAGGTAGTTCATTGGAAACAATTAAGGAACTTAGTAATTCTGGAGTTATAGGCGTTCTTTTGCCAGGTACTCCTTTTGCTTTATTATCAGATCATTATTCACCAGCTAGGAAAATGATAGCTAATAATCTTCCCATAGCTTTAGCAACCGACTGCAATCCCAATTGCTATACTGAATCTATGCAGCTAGTGCAACAATTAGCAGTTTTTAAAATGGGAATGACTCCAGCAGAAGCTCTTGTTTCGTCTACGTTAAATGCAGCTTTTGCAATAGGAAAAAAAGACAGGGGCGTAATTTCAGAAGGTTGGCGCGCAGATTTGTTAATTTGTGATGTTTCAGATTATAGGCATTTAACATATCATTTTGGAATAAATCACGTTGACACGGTGATTATCGGTGGTAAAATTATAGATGGTTAAACCTTTGAAGAATGCCGCTAAATTTCTTTGGAATGGAACTGTTTACGCACTATCTTTGCCTGAGCGATACGTTCGCGGTCTTTCAGCACTTTTAGGTGGTATTTTCAAGGAAACTACAGATATATTAGTTCCCGGTGTTGTAAAAGATACTACTAGTTATAATACATTTGTAGGTAATATCTTGAGATTTACTGTTGAAAATGTTGGTGGTGTTAAGGGAGTATATGATGATGAGGGATTGGAAGGTGAGTTTGCCACAAGAAAATTAATTGGTAATGCCATTGAAGGAGTAGGTATTGCAACAATCCATTTGTCACCTCTATGGTTTTTTGCCTTTTTTGCAGATTCAGTTAAAGGAGGACAAGCCTATCTTGAAAGACTTCATCAAGAAATGGTAGAAAATGGCTATATTGGCCCTGAAACATCTGCTGACTCATTCACGACTCTATTTGAGGGCTTAGAAAGAACGACTACTAGTTTTGCTCAAAATATAGATACCCCGCCTCTAACTAAAGATGAGATTTTATCAAATGTCGAGGAAATAAGAGATTCGATATCAGATTTACTATTCAACTCCGGTAGTATTGCAAGTAGCACAGTTACAGAAATGTCAAATGTACTTCAAGATTTTATGAATACTGCAACAGACGAAGGACAATCCTTATTGGAATTGGGAGGATTATTAACTTTACAAACAACTAATCGAGTTAAGCAAGTAGGAGGTTTAGCTATTAGCGCGCCTAATGTGGCTGGCAAAATGCTTTATGATAATATATTAGTTTACTATTCAGATACTTTAACAGAAATTCATGAGAAAGGATATGCTAACGTTGCAAGTGAAACAATTGAGCCATACGGCCAAGCAATTTTAGATCAATTTAGTACTGAAAAGATAACTTGGACAGAGCGACTTTTCAATAGTCCTGCAAGTGGCATCAGAAAGATTTTTGGCATGCAAAACTCCAAATAGTAGTATAGGAGAGAGGTAAAGCTGGACTTGGCCGGGGAGCTAGACGTACCCTGTGACCCTCAACCGCCTTTAGGGGGGGCGACAGCTAGTGACGGCGCACCCAGTAAGCTGTCTAATCCGCATTTCAACTGAGATATCCTGTCCCTCGGGGTCGCAGGTGATTGCAGATATTTACCGGAGGGTAAATGTCGAGTCTTCATCATGGAAACCGGGTCAGGCCCGGAAGGGAGCAGCCTTACCGTGGACTACCGACGCTCGAGTGGGTCGCGGGGTTGAGAAGAAATACGGTGTCTGACATCTTGCCAGGACGACAACGCTAGTGGTCTGGCACTTTTTTTGATATTTTCTTTAACCAGTTTTTCCCGGGCTTCCATTCGGTAAACATAGTTGTTAGCATTCCTAATATCGTCAGCAAAGATCCAATCCATACTAGAATGATTCCAGGAATATCTCTAACAGTAATTACAGCACGACTACTTTCGTTTTCATTTCCAGGTGTCGCACCGTTCAAAGTAATGTAGAGATCTCTGTCTAGATCATGCCTCAGATAAATTTGAGTTGTTTCTTGATTAGTTCCACTTTCAATTTTCTTAGATATTTTATCTTCAAGAATAATTTCTCCTGAATTCTTGTTCTCTAAGGTGATATAAGCAATTAGTTCAATCTCATTTTCTAGTGGATTCATCTCAATATCTATCAATTCAATTATGTATTTACCAACTATTCTTCTATCTCCTTCTTCTAAGTTCACAGTATTTTCTTCATCTAATCCATAGGATAAACAGTAACCTACTATAATTAGCATGAATCCTAAGTGAGCAGTATATGGACCCCATGCTCGCAGCATTCCCAGCAGTTTCTTTTTTCTGTGATGGTTCATGTACTTAAAAATAGAGAATCCACAAATTACAGCCCATGGAATCATAGCTCCAACCATCCAGGCATTTCCATCGGAAATAATAGCATAAGCTAAGCTAAATACAATTCCTAACGCAGCAACCACCAATATATTTTTCATTTCATAGAATGGTCTTAAGGTATGGATTGTAAAAATAGCTGCAAGTAGAACTACAAATGGAGCCAATCTTATTTCAAACACTTCCGGAGCCATATATCCCTTACTTCTTACAAGTAATAGCACTAGTGTCACTGTCAAAATCAGCAGTTGAGTGTAAATGGCAGCGAAAAAAACATTTTCTTCGTCAAACACATCATTTAAATTCTTGAAAGTTTTGTTTTCCTTTTCTTCAAGCCCTTTATATCTTTGAATTACTAAATATAAGGTTAAAATGATTGATAAAATCATCATTATGAAGAATCCTCTTACTGAAATGTCTTCTTCTAAAACAAACCAAAATCGTGAGAAAGTTCCTCCTGTTTCCTCAACGATGAAAGCATGAACAGATGACCATATTCCGCCCCTTGTAACAAATGATTCCAAAAGAACTAATATGAAGGTTAACATTGCAAGCAAAGGACCTAAAATAACATAATCATTTCTTCTTCTTGACATAACTGAAGTATGAAGCAGAGTAGTCATAGATAACCAAGGTAAAAGCCCTGCAGTTTCAACAGGATCCCATGCCCAATATCCACCCCATCCTAAAGTAACATAAGCCCAATACCCGCCCAAGATGAGAGCTAAGCTCATTCCTATCCATGATGTTCTCCCCCATCTTTTTACGGATTCATTCCAACTCTTTTCTCCAGTTATCAAGTGGGCCATACCTGCAGCATATATCAGTACAATCATTCCATATGAAATGAACACTATTGGTGGATGAATTATCATGAATGGAGATAACAATAAAGGGTTCAATCCATTGCCTTCAAGGGGTACTATTTCATTTGTTCGAAAAGGGTTAATGTAAAGCTGAATTATGGAGAGGGCTAAGATTAGAAAACAACATACAATAGTTGTAAGTTCTTTTTGCCTATCCTGATGAGAATTAAACCTTCTTTCCATAATCATGAAAAGAGATGCACTCCATGTCCATATCAACAAAGTTCCGTCTCGTCCGGCCCATAAACCAGATAATTTGTAGAAGAGGCTTAAGTTTTCGGCGGAATAGTCTGAGACGTACTTGTATTCCAAATTTGTGGTATAGAAAAAGTAAACCAGCATGCTAAGAGATATTGTCTGTACTCCTAGCAAAGACAGCAATGAGATGTTAAGATATTCGAGGTTTTTCCTTGTCTGAAGTATGTAAATCGATGTAATTGCCAGCAGAGGGGCACAATAAATTAACAATTCACCGATATTCATCTTTTTAATGCAAAATATATGAAACCTAAAGTCATTACTACAGCATAAGTCCAGTATTCTCTGAATAATCCTTCACCCGCACTATCAGGTTCTTCTTCAATCTTCATATTTACTTTGAAATAATAGGAATCACCCATTTTTTCTACTTCCATTCCTTCGTAATAGCCATACTCACTTGCAGGTATTTTTTCTGTAGAATTATCTTGTTTTTCTAATTCATATTTATACCCTGGAAAATCATTAGATTTCACCTGGTAATCAAATTGAAACCTACCGTTCAGGCTTTCATTTCGAGTCATTTTTTGAGGTTTGTAACAAGTGTGTGGTTCCTCAAGAGTGCAAACATAAAAAGTAACACTTTCAACATCTTCATCAACGTCAATCCAAGCTGTAAATGTAGTTCCTTCACTTACCTCTTGGGGCGTGTGTGCCATTTCAGCAGCCGCGCTTGGAATCATCAGGGCAAATAAAATCATTAATAATTTTTTCATACTAGATATCTCCTTTGTTATGTTATATTTTAAGTTTTTTCATCTTTTTTGTTGTATCTGATCCAACCTATTGAGAAACATGCAATCGAAAAAAGAAGAAATAAAGGATACATTGCATCCATCCATATCCCAGTTCTTTCAACACCACCTATGATAGTTATAATTGCACATAGAAAGCATATACTCCCAAAAATAAAATAAGATTTATAATCTTTCTCAAAATCCATACCGTAATTACATTAAAGGGTTATATTATACTTGACTTGTGAAAAAATACAGTAAAGTGTGTTTGGGAGGAACTTTTGACAAGATGCACTTGGGTCATGAATCGCTGCTCAGGACTGCATTTAGCTTATCAGAGGAAATAATAATTGGCTTAACTTCAGACGTAAGAGCGAAAATTAACAGAAGTGAAGAATATATTAATCCTTATTCAGAACGTTTTGAATCACTAAATGATTTTGTATCAAGTAATTTCAAAGGCCATTATTCAATTGTTGAATTGAATGATAACTGGGGTCCTGGAGTTTTTGATGAAAGCTTAAATGCGATAATTGTATCAGAAGAAACGGAGAAAGTAGCAACAGAGTTGAATGTTAACCGTAAGTTGAAAGGTTTGAAAGAATTAGAAATAGTAGTTATTCCCTTAGTTTTAGCAAAGGATGGGAGAAGAATTAGCAGTACTCGCATTCGTAATAAAGAAATTAATATCGAAGGTAGTAAGGCTTAATTTTATAGGCAGTCTCTAAATGCCACGCCATCTAAATATTTGTTAGAGGTAAATATGGTAGAGGAACTCATTTCAACATTGTCTAAGGAAATTAGAACTAGCATAACTGAAGATACATCAGTTCCAAGAAATGTTAGAACTAACGTAGTTACCGGTCTAGAGACTTATTTGCTCAATAAAAAAGACGATCTTGATTTAAGAATTTACTCTACAATTTCGATATTAGAGGAGCAAATTAATGATAGTAATATACCTCAACATGCTAGGACTAAGCTTTTTGAATTTATTAGAGACCTTGAAGAAATAGTTAGTAAGTGGCAAAATAAAGCATAATTTTTCTTTAAATTATATTTTTTGTAGGGGATACCTATTTATTACCTAACATCAGTCAATGAAACGTGATTGTGAGACAATTCGCTTCCGTAGCTCTGGCATTTTTATTTTTTGGCACAGTCATATTTTGGAATCCCGTGTCGGCAGAAGAGGTCGTCGGTCAAGAGGAGAATATCAATCTTTACCTTTACAGCGAAAACGGAGTGGGTAAACTTCATACTCGGGAAACAGGAGGCCACGGAGATGCAGAATCAGTAAACATACCTGTGGGAAGTAGTTATTTTTTCGCGCTTAACTTTAGCCTTCAAGATGATTTAGAGGCTAAATCATATAGAACTGATGTAGGATTCCATATCCATCTTTATGCAAATTCAGCCAATTTTAACACAGGCCATTTGAATATTTACGTTAGAGACGGGACTACTATGACAGGCGGCGAACTGCTTGCGACAGGCGGTATGGATGTTCCTTCAGTATTACAAGGAGATAATGAGGAACGTGTAGATGTATTTTGGGAAGACAATTATGGTCCAACCCACCAATTTGATTTTGAACATTTTATAGTTCTTGAATTGGAAAACGACGGTGAGAATGCGGTTAATTTAGAATTAGATACTGGTAAGGATGGAAATTCACCCTCAAGGCTGATTGTAACTACAAATCCAGTTACAGATATCGAGATAATTACAGAATCGTATAATTTAGAGACTCCCGATTTGGATGATTTAATTATCGCAAATAATTTTCAACCTAACCTTCCACTTGATCTTTCAAAAGTATTTGTATCTGCACAAGCACTAAATGCTTTTGGAACTTATGACATCACCGAATTCAAGGTGGCAGTATTTGATTCAGATGATAACGAATTGTTCGAAGAATATGTGGAAATCAACGAGCCTGATGAGAATAGTGGAACCAATGAGTTTAATGAACTAGAATGGAACTACAATAACTTAGAATCATCTGGAGAATTGGATAAAGGAATTTATTCAATTAGAGTTTCTGCAATTGATCAGCAAGGAAATGAATTTTACGTTGACAAATCAATTCAAATGGATGCTTATGGTATATATTTATCGACTCCAGAGACACAGCAGAGCGTTGCAGTAGGAGGTGATGTCTCTTACCAAATGCTTGTTAGAAATTCAGGAGATGAGAATGATAAGTTTACAATTGAACCGAGTGAAACTTCAGATAATTGGGTAGTTAGTCCACAATCTTGGACAAGTAATACATTATTTCCTGGAGATGAGCAAATATGTACTTTTACAGTTTCAGTAGCCGATTCGACTGAAATGGTTGGTAAAAATACAATTGTTGTTTTCACAGGTCGCTCAGAAAATTCAGTTACCCCAGTTAACTTTGATTTGGAAACTAAGACTTCAGTTGGCGCAGATTATGAGATTTCAATGTATTTTGACGATCCAAGTTCAGGTCAAGCAGTAACAAGTTTTAATGTAAATGGAGTTGCAGGGGATTGGAACCAATATCAATTAAGTATAGCAAATCAAGGCCAAGACACAGATTCCGTTCAGCTAACTTCACAAGAAGTACCAGCAGATTGGGAAATTGAGTTTGAATATGACGATTTAAGAGGTGCTACTATTACAGTTTCTGATATTCCCAGACTTGGTGATGGTTTTAATGTGGCAAATGTCACAGTTTGGGCTAAACCTGCGCAGGGCGGAGAATTGGATACAGCCTCGATTAAGCTAATTGGTGTATCCGAAGGAAATGCCACCAAAAGCGATGTTGCAACCTTAATTTTAACACGTTCATTTGGATTATCTCTATCTATAGTTCCTCAAAGTAGCTCAGGTATATTCATCAATAAGGAAGCCGGTCAGCAGTTTGAAGTTGATTTACTTCTTGAATCCGAAATGGAAGGTGACCATACGATTAAGCTCTATATGGGAGATAATTTCCCAGAAGGGTGGACTCATTCATTTAAAGAGAATGGTGCAACAGTTACTGAAGTTTCAATAAGTGGTGGTGATAGTAAATCGTTAGATTTATTCATAAATGTCGGTAGTCAAGCAGTTTACAAGGAAGATGGTGATGTTTTTGATGCCTATGCCCAAGATATTTCTGACTCAAGTGTAGTAGCTAAAAAACAGTTGACAGTTATTTTGGAATACAGCGGTGGTTTTGAATTGTCATCATTGAAATATAGGGAAACATTAGCTCCAGAAGATAGTTACACATTTCAGATAACTATAGAAAATAAGGCAAATGCTAATGATAAGTTTACCCTTTCAGCAACTTCCGTACCTTCTGGATGGCGTGTACTCTTTATCAATGGTAATGTTTTTGAAGTTGAAGCAGGCAGAACGTTATCAGTTCCAATAAAAGTTGAAGTTAGCGACGAGGCAAGAGATGGAGATCAAGAGAGTATTACAATTTCCATTTTTAGTGATATTTCTAATCAAGAAAAGCAGCAATCTTTTGTTGTGGATGTGGAGCAAGGTTTCACAGCTAGATTGACTACCGCAATATCTGATTTATGGTATATTTTTGTTTTTTTTGCCTTGATTATAGTAGTAGGTGCAATTTCTTACAACCAACAAGACGACGAAGATTGGGACGATGAAGAGGAATACGAGTCACCTTCCTCACCTCAAAGCCCAGTCCCAGCAGAAACTGAAGCTTCTTCAGGTGATGACTGGGATGATTGGGATTAGGCAGCCTAATGTCTACAAATCTCAGATTTTTAGGTGGAGCTTCGGAAGTAGGAAGAATTGGTGCAGTTCTAGAAGGAGACAAAGGTCGTTTACTGCTAGATTACGGTTTGCAGCCCGATGATCCTCCTAAATCGCCACTTCCAGCACCCGAAGTCGATGCATTATTGCTTACACATGCTCATTTAGATCATTGCGGACTTGTGCCAAAGATTGCAAACAGAGGCACTCCAATTGTTTCCACACCAGTAACTGGAGATTTAGCTGAAAGAATGGCACAAGATACGTTAAGAGTTGCTGAAATCGAGAATTATCCGTTACCCTTTCATAAATCAGCTATTTCGGATTTAGTACAAAATCATCGTAGTATTCTTCCAGGTAATGTAGATTATAGAGGAGGATTTGAGTTCAATGTTTACAATGCAGGTCACATCCCTGGAGCTGTAATGTATAACTTTCCACAAGATGATTTTTTATTTACCGGAGACATACACACAGTGAATACACAACTCACTCGTGCTGCTAAGCCCCACCAATGTAAAACATTGGCAATAGAGTCTACATACGGTGGACGTGAGCATCCTGACAGAGTTGATACTGAGAAAGAGTTAATAGACTCTGTAGAAGATGTAGTCAACAGAGGTGGTCAAGTTGTGCTTCCTTCTTTCGGTTTAGGCCGTTCTCAAGAGCTACTGATGCTTGTTGAAAAGCTGGGCGTGGAGGTTTGGCTTGATGGCATGGGCAGAGACATAGCCAGAATTCTACAAAAATATCCTGGTTCAATTAGAGATTTCGGTGGAATGAACAAAGCTTTCAGAAATACCAATTTTGTCAGATATGCAAGACAAAGGAAAAAAGCCATGAAAGGCGACGTCATTGTTACGACATCTGGTATGCTGAATGGAGGTCCAGTTTTACATTATTTATCGGAAATACGAAAGAATTCCTCTTCAGCAGTTTTTTTGACAGGCTTTCAGGTGCCTGGGACAAATGGGCACCTTTTGAAAGAAACTGGTAAACTCAGGTTAGAACGGGGCGATACCTCGCCACCAATGGATATTAATTGTCAATTAAGGTCTTTTGATCTTAGTGGGCATGCAGGCCACAGTCAAATAGTAGATTTTATTCACAAATGTAATCCTGAGAAAGTAATACTTTATCACGGAGATAATAGAGAAGCTTTTAGTGAAGATTTGAAAGATTATGAGCTTATCTTACCTCAAGAAAATGATAGTATTGAAATCAACTAGGCTTCTTTCATTTTGTTATCAGGACCTATAAACATTCGAATAATACCTAACAATAGGAAGAATATAAGTGAAGTAAAAACTATTCCATAAGGGCCTTGTAGTTCAATTGAATCTTGTATTTGTCCATCACTAGTTGATAAATACTTATTAATGTTGATAACAATTTCAGCTATAATGAATGTAATAAATAAGATTACAGCTAAATTAATTAAATAGCTGACAAATAGAGTCCTTAAAGTTTTTGAAACACTTTTTCTTTGAGCATTTGTTAATAGTGAAATATCCAAACCGGCAGGTTTGAATTGTTCAGCATAATTTTCATATTTAATTGCAGCATATGATAATTCAATATAAATTACAAATCCTAAACCAATAAAAATCCCGCTGGATAAATATTCACTCCAAGTTTTTTCATCTTGCTTTGTATCGTAGCCACAATAACCTTCATCAAAATTTTCAAGACATAAATTAGGCGTATAAAGAAATCCTATAATAATTGCTAGACCTATGGATGCAGCAATTGCCCAACCTTTTCTTTTCCATATGCCATAAGCACCTAAGAACGGCATCGATCCAAAAATAATGTTTGTTAGTCTAACTGAAATGTCATCAATTCTATCATTTGTCCCCTCTACGTCATCATATACTAATTTGATAGGTTTCCATTTCCATTGAGTTGCATTTGTTTCACTTGACTCAATATCTGCATTGGTAGGGATTAAGTAATCACCTTGCTCAACATTAATGGCAGGATCTGCAATGTAATGGCCAAGACTCCCTACAATTAGTAAAAATAAAAAGAATTTGTATTTTCCTTTAAAAATTGTAAAAAAGTAGTAAAGGAAACCGGTAGCAAATCCCCACGGCACAAAAACGTCAGGATCGGGGTTAAATCCTTCTAGAGAATTTCCAAGATATCTTGTAAGAAGAGAATCTTTTGGATTATGGTACATGTAAAATTCACTTATGACATAAATAAGTGCTAAGCTAGAAATTATTTTGATTGCAAATATTATAGGATATTCACCAAAAAAATCTTTATAGTTTAAAATTTTATCAATTTTTGGAATTCTTGATACTTTTACCTCAGCAGGAGTTTCTTCCATTTAAATCTCCTGAAGTGCTGTATTGACATTATCACCATATTTCCAATCACCTACTTGTAATCCGAAGCTTCTAAGTTCGGAGATCATATTATCTCTTTCAATCTTTGCAATAAGTAAAGGTTCCATAGGAATTCTTTTCATTCTTTCTTCAAAGTCTAAACTAGATGGTGAGATAGTTGTAATTGTAAATCCTCTACTTATCGTGCTTGTAAATGCTTCAGCAATTGTATGGTCATCATCTAATGAACTAAAAAGTATTATTGGAGATCCGCTTGGTAAGTGTGGTAACAAGTCTTTCATTACAATCTCGAGTTTTAGGTTGCCTTGAGGTTTAGCACTAGATAATGCAGTTAGAATCTTGAAAAGATGATGTTCTCCTCTGTCCAAATCCACTCTTTCTATGCTTTCTCCGTAGATCATTAGAGCAACATTGTTTCTTTCATCAAGAAGTTGTTTGGCATAAGTTGCTGCAGCTCTGCAAGACATCTCTAGAGGGGTATCTTTTCCACCACCCACAGCAGAAACCTCTCTAGCATCTAGTAATAATATAACATCCATAACATCCTCACGAACGGTTTCATTAACCATCATTTTACCTTTTTTAGCCATTGCTTTCCAGTTAACAGATCTAAGTGAGTCTCCTGGGACAAATTCTCTTAGAGAATAAAACTCTGTTCCGGTTCCAATAACATTCAAAGGCATAGCGCCAGATAGTAATTTAGGAGCTCGTGACGTTATAACCTGCTCCTCAAGGACTTCAACTTGAGGAAATACTGAGAAACTGTGAATAGATTCCTCTAATCGTTCATTGTAAAACAAATCAAAGGCATCTTTTACGCGCATTTTGACAGGACCTAAATGGTAATGTCCTCTCAAAGGTAATTTCAGAGTGTATTCGAAAGAAATTTCTTGCCAAGGTCTCATGTAAAGTAAGGTGTAATTTGATCCTTTAATGATTCTTGCCTGAGGAGGTAAGCTATCATATATTTCTACGAATCCTATCCCTAAACCTGTATTTTTAATTATAAATTTAACAGACATGGTGCCATCTTCAAAAATATTATCAGAAGTAGTCTCTCTCCTAATTTTAACATTAGGCATCCAAACATCTAAAAAACTAGAGATTACTACAAATGTCACCATTACAAGTCCGGCACTTATGAAAAGGTAATTTAGTCTAATCAACCCTGCAAGAGTTAGGAATATAGCTCCGCCTGCGACAGCTGCAGCTTTCTTACTCCACATCTAGTCTTCTAATTGCCCTTGTGTTGTTGGTACTTCCACTTGTTCTAGAATTTCTGAGACTATTTCTTCAGTCTTTACGCCCTTTATTCTTGGTTCAGGCTTTAAGATTATACGGTGCCTTAGAGTATAGATACTTAATCTTTTGATATCATCAGGGATTACATAGTCTCTTCCACTTAAGACCGCAAGCGCCCTTGATAATTTGAAAAGAGACTGAGCCCCTCTTGGAGAAGAGCCGACTTTAACTCGAGGGTCTTCACGAGTGCGGTAGATAATTTCAACAATATATTCGATAATAGAATCGTCGATTCTAACTTTCTCAAGGCTTAATTGCATTTCACGGAGTTTCTCGGGAGTTGTTATTGCTTGTAGCGTATGATCATCTTTTCCTCTTTGCTTTCTCTTTACAAGTATCGCTCTTTCAATAGGCCTTCCAGGATATCCCATAGATAGTTTCATCATAAAACGGTCGAGCTGAGCATCAGGTAAAGGATAGGTACCCTCAGATTCGATAGGATTTTGTGTTGCTAAGGTTACAAAAGGTTCAGGTAGTATGTGAGTTTCACCTTCAATAGTAACTTGGTGTTCTTGCATTGCTTCTAATAATGCAGCTTGAGTTTTTGGAGGCGCTCGATTTATTTCGTCAGCAAGTAGTAAATTACAGAACAAGGGTCCTTTTCTAAATTCAAACTTTTGGTCTTTCTGATTCCATATATATATTCCAGTAATATCCGCAGGCAGCAGATCAGGAGTAAATTGTACACGTTTAAAATTAATTCCAAGAGCTTGTGCAAAGGTATTAGCTAGTAATGTTTTAGCTAATCCGGGATTATCTTCAAAGAGAATATTTCCTCCAGCAAGTATCCCAACTGCAGTCAAGTCTAGAATGGGCCTTTTACCCATAACAACTTGTTCAGCTTCAGCAAGAACAGCTTGCATCATGTCATGTGTTTCTTGTAATGAAGGATCCATCATGTAGGTTTGTACACCTTCACTCTGTCCTTCAGTCCCAACTTCTGGAGTTGGTTCTTGCTCTTTTTCTTCTTTCTTATTACTTCCAAATAGGCCCATTATTTTTTCCATCCTTTTATTGCTTCTTCAACCTCTCTCAAGGTCATACTTCTATCGTCATTAATCATAAATTTAATTAATAGAGAATCATGTAACATTTCTTCAATTTTAGTTTGAGATAGCATTCCAAATTCTTCTCTTGTATATCCATTTTCGATTCTTACTTTTTCTATAAATATTTCTTTAATC
>MIYX01000014.1 GCA_001875365.1 Marine Group III euryarchaeote CG-Epi4
TCTTTCCACAGAGCTATGAAGATTGATAGTAAGCATATGGTAATGAGAATTTTAGACAGGCATCTTAAAGAATATATTGATAGAGGATTGAAAGAATTCGCTTACTGTAATGGTGTTTCTGTACCCGTTTTACTTGGATCTGCAACCTCCTTTGAAATTGAGAACGATGAAATGGCTGTAGCAAATGCACTTGCTGATTCTCCAGTGATTAAAGTAGGTGGACATATGGTACCTCAATCTGAGGTAGTTATGATATGTGAGTTTACAGGAGAGCTGCATGATGAAGGCTCTTTCCTTGATTTAACAGAGACTCCTGATATTATTAGAAAAGGACCTGTAATTAAGATTAAGAAAATCTTCGTCAGAGACGATTCAATCTTTCATGCCTTGTTGCCAAGTGGCCCTGAACACAAAGTTCTCATGGGCATGCCTAGAGAACCAACCATCTACAACAAAGTTAACGAGGTTGTCGACTGTCATGACGTTTTTATGACACACGGTGGAGGCTCATGGTTACATGGTGTTGTTGCAATTAATAAGAAGAACGATGATGATGGATTGAAAGCTATTGACGCTGCATTTGCAGGACATGCATCAATGAAACATGTTTGGATTGTAGACTCTGACATTGATATTACAAATCCGCAAGCAGTTGAATGGGCAATGGCTACAAGATTTCAAGGGGATAAGGGGATAGTTGTTAAGACTGGAGTGAAAGGCTCATCTTTAGATCCTAGTTCTAACCCTGAAACGCGTGAAACTGTAAAAGTTGGATTTGACTGTACAATACCTCTGAATAGAGATAAAGATGATTTCATCAAACCAAAACCTGCTATGAAAGTAAAATTAGAAGATTACTTAGATTAATGAGATTAACACCTGAACAAGAACATATTCTAGAAGGTAAGCAAGGAAAAACAAGACAAAAGGCTATTCGTCTACTAATCGACCTAGGTAAGGCTGCTAAAGCAAACAGATTAGTTCCTGTAACTTCAGCTCATGTTTCTGGAGTTTCTCCTCTGACAGGAGGTGACGGGCTGATTAAATTTTTAAAGGATTTGGTAAGTGATAGTGATGGAACTGCAGTTGTAGAAACTAGCTTGAATTCTGCAGGTTGCGACAGGAATCGATTTGAAGAAATGGATATACCTGTAAAAGATTATATTGAAAAACAGCAAATGATATTAGATGCTTATGAAAAATTAGGAATTGAATTATCATTATCTTGTACGCCTTATGATAGCATACTAGAGAAGGGAAATGCTTCTTGGGCTGAATCAAATGCAGTATGCTTTGCTAATTCGTACAGTGAGCTTCGAACAAACAGGGAATCTGGCCTTTCAGCTCTTGCAACTTCATTATCGGGATATACCCCTGAATATGGACTATTGCTTGATGAAAACAGAATTCCTAACATAAAAATTAATGTCTTATGTGAATTAAGTGAACCTGTCGATTATTCAATACTAGGCGATTGGATTGGGAAACAGATAGACCCAAAATGGAAACTTGAATTTGGTCCAATCCCCCACATATATGGAATTAAAGAATTCGATTTTGAATCAAAAAAAGCTCTTACAGCTGCCTCTGCAAACTACGGTAGCGCTTTACTATTTGTAGACTCTTTTACTAGAAATCCAGACAAAGCCAATTACCAAGCAGAAATAGATTTTAACTATGAAGATTTACAAAAAAGATATAATGAATTAGCTCCTAAAACTAAAGTAGATCTAGTGACTATTGGATGTCCACAAGCTTCAATTGAGGAAATCGAAAGAACTGCTGAATTAGTGGCCGGTAAGGAGATTCCAGAAAAACGACTTTGGGTTTTTACTTCTGCAATAAACTTTGATAAAGCAAAAAAAGAAGGATATGTGGAAACTATTGAAAGTGCCGGAGGTATGGTACTAAGAGAAACCTGTCCTGAAGTAGTTCACTACAATCACGATAAAGTTAAGCATATTCTTACTAATTCAATGAAAGCTGAACACTACTTGAAATCTGGCTTAAATTCAATAAGTACTTCAGTATCTAGACTTTCTGAATGTATAAAATTTGCTGAAAATAAAGATTTAGTAACTGGCAAAACCGTAAAACCGATAAAAACAAAAAATAAAACCTTAATCACAAATAAGACTTTGAAAACAGGACCACTTGAGATTTCAGGTAAAGGGCTAGAGTCACAAAGTGAATGGGAAATTACAGGGGAAGCTCTTGTTACAGATGTACCAATCACTTTCTTGGGATTTGTAAACAGGGAAACTGGAACTATTGAAGAGGAAGGACATCCGCTAAATGGAATTTCTATGGCAAATAAAATACTTATTTTTCCAAAAGGGAGTGGGTCCACTGTAGCGCCTTACGTTTTACTAGGATTATTCTATAATGGAAATGGACCAAAAGCAATTATTAACACTGATTTAGATCAACAAACTATACCTGCATGTAGTTTATTGGCAGTACCATATGCACATTCTTTTGAGGATAATCCATGTATAGAAATTAATTCAGGAGATAAGATTAATCTAGCTTTGAAAGATAGTAATGCATCGTTAAGGATTATTAATAGAAATGAATATTGAATTAATTATTATAACATTATTAGCCATAACAATAGTTGGATATTTAGTCATGGTTAACGTAATTTATTACTTGTCGCCAACAGTTCCAAGAGATGTTTTTCCAAAAAAAAGGTTTGGTAAAAATAATTGTACAAGAATAGCTGAAAACCCTAATAGGGGAGAAGGGCTGAAACCACTAATCACATCGTCTTCCGTAGAGAAAGTTCAAGAGAGTGCAAAGAATATAATTATGAAAATGCCACGAACAAAAATAGTAACTGAAAAAAATGGTTTTATGCACTTTGTCCAAATTACACCTTTATTCCGATTTTACGATGATATATTTGTAAAGTTATTCACCAAAGGTGGAAAAACAAACGTTTGGCTACAAAGTCAATCAAGATTAGGCCTACATGACTTAATGGTAAATGAGAGACGGATCAAACATATTTATTCAAAATTGAAAGAACTAACGTAATTTATTTTTAATGTAATTTTTCATTCGAGGTAGTATTTTTCTAGATTCCCAATAATCCTCACATTCTTCAGATAACAATTTGATCTCTTTCATAACTTCATCAGTAAATTCCCGTAAATTTTCTTTATTAGCTTCCGAATTTGAAAAATACATTGGCTCTCCAAATTTATAATAAAATTTTCTCCACGGCCTTGGCACTCTTTTAGAAACAGGCCATACCCCATCGGTTTGCCTGATCGCAACAGGAACTACTGCAGCCCCTGTGTGAGCTGCCAGTCTGGCTACTCCTGTTTTTCCTTGGGCCATTTTACCATCTTTTGACCGAGTTCCCTCTGGAAATATACCGATTGCACCATCTTCTTCTAATATTTTGATTGCGCTCTCGAGACCTTCGATCCCCCCTGCCTCCCTGTCAACAGGAATAACTCCTACTCTCTCAAATACTAAACGTCTAATTCGGCCATCAAAATGTTCTTTTTTAGATAGATATGAGACTGGTCTTTTAACTGCAGTCATTATGAATGCTGGATCTATGTGGGAGAGATGATTAGCTGCAATTATTAGAGGGCCGTCAACAGGTATTTTGTCCCTATCTAAATATCTGGGGCGGAACATTATTCTCAAAAACGTACCCAGTGTTAATCTCGTTGTTGTATAAGATAATGGTGTACGGTTTGACATTATATCGTCAATGGAAGGGTGATAATATAGTACTGTGTTTTCTTTAAATTAAAGATTGTTCTTCTAAAATTACAGTTTGTACCTCTTTTAATGAATTTAAACCATCTTCAACTTCTGTAGCAAACCCATCTCTATCTATTCCTATAATTGCTATCATAATTGCTTTAAGTCCGAAGGCAAATGGTTTAACTTCGTGTGCACCAAAATTTGCATCTTCAGGAAGAACTCCTGGTATTTCTGAAACAATAGCTTCTATATCTGAATCCGGAGATTCTGGCATCAATCTGTATTTTAGAGCAACTTCACCCATAATTTATGTAGCTAAAAGGGCCCAATTAATTAATTTGGGCATCCAGAACAAATATTATTACTAGTGATTAACATCGATATTTATGGAAGAACCTGAATTGCGTATTGGCGGGTGGATTCAGGAAAAGAAAAGAGGGAAAATCAGAAGGTTATTTAGTTTGTTACTTATATTAACAGTAGGAATGTTAGTTGGAGGGCCTGCACTAGTTAATTATCAAGAAGCAAACATTAGTAGTGGTTCACTCTATCTCACCGCAGGCGTGTGGAATGGACCTTTTGAAAATGAAAATATTAAAGAATTTAATGGCCATCTAAAAATTTCAAAAGAAAGTTATGAAAGTTTAGACGGGTTATCTGGAAAACTTATTGTTTTGTCTTTAAGTTCTTTGCTTAACTTAGAAAATGTGAATTTTCAAGACGTAACGGTTAATAAGGTAAAACAACAAATGAATTTGGAAGGCTTAGAATTAAAATCTAATGGCAATATTCTAACTGAAGTCAACTCTGAACTTCCATTTGGTACTGCAATATACCAATGGAGTGCAAAAACAACTAGCGATTCTTTATTCTTTGATCCAAATTATGCTGGAGACATATTTGTCAAGGTCTTTTCTTGGAGTCATTGCAAAGGCTTTATGGGAGAATTTGACTGTAACGCAATTATTGGTATAGCAATGGGAGTTGATCAAAAAAATATACTACAAGCTACTGATTTAATCGAGAATGTGAGGCTGTAAAATGTTCTGTCCAAAATGTAAAGCTATGCTCGTTTTAAACCGAGAAACTGGCCAAAGAGTGTGTAAAAGACCTAATTGTGAATACTCTGAAGGTAAGGGTGAAACTAAACTCACAAGTAGAGAAATGGAAAAAAAGGAAATTGTGGTAACTGAAGGTTTAGAAGGAACACTTCCTACTGCAAAGATTATTTGTGAAAAATGTGGGCATAATGAAGCTACTTGGGTGATAAGACAAACCCGGGCTGCAGATGAGCCTTCAACAAGAATATACCAATGTACTAACTCTAAGTGTAAGCATAAATGGAGAGAATATTAAACAAACTTAGCATTCAATTCTAATAACTTATTTTTAAGATACAGGGACATTTCCTCTTTTAATTCTGAAGATTTGTCAATATCGTTTGAATGGCAAATTAGTTCTAAGGCAACCCTCAAAGATTCGTCCTCCCCTAATTTACGTAAGAAAATCATAGACAAATATTTTGACCCATCTAAACTAGATTCTCCAGAGTGGTAAATTATTGATCGTGTATTTTCCTCTTTTAAATTGCAGAGGTAAAGGCCTGGCATTCCTTTCGCAATTTTTGTAATTTTACTGAGCTGCAAACCTTCCACATTTAATGAAGTATGTGAGGTATTATCCTTAAAATTTAATCTTTCTGATTCGTGCTCCGGTTCAGACAAAGCTAATGGCTTTACATAACAACCTAAGAAATTTGTTCCAACGTCGCCTAGCCAATCTGTACATTTTCTTCCTACTGTATCAAAGTATTGTATGACTAAAACTACTCTCGTTTTTGCCCTATTCTTAGGCGAAAATGAGAATGTAATTGGTGAAGATTCTCCTGGCTTAAGATGATCAATTCTTATAACTCCTGAGGGGGGTGAAAGTAAATCTAAGCCGATACCTTCAATCTTAGCCCTGACGTTCATATTTTCTAACTTATTTTCTGAATTGTTTAACAGCTCTAATTTTAGTTCAATGTCCTTTCTACTCCTGAAACGAACTCGGCGTAATTTTACGGAATCATTAGACGTACTATAGTCGACAAAAGCCATGTGACTCTCCATTTTTTCTAAAATTACTTCACCCTTGAGAGAACGAGCTAGTAGATTATTAGAATAAGTATGGAAAAAATCTTGAAGCTTATCATCCACATTTCCTGATTCTAGCCAAGCAATTACCAAGCCATTTACATCAACCTCTAAATTTTTTAAGTCAATTACTGATTGATCAATCAATTTTTGAATATTCACAATTTCATTAGCAATTCCCTTTTTAGCATCTCTGATAAAAATTTTTTGATCAAAAATACTGTCGTTCTTAATTTTAGTTAAATCATACCTTTCTAATTTTGATAACAAATGATTTGCAAGTTCAAACAAATTATCATAATTTGAATTATCCATAATATCGCCATGTAAAGAAAAATAAGGATATATGAGAGGGACCATTTCATCAGTTTGAGCACCTTGTAGATGCAATAAATCCATAAATTTAGGCAATGAGTCTAAATAATTGACATGTCGCCTGTGAAGATGCTCTAACTTAGTTCTTAGGTTGACTATCGTTTTGAAAGAATTCTTAAGTGACACAAAGTTACCTCCTGGTTGCTCACTTACTAAAGCAAAATTATCTTCTATATCTCCAATATTTGACTCGTAAAAGGATACTTTAGAAATTAAAGATTCGATACCTTCAAGATTAAGGTTAACTTGGTTTCTTAAGAAACCTTCATTTTGAAACCAGTGGATTTTATTTTCAGAAGCTATGATTACATCTCCGCCAAAACTTGAAAAAGAAAAGTCAACTACTTTTTCTCTAGCATAATATGTCCACGCTTGCGCTCCATTTTCATCTAAAATATGAAAATAATTATTAGAACACAAACCAATCATCGTTCCTGAATCAATTAAATTGAAATTTTGCAATTTATCTTCAGAAGAATAGGTCCATAACTTATCACCATTTCTATCCTGGCAAACTAATTTTTTGTCACCTTCAACAAAATAGTTCATTAATGAATTATTTGAGAATCTAACATGGCTTACATCAACTGAATCTTTATCCCATGTAAGGTGTCCTGTTAATGAAAATGAAATAAGATTCTTATCATTAATCGCAATCCCTCCGTCATCTGAAAAAAAAGTCTTAACCTGTCCAGGTATCTCTAAAATTTTATCAAATGCGTTGTCTGAAATTAATGAGTATATTTGATTCGTAGTTGAAATAAGAAAAGATCCACCCGTAGTAAAATGCATATCAATAATATATTCTGAAAAATTATAATCCCATTCCAAGTCTCCAAATCGATTTAAAAAAACTACGAACTTTTCTCCTCTTAAAACTATATTTTTACCTAAGGGATCTATCTCAAAATCATCGATAAGACCATCTGAAATATATTCCCATTTTAAATTGCCCCAATAATCAAAGCAAGCTAATTTTTTTGAATTTAGAACGAAAATATTTTCTAAATGGCTAGAAATTTTTAATTGATAACCTCCATCTATATCAACGATACTCAGTAACTCTCTTTCGTTGAATATATTCATTGAAGTTGCAGTTAATGCAACAGCTATTTTGCCTTCTAAGTCGCATTCTAGAGATAAAATTTTATCTTTAACCGGCTGTTTAGCTAATAGCTTAACTGGTTTCCAAGACTCCTGCTTTACTGAGGTACTTCTTAACATAAATTATTGATTTTTGCCTATTGAGTATAACTAAATGCTGCTAAATAAACATAAATGCTTGGAGCCACCGGAGGGATTTGAACCCTCGGCCTGCTGATTACAAGTCAGCCGCTCAACCGGGCTAAGCTACGGTGGCTCAATACCCTTTTGGGCTACTCTAAAAAAAGGCTTTACCCTATCTTTTCACATTTTTTAAAAAGAATGCCGAACAGTATATATATGGGTCTCTTGTCGGCTGAAACCTCGATTCATTGAGAAGGAGATACGCAAGTGGCAAAAGGTCTTTACACAGCATCAGCACAACGTACCAAAAGGCAAAAACATCGTTGGAACGATAGATACTATCGTAAGAGAGCTATGAAGCTAAAGGAAAAAGCTGACCCTTTACAAGGCGCACCTCAAGCAAAAGGAATAGTTGTGGAAAAGGTTGGTGTAGAAGCAAAACAGCCTAACTCAGGTATTCGAAAATGCGTCAGAGTTCAATTAATTAAGAATGGCAGACAAGTGACTGCGCTAGCTCCAGGCAATCTTGCTATAAGTTTCATAGATGAGCACGATGAAGTTGTAATCGAAGGAGTCGGTGGAAGAATGGGAAGATCATATGGAGATTTGTCTGGTGTACGTTACAGGGTTGCTAAAGTAAATAATGTTTCGTTGAAAGAGATGGTTCGAGGCAGAAAAGAGAAACCAATTAGGTAAATTATATGGCTGAAGATAAAGAAATTACTAGTGAAGAAGAAACTGAAGCTACCGCTGAAGTAATATTACCTGTAGTTCCATTGTTTGGTAAATGGGACTTAACTGAAGTCGATGTTAATGATAAAACATTGGAGCAACATATTAATCTAAATGCATTCCAGGTACCACATACAGGTGGCAGACACTCTAAAAAAAGATTCGGAAAAAGAAACTTAACAGTTATTGAAAGAATCATTAACAATTTAATGAGATCTGAGAAATACACTGGTAAAAAAGCTCAAGCATACTCTGTTCTAAAGAATTCATTTGAGCTGATTCATCAAAAGAAAAAAGACAATCCAGCTCAACATATGGTTAAAGCATTAGAGAATTCAGCTCCACGGGCTGAAGTTGTTTCTCTAAGATACGGCGGAATAAGGGTATACAGTGGTGTAGATGTTTCTCCAACAAGGAGAATTGACACTGCCATCCGAAATCTATGTATCGGTGCTTTAAGTTCATCAAAAAAGCAACGTTCAATTGAAAAAGCTCTTGCAAAAGAAATTATGCTAGCTTCCGAAGCTAATCCTGATTCTTATGCAATTGGTAAAAAAGAAGAAGTTGAGCGTCAAGCTGAAGCTGCACACAACTAAAGTGAAAAAAAATGGGCCGTAAAGAAGACAACATAAAGCGGGCAACTGCTTTATTTACAAAGCTAGAACAAGTTAGAAACATAGGTACTGCCGCACATATTGATCATGGTAAGACAACATTATCTGATAACTTGATCTTCGGAGCTGGAATGATGTCTGAAGATTTAGCTGGTAAACAGTTAATGCTAGATTTTGATGAACAAGAATCAGCAAGAGGAATTACGATTAATGCAGCTAATGCATCAATGGTCCACGAACACAAAGGAGAAGATTATCTAATCAATTTAATTGATACACCTGGTCACGTTGACTTTGGTGGAGACGTTACGAGAGCTATGAGAGCTCTTGATGGAGTCATAATTGTTGTTTGCGCTGTCGAAGGAATAATGCCACAAACTGAAACTGTTATTAGACAAGCTCTAAAAGAAAAAGTTAAACCAGTTTTATTCATTAATAAAGTCGATCGATTAATTGCAGAACTACAAGTTACGCCTGAGGATATGATGCAAAGATTTGGCAAAATTATTACTGAGGTTAATAAATTAATAAGTCGAATGGTACCTGACGAATTCAAAAAAGAATGGATGGTTGATGCGCAAGCTGGAACTGTCGCTTTTGGTTCAGCGTATCATAATTGGGCAACATCTTTACCTTTCATGGCTAAAAAGAATGTTAATTTTAAACAAATTTATGAATTTATGGAAAAAGAGCAAAAACGAGAACTGGCTCAAGCTGCTCCCTTACATGAAGTATTATTAGATATGATTGTAGAAAAATTACCTTCTGCAAACCACGCTCAAAAATATCGCATTCCTCACATTTGGAGAGGCGAGTCTGAAGAAGAAATTGGACAAGCTATGGTTAATGCAGACGGAAAAGGAGACTCTGCCTTCATGGTTACCAAGGTTGTTCTAGATCCACACGCTGGAGAAATTGCAGTAGGCCGATTATTCTCAGGTTCTATCAAGAAAGGTGATCAAATGTATGTTGCAGGTATGCCAAATGCAAACAGAGTACAATCAGTAGGTATGTTTGTTGGCGGTGATCGCATTGCAACCGAAACTGTAACTGCTGGAAACATTATTGCAGTTTCAGGATTAAGAGACGCTCAGTCAGGATCAACTATTTCATCTAACAAAGAAATGACGCCTTTTGAAAGAATTGTTCATAATTCTGATCCTGTTGTAACTACTGCAATAGAAGCTAAACACACTAAAGATCTTCCTAAACTTGTTGAAGTTCTTCGTGCTGTAGCTAAATCAGACCCTTCAATTCAAATTGACAGTAATTTAGAAACTGGAGAGCATTTGATGTCTGGAATGGGTGAATTACATTTGGAAATTACGGAGTACAGAATTAAGAATGAACACGGTGTTGAAATCACTACTTCACCACCTATTGTCGTTTATCGTGAAACTGTGGCAATGCAATCTCCTGGTGATTTTGAGGGTAAATCTCCGAATAAACATAACCGTTTCTATATCACTGTTGAACCGCTGGAAGAGGATGTTAGAGAAGCTATTGTTGATGGAACTATACCTTCTGGTAACATTAAAAAATCAAAAGAGGTAGCAAGACAATTAATAGACATGGGATGGACAAAAGTTCACGGCCGTGGTGTTCTCTGCATTGAAAACGGGTGCGTTTTTGTTGACGCAACAAAGGGTATCCAGAACTTATTCGAAACTAGGGAATTACTAATTGAAGCATTCAATGAAGTTGTAAAGAGAGGACCTAGAGCTCATGAGAAGATGATGGGTGTAAAGATTATTTTGAACGACGCTAAATTACATGAGGATGCTATTCACAGAGGGCCTGCGCAGACTATTCCTGCAGTACGGAATGGAATTAACGGAGCTCTTGTTTCAGCCGGAGTTGCGTTGTTAGAACCGAAGCAAAATGTTTACATTAACGTTCCTCAGGAATTAATGGGATCTGTGACTGGTGAAATGTCACAAAGACGTGCTGAAATTGCTGGAATGGAAACTGAAGGAGATATGGCAATAATTACTGCTAAAGCTCCAGTTAAAGAGATGTTTGGATTTGCAAGTGAGATTCGATCTGCCACAGGCGGTAGAGCTCTTTGGAGTACTGAATTTGCAGGTTACGAAGCACTACCTAGAGAATTAATCGATGGAATTACTGAAGATATTAGACAACGTAAAGGTTTGAAAGCTGAAATGCCAAGACCTGAAAACTACTCTTAAGTTTTTACTTTATCAATCATTATTTGTTTGAACTGGCCTAAACGGATGAACCCAGGCTGATAAATTACGAGGACTTCGTGTTTGTATCCACAATTTACCATTCCCATGGTAATTGCAAATCAATTGATCTCCAAACAAAAAGCTACGAATTCTCCTTCCTGAACGGCCGATACTGTAATCCAAAGAACTTTCCCAGGCAACGGCATAACCATTATCTACAGTATAGGAACCTTGAACATCTACTTCTTGGACATCTCCATATGAACCAAAGAATAGTAAGCCAGTTCCACTTACTCTAAGGCCTAACATTCCTTCTGCAAATGTACCCATAAAACCTTCCCAAGATGCACTGGTTTCAATATTTCCTACATGACAAAGATAGGCACCACGCTCCATATAAATTGTCTCATTTTTAAGCTCTTTTACTATAATATCTCCTGAATAACCTGGTGCAATACCTATCTTTCCTGAACCTCCCTCTGCAGTATACGTATTAAGAAAGAAAGACTCTCCACCCATTCTTCTCTTCAAGCCTGCGAAAAGACCCCCTTTCATCTCAGTTTTAGGTTTAATTGTAGTATCCATCCAAGACATTGAACCAGGCTCAACAATAACCGACTCACCCTCATTTAATGACATTTCAACAAGTGCGTATGAAGGTGCTGAGATTATGTCGTATTTCATTAGCCCTCCCTTGGCGGCAATAAAGGACCCAAAGCTCCACCAAGCCTACTCGGATCATGTGATTGAACTAATATTTTACCTTGTCCTCTAAACTTCATAACTAGCCCTTCGCCTGACATCATGGAAGAAATCCAGCCTCCGCCGGCCTTACTAATTTCGTACTCTAGGCCTTCTGTAAAGGCAATCAAATGTCCATTATCTATTGTTATTCCATTTCCAATAGAAACCTCGGAGATTCTACCGAAACCATTTACAAGTAACTCTCCTTTTCCTGAAGCCCTTACAAAAACTAGACCTTCTTTGCTAAACATCCCCTTTACTAATCCTTGATATTGAGTGTCTAAATCAATACCGCCTGAAGAACCAAGGTAACTTCCGCCTGAACATATCCAAGTATCTGAACCAACTTCTACTTTTCGTACTTCTCCCTGATGTGTTGGAGCAAGACCTACTTCTGCAGTCGTATTATCTGTTGTTTGATAGGAAGATAAAAAGAAAGACTCTCCGGCAAACATTGCTTTCATGCCTGATTTGAAAGCCCCCCACAAACCTTCATCCTTTTTTCTACGAGATTCAACCTCGATAGACATGTTCGGAGATGCCCTATACATTGCACCTGCCTCTGACACAAACTTTTCTCCGGGTTCTAGAACTACAATTGCTGAACCAAATGCCCCTTCGGCATCTATTTTTATGTTCATATTAACCTCGGTGTAAGCCAAGAAGCAATACCGTCTATAGTCCTTGTTTGTAAATATATTTTTCCAGTGCCGTTAAATGTCATAACCAAACCTTCCCCTGAAAGCATTGTTGATTTCCAATTTCCCATTCCTGATATCTTATAATTTAATGTAGGTTCGAAGCCTACGACATGCCCTGTATCAACTATAAATTCTCCGTTAATCTCTTTCTCAATTATTCCTCCAAAGGAATTAAAAAATAAATCACCACTACCTGAGGCTTCTAAAAGAAAAGCCCCCTCTCCTGAAAACAAAGCTTTGATACCTCCAAATTTAGCCTTGATATTTATCCCAGGCGTACATGCCAAGAAAGAACCTGCCATTATATTCAAATGATTATTAGATAGATTGTAGTGCTCAACTGCGCCAGGTATTGAAGGTGCAAAGGTAAGATTGCCACCATTTTCATGACTATATTTACCTAAGAAAAAATTTTCTCCTCCGAACATTTTGCGAAACATTGCAGAAAAGAAACCGCCTTGTCTCTGAAAACTAGACTCCATATTTGAAGACATTCTAGACATAGCCCCGGGCTCTATCAGGAATACTTCTCCAGGACCTAGTTCTACGTCAACTTCTCCGTAAGAAGGATTGCCTTTGATGTCAAACTTCATACCTTATTAGTAGCGGCTGAGGTATTTAACTTAAATCGTCCACTCCACATGTTTATCTGATGAGTAGAAAAAAACCTCTGATTAGTCCTGTACTATTGGCTGGATGTTTCATCATTCTTGTAGGTTTTTCTATACGTGCTTCCTATGGCGTTTTTCAAATTCCAATAGCTAATGAATTTGGATGGCCAAGAGCTGAATTTAGTTTGGCAATAGCAATTCAAAATCTAGCTTGGGGGTTTGGCAGCCCCTTTTTTGGCGCAATGGCTGAAAGAATGGGAGACAGAAAAGCCATAATTTTAGGTGCCATACTTTATGCATTAGGCTTGATTTTGTCTGCTGGAGCCACTACTCCTTTAGAGCATCAAATTTATGAAATATTAGTTGGCTTTGGTATTGCTGGAACTGGGTTCGGCGTTATTCTTGCAGTAATAGGTAGAGCAAGTTCAGACGATAATAGGCAGATGAGTTTGTCTATAGCCACAGCATCTGGTTCAGCTGGACAGATTATAGGGCCGCCTACTGCCATTGCCCTACTATCTCTAATGGAATGGCAGATGGTCTTCATTGTTTTTGCTGCATCCATATTGTCTGTGTTACTCCTATTACCTTTTATGAAAACCTCTGAAATAGCTACCAAAGACGAGATCGAAGAGAGTCTCGGAGACATATTGAAAGTTGCATCTAGAGACCCTTCTTTTGCTATGATTTTTATAGGTTTTTTCGCATGCGGTTACCAATTAGCATTCATTACTGCACACTTTCCTGCCTTGGTCACTGAGATGAGTGCTCCAGTTGACTCTTATGGGTGGTGCGGAGATTTGGGGATAACTACGACTGCCGCACTAGGTGGACTTTCAATATCAATTATTGGTTTTGCTAATATTATTGGTACTCTTGTAGCTGGCTGGGCCGGAAAAAAATACAAAAAAAAATGGCTCCTCTCTGGAATATATGCTGGCCGATCAGTTATAGCTGCTTGGTTTATTTTAACTCCTATTACTGCAAATACAGTACTGATTTTTTCTTTTGCCCTAGGATTCTTATGGCTTGCAACAGTTCCATTGACAAGTGGACTTGTAGCTCACATATATGGACTAAAGTACATGGCTACATTATATGGAATTGTCTTCTTTTCTCACCAACTTGGTAGCTTTGTAGGGGTGTGGTTAGGTGGTGTATTATACGACGATTATGGGACGTATACCTTCGTTTGGTGGGTGGGAATAGCTATAGGGATTTTTTCATCTATCATTCATTTACCGATAAAAGAAGAAAAAAAAATATTGCCATAATACTCTTATCACTCCTCTATTAATTGAGGGAATCCTTTATTTACCCCCTATCCTGCCGACATATCTATCCCAAGGAGGGAAATTATAATGGCTGAAAAACAACATTTGAACGTAGTATTCATTGGTCACGTCGACCATGGTAAGTCAACAACAGTAGGTAGAGTCCTATTGGAAGGGGGTGCTATTGAACAGCACTTGATAGATAAATTCAGGAAAGAAGCTGAGGAACGCGGAAAGGCTGGTTTTGAATTGGCTTATGTCATGGATAATCTAAAAGAAGAAAGAGAACGTGGAGTTACCATAGATGTAGCCCACAAGGAATTCAAGACTGCTTCAAAGCATTTTACAATTATTGACGCTCCTGGACACAGAGATTTTGTTAAGAATATGATAACTGGTACATCCCAGGCAGATGCTGCTGTATTAGTTGTAGCTGCAGATGATGGTATTGCTGCTCAAACCAAAGAACACTTGTGGTTATCCAAAGTTATGGGCATTGAACAAATGATCATATCTGTAAACAAAATGGATATTACAAAACCTGCATATAGTGAAGAACGATTTAATGAAGTTGTTAAAGAAGTTAAAGCAATGCTAGGAATGGTTGGATTTGCAGATGATCAGGTTAACATCTTACCGGCTTCAGGTTGGAAAGCTGATAATATAAAAGAAACCGGAGATAATCTCTCTTGGTGGAAAGGAGATACCTTACTAGGCGCTTTAGACAAACTAAATCCACCAACTGGATCTGCTGACGCAAGTGTAAGAATTCCAATACAAGATGTTTACAAAATATCTGGTATCGGCGCTGTACCTGTAGGTCGTGTCGAAACCGGAACAATTAAAGCAGGCACAAAACTAATTTTCAAACCATCAGCTCACACTGGCGGTAAAGTTGGAGAAGTTAAATCTGTTGAAATGCACCACGCTGAAGTTCCATCTGCTGGACCTGGCGCTAATATCGGATTTAATTGTAGGGGTATATCTCACACTGACATTAGAAGAGGAGACGTTGGAGGGCCAGAAAATGATCCTCCTACCGTTGCTCGTGCATTCAAAGCCCAAGTTATGATTTTAGATCACCCTAATGTAATTACTGAAGGATATACTCCCGTATTCCACTGTCACACTGCACAAGTTGCATGTACTTTTGATAAACTTCTTGCAAAAATGGACCCAAGAACTGGGCAAGTTACTGAAGAGAATCCAGATTTCCTAAAGAAAGGAGATGCTGCTATGGTTCTTATCAAACCAACAAAACCTCTGGCAATTGAAGAACAATCAAAGTTCAAGCCTTTGGCAAGATTTGCAATTAGAGACATGGGAGCTACTGTGGCTGCCGGTATGTGTCTAAAAATTGAAGAACACTGGGATTGAGTAGTTAATTAATGGCTCCAAAAAAGGCATCCAGCAGAGCTTGTATTTCGCTGCATTCCTTGAGCTATGATATAGTAGACAGCGTTTGTGAACAGATAAAGACTATTTCAGATCGTACTGGAGTAGGAATGACTGGGCCAATACCTCTACCTACTAAGAAGTTGAAAGTTCCTGTAAGAAAATCACCTGACGGTGAAGGTTCTGAAACTTGGGATAGATGGGAAGCAAGACTCCACAAAAGATTAATTTACATAGATGC
>MIYX01000015.1 GCA_001875365.1 Marine Group III euryarchaeote CG-Epi4
TACAACAGGTTCTGCCTCAATCGCTTCTACAACAGGTTCTGCCTCAATCGCTTCTACAACAGGTTCCGCCTCAATCGCTTCTACAACAGGTTCCGTCTCAATAGCTTCTAAAACAGATTCCGCCTCAACAGCTTCAGCCTCATCTGATAATGTTATAAATGTTGATAATAGAGTTCTTTCACTCCCGTCGTCAAAATTAATAATTAGTTTATAATTTTCCCCCTTTGGTTCAGCTTCCCTAACAAACCCTTTACCAAATATGTCGTGGAGAACCTCTGTTCCTGGCTGATATTTTCCGGAGTGTTCATCGTATGTTTTGATTTTATCCTCTTCAATTTTTTCAACTGGAGGTTCGTATTTATTTTCATCCTTTTTTACATCAGGTTTATCTAATTTCGTAAGGAAAGTTCCTAATATTCTCCTTTTACCCTCATCAAAATTTACTTCAATAGACCAGTGCTTTCCGGCTTTAGTTGTACTCAAAACATTACCATTTCCATAAACTCCATGAGAGACGTAATCTCCTTTCTTAAACGGCTCTGAATTTTCTTCAATGACATTCTCATTGATGTTAGTAGCTTGGGTTAGTTCGGTTTCAGATTGACTTTTTTGTGTAATGGCTACATCTAAATCTTCGCTAGCAGCTTTTAGTTCTTTAATTTCGTTACCGAGTTTTTCTTTGGCCTCATCTTTTTCTTCTACTTTTTCTTCTAAAGCCAATGCAGCTTGTTCTTCTTTCTCAACAGCTTCAGATAATTTATCTTCAGCTTCTTTCTTACTTTGAACAGTTTCCTCAAGATCACTTAGGGCCTCTTTAATTTCAACTTCAGGGGCTTCAGATTCTACCAGCTCAGAGATCTTATCAGATGCTTCAACAATAGCCTCTTCAGTATCAGTTTGAACAATCGCAGCTTCGGCCACAATTTCAGCTGCATCTTCTTCATTCTTTATAGCTTCGGAATATTCCTCGACAGCCCCAACTTCGTTATCGGTTGCTTCTTCAACACTAACTATGGCTTCTTCTTCTTTTTCCATGGCTTCTTCGACAATTGTAGCAGCGATTTCTTTTGACTCAATTGCATCCTTTATAGTTTCAGCCTCAACAACCTCTTCTGCAATAGTTTCAGCTTCAACAGCTTCTTCAACAACAGTCTCTACATCCACATCTGCAATAGTTTCAGCTTCAACAACTTCCTCTACAATAGTTTCAGCTTCATCAGCTTCTTCAACAACAGTCTCTACATCCACATCTGCAATAGTTTCAGCCTCAATTTCCATGTCATCAAAAGAATCTATATCCCAATCAGTACTGCTTTCAACAATATCGACTTCAGCTACCACAGGTTCAGCAGTTAAGATAGCTGGCTGTGAAGTTGTAAAAGCGGGCTCAGGTTGTTCTAGTTCAAATTCATCTTCTATTTCAACAACAGCAGGTAATGTACTAATTTCTTCTTCAAAATCACAAGACAAACAAAGGGTAGTAGTTTCATTTTGGTAGCTGAAGACAGCGTTACAATTTCGGCATATTTTTATTTTTTCATTGCCAAGATTGTCTAAGAAGTTTCTTACGTTTCCATATTTTCCAGGGGAATTAGACATTTTTTATTTCATCTCCAAACAAATGAGTTAACACTATTTTTCATGAGTGATTCACAGTATATAAAATATTACTACAATTAACGGATTTAAAAACTAGTTTCTTTTTTCTAATTCTTGGATTATTTTTTCAGCAGATTTCCCATCGCCGTATAAGTCTGGATGTTCATTAGGCTTTTTCCATTCATTCACAATTTCTAGTAAGCAGTCTTTTCCAGGAGTGACTAAGGTGTTCCATCCCGCTTTGATAGTTTCTCTCCATTCAGTTTCAGTTCTAAGAGTGTAACACGGTTTTTTCCAGAGGTAAGCTTCCTTTTGAATTCCTCCTGAATCAGTCAAGATTCCTTTACTGTTTGATATTAATGATTGAAAATCTAAATAGCTTTGTGGTGGAATTAGGACCATTTTATTATCTTCAAATTTAGTTCTTTCTAGAGCTAACCTTGTCCTTGGATGAACCGGAAATATAATTTTTTTATTAAGGCTCAAGATTTCCTTCATCATCCAGTCTAGCATTTTAGGCTCATCTACGGATGCAGGCCTGTGAAGGGTTAATAAATAGTAATCATTTTTTTTGATGTTGTACCTTTCTAGAACTGCATCGGATATTTTTTCTTTGAAATGGAACAAAACATCAGCCATTAAGTCTCCAGTTCTTATGGCCTTATCTTTTAGCCCTTCGTTCATTAGATTAGTCATTCCGTTATCAGAAGGGACAAATAATAAATCTGATATGTGATCCGAAACAATACGATTTATTTCTTCAGGCATGTCTCTGTTAAATGACCGAAGGCCAGCTTCAATATGTGCTAACTTTATGTTCATTTTGGATGCAACTATAGAAGCAGCTATAGTTGATGTTGTATCCCCAAATACAACAACCCAATCAGGTTTATTCTTTTTCAAATCTTCTTCTAGCCCTAAGATTATTTTAGCAATCTGTTTTGTTTGGCTAGCAGATCCAATTTCTAAATTTTTATCAGGTTTTTTCAACCCTAATTCATCAAAGAAAATATCCGACATATTCTTATCGTAATGCTGCCCGGTGTGAATATTTCGAACTTTATGATTTAACTCTTCGCATCTAGTAAAGAAAGGAGCCAATTTGATAAATTGAGGTCTTGCCCCGACGACACACGTAATATTCACAGACGCAGATGACTAAAGGGGTTCAAAACAGTTTAGGACATGAAAGATATTTATGAGCTATAGATATAATGTAAGATTTTATCATATCTTTCCCATGAGTATTTAGAAGCACATTTTTTTGTAGTTTCTTTATACCTGTTCATTTTCTTCGTATCCTTCAAAAATTGTACAATGTGTTCTGCTAATGTTTCCGATTCTTCTGAATCAACTATTAATCCGCACTTGTTTTTCATAAGTATTTTTTTAATTTCTGGTAAATTACTTGATAAGACTGGTAAACCACAAGCTATGTACTCGAAAAGTTTATTTGGCAGTCCTATTTTATTATTGTAATGAGTAGGTTTATTCATTATAATTCCTAAATTAGCTTGTGTTAGGTATGGGGCCATTTTATCGTAATCAATCCATCCTGTTGTAATTATGTTGTCTTTATGTTCATTTAAAAATTTTTCGATTCCTTTGCTCCATCCCGTTTTTTCAATTTCTCCACCTAGTACAACAAATACCAAATTCGGAATTCTTTTAACAACAATGTTTAATGAAGATAGAATTAATCCCATACCTCTTCCTCTTTTAATTCCACCTTGGTATAGTATAACTTCTTTATTTTTGTATAACTTACTAATTTCTTTGCTTTTTAGATTTGGATTGAATGATTTGGAGGGCGGAAAGTTAGGTAAAATCATTGTTCTAATGTGCTTACGATATCTTTTTACTAAAGGAGGCGTTATGGTTATTACAGTATCAACATTTTTTATCCCTACTTTAATCAATAGAGTTACTATTTTCTTCAGAGTTTTATTTTCTCGAACTATTCCATTTTCATCAATTTTAGTACTAATTAATGACGGATAGTCTTCATGGCAATCCCAAATAATCTTACTTTTAGTAGCTTTTCTTAAGATTATTGTGTATAATAATGGATTAAATTCATGACAGTGTAAAATGTCATATTTTCGCTTTAATACTTGTGTGATAATTTTAAGTGCAGTTAATCCAGGTATTCTTTTCTTTTCAATACAGTGTATTTTAATTCCTTTCATTATCTTGGTAATACTTTTAGTATGTGGAGTAATTATTTCAACATTATATCCCATTCTTTTAAGAGAAACAGCTTCTTTCCACACTCTTTGATCCATAGGCTTCAGTAGTTCTCTATCACAAATTATGCCAACGCTAGCCACACTAACCCATAGACGCTCTTCTAAAGTCTGTTTGTTAATCATTTCATTTTTTTTCGTGGCAACAGAGCTAAAAGCCCACCTTGGTAATATACATTATATGAATGTCAGTATGGTGCTGGGAACTGATTATTTGCATCCCGTTTTAGATGGGCGTGTAGCTCGCGAAGCTGCTGCACTTAATGCCTCTGGGCACAAAGTTACAATAATTTGTTGGGCACGTTCAGTATCAGGTGAGTCTATTTCAGCTCCAAAAAATGAAATAGTAAATGGCATTCACATACATCGCATATTTTCCCCAGTTTCAACACCTGAGGAACCATTGTTAAAGCGTATTTTTGAGCACCTTAAAGCAAAGCGTCTTCTTTCATCAGCTTTAGATTTAATTGAATCCGATATTATTCATTTTCATGATTTAGATACTGCAGTTATCTCATTTATGAGTAAATCATCTAAGCCTTTTATTTATGATGCTCATGAAGATTACGCAGGGATGATTTCACACATAAAATGGCCCTTACCAGCATTGGCAACATTATTGGAAAAAATATTAGTGAGGAAATCAGATGCAATTATCACAGTTTCACCTTCAATTATGAAGCGTTTAGCTAGTTACAGACCAAAACGCAGGTTATTGATCCTTAATTCTCGTAGTAGTGATCAATTTTCTACACAGATTTCATCCGCTGAATTTCGCACTGAATTAGGAATCCCTTCGTCAAAATTACTTCTTCTTTATATTGGAAGTTTAGGTCCAGGTCGTTCCATACTGGAAGCGATAGAGGCAGTTAATAAAAGTACAAATAATCATTTACTTTTGGGTGGACATGGAATGTGGTCTGCTAAAGTTGTAAAGCTAGTTAGAGATTCAGAGAATGTAACTTTTTTAGGTACAGTACCCTTTGAAGAATTATCTAAATATTTTCTAGTGGCGGACGTCATATTGGGTATGAGAGACCCTCAGGTTCCAGATCATGCCATATCATTACCAAATAAATTTTTCGAGGCAGCAGCAGCAGAACGGCCGCTAGTAGCTTCGCATGGAACTTTTGTTGGAGAGTTAGTATCTAAACACAAGATGGGAAAGCTAGCTGAGTACGGAAATGTAGGTAGCTTACTAAATGCATTAGATTCCTTGAGAGATAGCCAATTTAGAGATGCCTGTGGTAAGGCTGGATTGAAGTTATTGAAGGGAGAATTTGGCTGGAAATGGCAGGCTCGTAAACTTAATTTATTATATAATAATCTGGTGAAAACATGAGTTTTGCACCAGGACATTTAAGTTTGACATTTGCAATACACAAGCACCTAGATCCACTAAAGATGGGTTCCACAGGTTTAGGTATTGTTTTGCCTCAAGGTGTTTATTGTTCAATAGTTGATGATAATAGAAAAAAAAAGAATAACGTAGTTATTGTTGAAAATAAGATAATAGAAGATCCTGTTGTTTCTAGAGCGATTGAATTGTTAGGCTATGGTAACAAGAGTTTATCAGTTTATTTGAGAAGAGACTTACCTATTGGAGCTGGCTTTGGTATATCAGGAGCATCAGCTCTAGCAGCTTGTTTAGAGTTAGATAAAGATTTAGAAAAATGTACCTTAGCTGCGCATCAAGCTGAGATTGAATATAATACTGGCTTGGGAGATGTCGTGGCGATTTCTTCAGCGCTTGCTAACGGTAACTTTCCACTGATTGTAGAAAGAAGAACTCCTGGGGCTACCAGTGAAGTCAAAACACACAAGGTAGATTCGAAATTAATCATTTGCGTTTCAGGCCTAGGGAGAAACACATCTGAAATTATATCTAATCCAGAATGGTCCGAGATAATTAATGCAGTGTCATCCAATTTAAATATTGCTGATTACGATATCCGATCGGTTTTAAAAGCAGGTCGAACTTTCACCGAAAAATCTGGATTAATTAATGAAAACTTAGCTGAAATTTTTGATTCTATACCTTTAGGAGCAGTTTCAACAGTAGCTCATCTAGGTACTTCAGTTGTTGCAGTATCTGATAATATTACGGAGCTATCGGAATGCTTAGAAAAATATGGTAAGATATTAATTTACTAAACTGAGGGTTTTTTTACTTTATTTGAAAATTGAGAACTGGGTATAAACTTAGTCAAGTTGTCAAGTAAACCTTCCTTACTAGGACTAGCTACAAGGATATTATCTAAAACTTCTTTAAGTGTCGAAACAGGTACAACTTCAATAATATCTTTATATTTTGAATCTAAAAGAACATCTTGGGCATTCATAGAAGGAATAAGAACTTTAGTAACGCCAGTCTCTGCAGCTGCTTCGATTTTTGCAGTTACTCCTCCAACAGGTAAAACTTGCCCCCTAACGCTTAGTGAACCAGTTAAAGCAACAGTTTGATCGATTTCAGCATTTTCCAAAGCAGAAATTACGGCTGTTGCAATAGAGACTGAAGCGGAATCACCTTCAACGCCTTCATAGGCGCCAACAAATTGGACGTGAATATCATGTTTTGAAATATCTTCTCCAGTATATTTCTTAATTAATGCTGAAACGTTTTCTACAGCTTCTTTAGCAATCTCTCCTAATTTTCCAGTTGCTATGACTCTGCCATGATTTTTGTATTGGGCTGGAGTGACTTCAGCTACAATAGGCATTAAAATTCCTGCCATTTCCGCCATACCTGAATTTGCGCCCATCACAGCTAAACCATTCACCATCCCAACTTCAGAACCTTTTATTGAATAGGTCTTGTAATCTTTTCTCCTTTCTACGTATCTATCGGCGATTTGTTGCTCCAATGGCTTTGCAATAGTTTTTGCAGTCATAACATGTTCAGCAGTCACCGTGTCTTCATTGAGCTCTCTTGAAACGTCACCAGCTACACGTACTAATCCTCCCAATTCTCTAAGTCTTAAACTGAGATGGTTTTGCCTGCCAGCTCTTCTTTGAGCTTCATGTATAACTTCACCAATTGCACCTTTTGAAAAATGACCAATTTTTTCATCTTTAGCAACTTCCTGAGCGATAAATCGTACTAATTTTTCACGATTATCCTGTGAGTCTGGAATAGTAGAATTCATATATACTTCATATCCATATCCTCTAATTCTACTTCTTAAAGCAGGATGCATTCCTTGTATTGCGTCCAAGTTTCCAGCTGCGATTAAAACAAAGTCACAAGGCACAGGTTCAGTTTTAGTCATGGCTCCAGCAGAGCGCTCGGACTGTCCGGATATTGAGAATTCCCCTTCTTGAATTGCTGTAAGAAGAGCTTGTTGTGATTCCATTCTCAGAAGATTTATCTCATCAATGTACAAGACTCCTCGATGGGCCTTGTGTATTGCACCAGCTTCAACTCTATCGTGAGCGGGAGTTTCTAGCCCTCCTGATTGGAAAGGATCATGCCTTACATCTCCTAATAAAGCTCCAGCGTGTGCTCCTGTTGCATCTATAAATGCAGCTTTTGCATCATATTTATGCAGAACTAAACCTTTTGGTACATTAGCAGTGTCATTTCTTTGATTAGTGTACCTCATAGCCATGAATATGAACGCAGCTGCGATTAAACTGTAAAAAATAATCATAGGATTACTAAATCCTGTTGTTATAAACCAAAGTATACCAAAGCCTACTACCGTAAAAACTATCAACATTTGAGACTTTGCTTTTTTCTCCTTTTCTATCATTGCTTGAGCTTTCTGCACTTGGACTATTTCTTTACCTTTACCAGAGGGGACAACTCTTACTCGTGGTTCATTATTATCTTCTTGATTATGGTAAACTAGAACATCTTGCAGTTCTTCTTTTGGAAGCAATTCAGACATTGACTTTGCAAGCATTGATTTCCCAGTCCCAGGGTCACCAATGAGCATAACGTGCCTTTTCTGTTCAGCTGCCTTTCGGACTATTTCTACACCCTGTTTTTGACCAATTACTTGATCAACAAGCATTTTAGGAACAGCTATGTCTTCAGTGGACTCTATATCCAAGTCTTTTACCCATTCTCTGGGGTCTTTCAGTACACTGTCTTTCTTAGGCATTGAGAATAGTTACTCGTCACTACTAGATATATAAGTTTCTAGCTAGACTTCAAGATTTTCAATACTATCTTCTTCAGATTCTTCATCAATAGAATTTCCAAACAAAATAAACTTTGTACCATAGTGTAGTATTCCACTCTCGCTATCTTCACCTAATTTACGAAAAACGGATTTAACTTTCATTCCAGATTTTACGCTTTCAGGTGTACAATCCACTATCTGTGAAGTCATTCTTGGACCTTCATCAAGCTCAATGATAGCCATACAATATGGTCCAAACATTTCGTATCCCGTTTGGGCTTGATGTACCACTGTAGGAGTTACTACGGTGCCAGTTCCTTTGAATTGGTAATCTTCCATACTACCAATCGATTCCCTTCCAGCTTCAGGATTGAAGCTTCTTCTTGGATAATGATATGTATCAGTTATTTTACAGTAGGATCCAATTAAGTTATATCGTGTATCTAATTCTCTCCAAAATCTAGGTACAGACATTATTCAGCCTCCAAGATGTGTACAACAGCAGTAGCAGCAGTACCGCCATGATTTTCTGCAAGAGCTAATTTTGCATTTTCAATTTGACGTTCTCCAGCTTCTCCACGCAATTGAGTAACAAGTTCAATTACTTGTGCAATTCCAGTAGCACCGGGTGCATGGCCTCTTGCCTTCAATCCACCACTTGTATTTGTTGGCATGCTTCCACCTAGCTTAGTTTCACCTTCTAAACTTTTTTGGGCAGCTTCTCCTCTTTTGAATATTCCAATTTCTTCAAGAGCAATTATCTCTGATATTGTAAAATTATCATGTACTTCAATTAGGTCTAAATCCTCAGGTCCTTTATTAGAATCTTCAAAGGCTTTTTTGGCAGCAATATGTATTGCTGGTAGGCGGTGTAAATATTTTCGATGGTGTAAACTTAGAGTATCTGATGCTTGGCCAGATCCAATAATTTTTATTGGTTTATTTGTGTACTTTTTAGCTTTATCAGATGCGCATAAAACGATTGCAGCAGCTCCGTCGCTATTGGGTGCACAGTCAAGCATTCTCAACGGAGTTGATACCATTCCAGATTTACTTACAGCTTCAGCATTCAATGCAAATGGAAATTGGGCCATCGGGTTCAAGGATGCATGATAGTGATTTTTTGCAGCAACAGAGGACAAATGTTCTCTGGTGGTCCCATACTCAAGCATATGATTTTGAGCTATAATGGCATGTAGCGAAGTGAATGTCGCTCCAGCTTTTGCTTCCCATTGTTCATCAGATCCCATGCTTACAGTATATGATGATTCTGAATCGCTTACATCTGTCATTTTTTCAGCTCCCCCTACCACTGCGATGTCAATGAAACCTCCTGCTATTGCCATGTATGCCTGTCTAATAGCCAGCCCACCTGATGCTGAAGCTGCCTCTACTCTTGTTGCAGGTATATTTTGGTTAGCCAATCCGCAATAGTCTGCAATTAGTGCACTGACATGTTCCTGTTGTAGTGTAGATCCTGCAGCCATGTTTCCAATATACAATGCATCAATATCATTGCTTGTTATACCTGCATCATTTATAGCTGCAAGTCCAGTTTCCAGACCTAGTTCTCTCAAAGATTTATCCCAGAGCTCTCCAAACTTGGTAATACCTATACCAATAATACTAACTTCTCTCATTTTGAATCTCCCATGTTCAATTTTCCGCGGTATTTTGCATATGTTGCGTAATTAATAATTTCCATTCTTGAGATCATCTCTTCAACAGTTTCACTCCGGTCCATTTTTTCAATTTCATCAGTAACCGTCAAATCAAAGCCATCACTTCCTGCACCAGAACCGTAAGCAATTGCAAGGATTCTATCTCCTGGTTTTGCTATATCCAAAATTGCAGATAGTCCGAGGAAAATAGCACCAGAATAAGTGTTTCCAACTCTTGGAGTTAGTAATCCAGTTTTGTATTGTTCATCATTGAATCCTAAACTTTTTGCAGCTCTGATAGGGAATTTTCCATTAGGTTGGTGAGTAACCACATAATCGTAGTCTCCCGGTTTAGTTCCAGCCATGTCCATTATCATTTTTCCACACATCATAACGTGTTTGAAAAATGCAGGTTTTCCTGTAAATCTCCCTCCATGCCTAGGATATTTCTGACCTTCTCTTCTCCAAAAGTCCGGAGTGTCTGTAGTATAAGAGGTTGTATGATTTATCGTTGCTATGACATTTTTATCTCCAATAATCATAGCTCCACCTCCTGCAGATGCACTGTACTCAAGTGCGTCGCCAGGAGCACCTTGTGACGTATCGACACCTATTGCAATTCCGTTTTCAACTTGCTTATTTCCTACAATCCCCAAGCAAGTTTGGATTGCTGCAGTTCCAGCCTTACACGCAAATTCGAAATCTGCAGCAGTTAGGTTTGGAGTAGCTCCGATGGCTTCAGCAACGATAGTTGATGTCGGTTTCACTGCATATGGATGAGATTCAGATCCGGTATATATTGCCCCTATATTTATGCCATCAAGTTTAGCCCTTTTCATAGCCAATCTTGTAGCTTCAACAGCAATAGTAATCACATCTTCATCAGGTCCAGGGACTGATTTTGAATATACATTCAAATTTTTAGCCCATGCACTACCGTCTGCACCCCAAACAGATGCAATTTCTCCAGTCTCTATTTTATGACTAGGTATGTACGCTCCATAACTAACTATTCCGCTCATTTTTTTCCTTAATTAAATTTTTTTAGTATTGTAACTATTTGTTCCTCATCGAGTTCCGTCTTGACTAGAACTATTCTTTCCATTTCAGCTAACTTCGTAGCTAACTTATCAATTGTTTTTGGTTTAATGTAAATTACAACTCTAGGTTTAACGGGGTGGGCCCTAATTGCAATCATGGGCGATCTTCCGTAATGTACTCCTGAGAAAAAAAGGGCTCTTTCATTTGACCATCCATATAAATCACCAAATACGTTAAACGTAGTTATCGCTTTTAAAGAATCTACAATTGTATATCCGTAAATGGGTCTTTCTAGTATATCTTTATTTCCAGAAAGGATTTCTCCTTCAATATTATGAATTAATTTGCTAATGGCAGCACCAGTGTTAAATTCTCTTATATCATAAACTGCGCTATTGTTATCTTTTGAAAACATACTACTTATGATTTTACTCCCTTGAGCTTTATCATATTCTACCATGGCCTCTACAAATTTACGCACAGTCCCTATACCAGGAGATGCCCTTCTACCTTTTTCAAAATCGCAAACAACAGAGGGTTTTACATTCAGAAGTGAGGCCAAATTTTTTTGTGAAAGTTTGAAAATGGTCCTCCATTTTTTTAATGTGTCTCCAGGCTTTTCAGAGATTACAATTTCTCCAGCCATTCTTCTAGTGAGTTGCTTCTGCACATTGTTCGATTTGGGGGCTCTATATAATTTTTGTGTACTTAAGTTCGGCAATTTGTTAATTATGATTAAATATTAAATAGAACGAACTGAAATGAATATTGTGTCATCTCAAGATTGGGTTCCTAAAAAAATTTTCTTAACAAAAGGTAAAGGCCTTAGCAAAGAGCGTCTAACTTCTTTTGAGCTCGCTCTAAGAGAAGCAGGCATTGCTTCACTCAATCTTATTACAGTATCAAGTATTTTACCTCCGAAATGTGATTTTGTCTCACAGGATGAAGGGACAAATATGCTTAGTCCTGGCCAAGTAGTTCCAGTAGTTTTAGCTCGCTCTGATAGCAACACATTCGGTGATCTAGTTAGTTCAGGGGTAGGTGTAGCTATTCCTAAAGATAATGAGCATTATGGCTATCTATCAGAGCACCATTGTGTTGGAATGAACGATTATTCGATGGAAGAATATGTGGAAGACTTAGCTGCAGAAATGTTAGCAACAACATATGGAGTGAATTTTGACCCGGATGCTTCTTGGGATGAGAAGAGGGAATTGTGGAAAATAGATAACAGAATTGTGAAGACGGAATCTATAATTCAAACCGCCGAAGTTGATAAGGAAGGATATTGGTGTACTACCGTTTCAGCCGCAGTTTTAGTTCTTTAATAATCTAGAAAGATTTAAATGCTCTTAGAGCTTAGAAGCTTATAGAATATGCGCCCAGCTCCTGCAAAGTGGTCATTTCGGGAAAATATATCCCCGTCGGCTTTGTCGGTGACTTTAGATGGAAATCAAACTGCAATAGGAACTAGAAATGGTCTTATTTTCTTAAATTCGCGTGGAAGATTGTTATGGTTTAATAAAAAAATTCGCAGGATAAATGATGTTTCAGTTTCTACACGAAGCGGAAAGATAGCTGTAGGTAGTTCGCAAAAAGTACTTTACTTGGTAAATCTGAAAGGTGAATCTTTATGGCACAGGGAGTTAGATAGTTCTGTTTTAGCTACAAGTATCAATTCTAGAGGAAACTTGATTGCTGTGGGGACAGACGAAGGCAAACTCATACTTTACGATGGCAAGGGTAAAAAGTTGTGGGAGGTTCATCTTAGTAATTCTGATTTTTCGGTTAATTCAGTAGACATAACCTCTGATGGAGAATTTATTGTCGCCGGAACCAATTATTCTCATTTGTATCTATATGATGTTAAAGGAAATGTTTTGTGGTCAAAGGAGACAGGTTCTGAAGTTCTTAAAACATGTATAAGTGCAAACGGAGATTATTTGGGTTATTTGACTAGTGAACGTAAATTTTCATTTTGTGTTAAGAATTCAAGAGTACTTTGGGAAAATACTTTTGATTCACAACCTTTATGGATAGACATGGCTCAAACTGCAGATTTTGTATCTGTGGGCGAGTCATCAAATAAAGTAAACTTATATAATAAATCTGGGAAGAAAGTTTGGGGTTTTGGTAATGAGACTTCAAGAATAGGAGTTATGGCAAGCGGAGGAGGTAACGTTGTTTTAGGAAATAAAGGAGGCGTTTTCAATTACAGTTTAGAGCCATATCTCAAGAGGCTATTATCAGGTTGCAAGAAAGGCATAATCAAAGCTACAGATGAAAATCTTGATACTACTGCAGCTAAGAAAATGTATGATTTAGCTTCTAAAAACTTTTCCGATGCTAATTATTTGCAATTCTTAACTAATATTCAGAAAGCGCGAAATCTTGCAAGAGAGGCTAGAGTGATTGAAAGTACTGAATCTCCAAGTGAAAGGAGACTTGAGAGAAACGAATATGAAGAAACGTCTGACACCTCTCAAGATAATACGGAAGATGAAATGATGTCGAAATTAGTTCAACTAGCTGAGATGCGTGAAAAAGGAATTCTTTCTGAAGAAGAATTTATAATGGCTAAGTCTCAACTCTTGCGACTATAGCTTAATATAATCTCAGTGCCTAACTACATCATGAGCTGGATGACTTTACCTGAAAAAATAAATTATAACACGGATAAACATGGAGACTTACCTGCTATCTCACAGAAAAATAGTAAAGGTGACATGGAAACTCTTAATTGGTCCCAATATGGTAATTATGTAGATCAAATTTCTCTTTCTTTACTCGCTCTTGGACATAACGTCGGGGATCGAATTTGTATTTACAGTTACAATAGAAAAGAATGGTTTGCATCTTATGCAGCTTCTCATGCCGTAGATGGGACTGCAGTAAGTGTTTACCACACATGTTCTCCCGAAGAAGTTGAATGGATTGTATCCAACTCAGGTTCTAAATTTATTTTTGTTGGCCATAATCCTCAGTGGGGCGAAAGTGAACAAAAGTTACCAGTTAACAGACTTCACAATATAATGGACAAGCTTCCCGAATTAGAGCACGTTATAATGATGGAAAATGAGCAAATGATGGACCATCCGAAGGCGATGTCTTGGGATGATTTCATGTCTAAAGGAGAGGAATTGAAAAATGACGAGATTTCAAAAAGAGTTTCAGGAATAGATAAGTCATCTACAGCTTCAATTATTTACACTTCAGGTACAACAGGTAATCCTAAAGGTGTAGAGCTAACTCACCACAATTTTGCTTTCATTACTAATCAAGTAATTGATCATATTGTACCTCTAGATCCACATGACAAGTATGTGTCTTGGCTTCCTCAAGCCCATGTTTTTGGACAAGTCTGTGATAATTATGCGCATGTAACTAGTGCACTAAATATGACAATTGTAGACAATCCTTTGCACATCATTGATTATGCTAAAGAAATACAGCCTGATTTCTTTGTAGGTGTTCCAAGAATTTATGAAAAAGTTTATTCTAATGTAAAAGCAGCTATTGAATCTAAGGCAATTGTACGTATTGGGTTGAAAATACCTTTGCTTAATAATATTTTCAAAAAGGCCATACGAAAGAAAGCAGGTTTTTCAAATTGCAAACATGCGATTACTGGAGCTGCACCAATAAATCCAGAAATCATAGACTTATTCCATAGCGTAGGAATTCCAATCTATGAAGCATACGGAATGACAGAAACTACAGCTGGAATGACTTTTAATAATAAGATAAATAACAA
>MIYX01000016.1 GCA_001875365.1 Marine Group III euryarchaeote CG-Epi4
GAGTTATCATTGTTATGTAAATTAAATCTCTAACTCCCTTAAGTATTCGAGTAGCCCCATATTTCGTCTTCCCGCCAATTCTATCCCTATAATCTATCCTAACTTCACCTAGTGTATCTTGTGGACGTAATATTAAGGCTGGAATATACCTATGAAAAGAACCATAGAGAATTAACTCACTTAATCTTGGTGCGTAATAACCTTTGAATCCAGAACCAAAATCATGAGCTTGAACTCCAGTCATAAGTCTCGCAAGACTATTAGATATTCTGGAAGGTATTCTCTTTCCTGCAGGCTCATCAGCTCTATCGTATCTCCAGCTTGAAACTACAGCATTACCTTGATTCAATAATTCTAAAATTTGAGGTATATCTTGAGGATGATGTTGCAAATCTGCATCCATTGTTATTACTGCATCCCCTGTTGAATTTCGAATACCTGCAAGCGTACCTGCTGTTTGACCACTGTTGTAAGCTAAGTGGATTGCCTTGAACCTAGAATCCCAATGATTAATTACTTTCATCATTTTCCAGGTGCTATCTGTTGAACAATCATTTATCAAAAGAACTTCCCAATCATAATCAAGAGGATCGAGCGCTCGTTTCATTTCTCTTGCTAAGGCCGTAAGACACTCTTCCTCATTATAGCATGGGACAACTATACTAATTTTCGAATCTGATGTTAACCATCCTTTCTCTAATTTGTTAGAATTGTCAATCATTTATCGGCCTCAATGACATAGTCTGGTAATAGTGAAATACTTTCTCCTGGAAAATTCCATACTAAAAGTAGCATTAAAGCCATTCTAGTTTGATAGGTTGGTGCAATCATAACGAAAGGAGCATACCAGCAAATGTACCATGTTGGATAATCTGGACTTCCAAACATTAAGATCATAATTCCTAGTCCAAGCATTAGAACAAAAGATTCTGCAGATGAAAGATTAATATTATCAAAATAAGTAGAACTGCTCTTGTACAAGAAAAATGCAATTACTGCATAAAATGCAAAGAACTCTAAAGCGTAAAGCCACGGAGGATCTAGACCAAAACCTCCTTCATACATGTAAAAGCCTGCTGCAATTTGAGTACCATAGTATGCAACAAAAGAAAAGCCAATTACTTTAATAGAGAAAATAGTCCAGCCTGACTCTGTTTTAAGTTCATCACTAGATATTAGAGCATCCCATTTGTTTACAAACCACATCAAAACATTTGTAAACACATTATCTTCATTATCATATCTAGAAACTTCAGCTCCGTTTATGTGTCTAGCAAAAATCCAACCTGCTACCATAACGAAACCCATTATACCAAAAAATGTAATGAAAAAATCATTGAAATTTATTCCTATGAATTCTGTAGAACCAGTAAATTCATAGAATGCCCTTGCAAAAGACTTCATCCAGTCTCCCATCCAATCACCGCCTTGATATTCTCTGTAAACTTTAACTGCGCCAGGATATCTTAATTCAAGAATTCCGTATGATAATAGAGAGGCAATAGGCAATCCGGCTGAAAATAAAGCTCTTCCTCTCCAGGAATATATTATGAACAAAAAGAAAGGTATCATAACTACTGGGTAAAATTTCAAAGCAATTCCTAAGCCAATAAAAAATCCAGACAATATATAAATTGAATCTAGTCTGGGTGACTTTTCTTCCGGCCAAAGAAATTTTAAAGGTACTAAGGTACAAAGAATTACAAAAGGATCGTAATGGCCAGATAATCCTGATGTTTCAATTGCTATCGGGAATATGGCATAACTTATAGCTGCATATTGAGCATGTTTTCTAGAATAATGCTCATAAGCTATCCAAAATATTCCAAGAACTACTAACGCATCTCCAATACTGGATATGAATCTAAAAGAATTGTAATAGGTAATATCTGTGGATAATGCTTGGTTAACAAGATCAGTAGAGAAGCCAATTATCCATATGTAAAGTGCAAATAATGGAGGTTTATTGATATCTTCTCTCTCGATGTAAGGTTTTTGACCATCTACAAGTGCTTGTGATCTTTCAACATAATAATCTATATCCTTAGTAATTACTTGTTCTTGCCCTAGCCATCCAAAGCGAAGAATTAATGAAAATACTAATAAAAAATAAATCTGTTGTTTGTAAGTAGCATCTTTCAAAAATGTAATTTTATCTATTATTAAATCTAAATAATAATAAATTATTAAGAATGAAATTGTCATTGCTACCCCGTTAACAAGGAAATAGCCCCAAATCATTACCGAAATGTAAGAAACAAGATAAAGAACAATACCAAAAATAGCAAAAGACGGCAGGGCTTTCTCAGATTGAATAGACTCTTCCATTGAATTTAGCTCCAGCTATTTTGAACATTCGCTCTCAAAAGCCTTGATGGTGACTCAAGACTACCGTTAATAAATATGAAGGGAGATTTGCATATTAGTCCCAAAAGCGTCTCGTTCTAGCATAAGTAATTTCAGCCTCAATTATTGCTTTAACTAAATCAGACTCATCTCTTAGCTGTTTTCTCAATATCCTACCTGCAGTATCAGGTCCAATGCCTCTTCCTGCAATCACTAACGCTGCCCTTTCGCCATGTGATCTTGCTAAGGAAGCTGATTTTGCCAATTTCTTATTACTTACTTCTCGATTAAGTTCCATTGGATGCAATAGTGCAATCATTCGACTGTTACAACTTGGACAAACTAGCTCATGCTTTGTTATAGCTTTTACCTTTCTTTTCCGTGCATTATCGCAAGATAAGCATCTAAGGGATAAATCTGTACGGAGCAAGCGTCTTTTTACCGCAGTAACGACTGAACTATCTGATTTAGGAGGTTTAAGATAGTCTCTGTAAGGATCTAGTCCTGCGTGGCCATGTGGTGTCTTAGGAGAAAGTTTTACTGAAATGTCTCCAGAATTTATATCTTGAATAAAGGTTTCCATACCCTTTTCATCTAGTTGGTGAAACAAAAACCGTTCAACAGCCTCAGTGTATAATGGTGTATCTGAATATGCTTCCATTAATTTCTTCATTCCAAATCTCCCGATATCAGCATCTGGAGCTATAGCACCCATCTTTCTTGCGGAATGTAGAAGTTGAGGTTTCAATGAAGGACTATCCTTTATTGCAAATCTAAGTAAACTACCAACCTCGGGAACAAAACCTCTCAGAATGGCAAGAAGATCTTTTACCGTTGTTCTTGCCGGAACATCAAGAATTATTCTATAAGGATCAAATTGAAAACCTACCTTATAGCCACTTTTAGCGGTTAACATTGCTGTAACAATCATTCCAATTGTACGATTCAATCTACTTCCTCCTGGATAATTCAAAATGAATAATCTTTCATGTTGTTCAATAGTTAGACACTCAGGTGAAGGCATCTCCCCAGAATCTGCAATATTTTCATGATATTTTTGGAGAACTTCCAAAGCTTCTCTAGTAATTGGTAAATCTGCCCAATTTCCATCAGCTAATCTTTGAGAGGCTTCCTGAGCTACTGAATGGGGTACTGGAATATCTTCACCTATCCACCTTGGCAATTCTCCCAAAGATGTTGATGGTGAAACTGTAACTTCTTCGTCTATTTCCACTACTGCCCAAACTGAACCTCGGAAAACAATCTTATCTCCTGGAACTAAGTCAAGAATAAAACGCTCATCTAATCTGCCTATCATTTTCCTAGTAGTAATATCTCTAACACCGGATGTTCTTTGATCTGGAATCAAAGATAGGTTGCCGTGGAAATATTTCATTGCCCTAGGTCCTTGTCTGACTGCTTTTCCAATAGTTCTATTTTGGTGAACTTTATCAAGCAAATCTAACATATCTGTTAAATTTTCTTCTGAAAATTTTCTAAAAGGATAAGCTCGTTTAATAGTATCTAAAAACGTTTTCTTATCTACATTCTTATCGCAAACTGTCCAAGAAATTATTTGATTAGCAAGAACTGCTAAAGGCATCTCTCGAATTCTAGAGGGCTCCAATTCACCTGAAAGTGTACGGCGGGCAATTACTGCAGACTCTAAAATTTGGGTTTCTTCAGTGGATACTATTCTTCCAATTGCAGTTTCTTTAATCTTGTGACCTGATCTTCCTAATCTCTGACTCATGCGGGAAGCATCTCTTGGTGAATTGTACTGAATGACTAACGCAGTATTGCCTACATCTATCCCCAATTCTAAAGAAGAAGTACAAATTAGGGTATTAACTGTACCTTTACGATAATCTTCCTCAGCCTCTATTCTTACATCTTTACTTAATGAACCGTGATGAACATGTATGCTAGCATCTGGATCCCACATATTCCATCTGACACCCATAGCCTCAGCTGTATCTCTAGTATTTACAAATAACAAAGTTGGACCCATTTCAGAAGCCTTCGCTGAATACCTAAGTGCAGCAACTCTTTCTGGCTCCCAATAAAGTTCATTTACTAACTCGTCATCGTCAGAAACAGGTTCTGGGGCATGCACCAAAAGATCCATGTTTCTCTCTAGTTTAGGAGTCAGAATCTCAACATCTCTGTCACCAGCCAGAAAAGAAGACACTTCTTTTGGAGTTCCTACTGTTGCACTGAGACCTATTCTTTGAAAATCTCCTGCAAGTAATGTCAATCTCTCGAGGGCAATGCTTAGCTGAGCTCCGCGCTCACTTGAAGCTAATTCATGAACCTCGTCAATTACTACGGCCTCAACGCCTGAAAGATTTTCTCTCAATCTCTTTCCTGAAAGCATAATTTGTAAAGTTTCTGGAGTAGTAATCAATATTTGAGGAGGATTACGTGATTGTCTACTTCTTTCCGATTGAGAGGTATCACCGTGTCTCACAGCCACACTAATTCCAAGCTCTGAACCTATATCTTCTAATCTGCGAAGCATATCTCTATTAAGAGAACGTAAAGGTGTAATGTAAATAACACTAATTGGCTTAATTTCTCTCTCTAAAAGTCTGTGAAACAAAGGTACCATTGCAGCCTCTGTTTTACCGACCCCAGTAGGAGCAATTAGTAAAACATTTGATCCTGAATCAATGACTGGCCATGTTGATGACTGAGCTAATGTTGGCTCAGAAAGGCCTCTAGATTCTAAGGCATCCAACAATTTAGAATTAAGTTTCATAATCGTAAATCAATTAGGTTACCTAACTCTCCAAAATCTAGCCCTTCCAGGGTTTCTACGCGTGCCTTAGCTAAATCTGCAAGTCCATTCCTCAGAATAGGTCCTAGGCCCTTTAATGGCTCCCTATTCATGGTTCTTCCTGCTAACTCGCCAAAGGCTGGCATCACAATTAATTGCTCTGGCACCTTTTCATACCTCTCATGATCTAGCATAGGTACACGTAACCAGCATGATTCACTGTGCAGCTTATCCACTCTGTCTCGAAATGAAAATGCAGGATGCTCATGACCTACTACTAAGACTTTAGAATTCATTACTTTTTGAGAAGGCCAAGCGTGACCATGTGCAAATCCTACTTCACCTATTGTAAAACCGCTTGAATCGTGATAAATAACCTCCGGAGGTGCAATATCATCTAAACCTCCGTCATGGTTACCAGGTACGATTTCTACATCTGCAATTCTCATAACTGCCATGAAAAATTGATCTAAATCTTTTCTTTGCTGTTGACTGTTATGTGGTACTTGATGTTTAACATCTCCGAGTAAAAGTAATCGGTTAGACTTGGTCTCTTTCAATAGTTTCAAAACTTTTTCAGTTCTAGAGGTCGATCTATTTGGAACCCAAACACCCCCTCTAAGCATTTCAGCTTCAACACCATAATGTAAATCTGAAAGAACTAATAGCGACTCATCAACTAAATGTAAAGCTGCATAGCCATGTACAGGAACTATCTTCATAATCCTAAATCGCCGGCGAATACGAAAGCTCCAAACAAATATCCAACGATTGCGCCTCCGTTAAGTAAAGGTAAACCTGCCTGAGGTCTTCCACTAAGAACAAATATCATCAAAATAAAAAATCCAATAACACTTCCAATCATAGCTGATAGGCCAACAGCCCATCCCAAAGTGGCTTTAGCCGAAACTACTAATGCACCTGGAATAACTAAATCGCCTAACCCCATAAACAAAGCTTCACGTTTCTCACCGCTTTCTATTTGTTCGTTCAAACTGCCTTGTGATAAAAATGAATACGAGCTTGTTTTAGGCATAACAAGTAGGATAGGAAGCTTAAGATCCATAACTGAATCTGCTAAATCTACCATGTGTCCTGTCCTGTAAACTGCCCAAGCATCATAAATTGCCAAGCCAATAAGAAGTAAAATTGCAGGCAAAAGACCAAAGGAGATCCCAAAAATAGCTGCAACGCCTGCGGCCAAAATAATTCCTGCAATATCAATGACATACCATTCTGGATACGTCATCAGCAGGAAAGTTAGCTGGACTGCAAACGCTGAGGCTCCAATATAGCCTGCCGTATCAGTAATTCCGTATGCGTAGAAAAAAGGATAAAAAACATAAATAAAAGTAACACCGATCGAAGATAAGAATATTGCTTGTAGAACATAATCTAATCCGTTTTTAGCAATCCACAAAACAAACGCTGTAAAAACTAGAATAATCCCTATGTAAACAATAGAATTAACGGGATCTTCAGGATCTTCAAATGCCTGTACTTCAGCCTCTTCAAATGCAGGTACTATGAACATGGCCAGAATGTGTGAGAGAATAAAACAAAACGCTAAGGCCATAATTGGAATCTTATTCTCACCCCAGGCCTCAGAAAGGCTTTGCTCAACATTACTACTATCTGACATTAAATGCTCACTTCAGAGGGCATTAAAGGCTTTATTAACCCGTTATTCTGGAGCAGAATACGCGGGTGTGGTGTAGCCTGGTATCACTCAAGCTTGCCAAGTTTGGAACCCGGGTTCAAATCCCGGCACCCGCACCACCTATAATTCGTCTAATTTTCCGAGAAGATCATCCATGCCTGACTTATCTGCCTCTTCATCAGATTTTTCTTCTTTCTTCTTTGGCTTGTTTTCAGGATCATCTAATTCGCTGAGCTTACTCATCAAATCATCGTCGTCGTCGGGTGAATCTGATGAAGAATCTCCATCAAGCTCACTTAATTTACTCATCAAATCATCGCCACCATCTGCTGATTTAGATTGCTCTTCGTCTGGTGAGTCTGATGAAGAATCTCCATCCAACTCACTCAATTTACTCATAATATCGTCTACACCTGACTCGCCAGGATCCACTACTTCAGCCTCCACAACGGCTTCTGCTTCTACCACTGCTTCTGCTTCTACCACGGCTTCTGCTTCAACTACGGCTTCTGCTTCAACTACGGCTTCTGCAACTGGAGTCTCAGGCACTATCTCTGCTTTAGCTGCATTATCCAAATCTGCAATATTGAGCGTTTGGCCTTCTTTGTACAAGTCCACACGTTCAAATGCTGCTGAAGACACCCCTGAAGCATTTCCACCCTTTGACTCATAATCTAAATGAACATTTAACGAAGCTTGTGCTGATTTTAATGGTTCGAAGTAAAGGGTAACTGGCATCTCATCATTTGCTGGAACTTTCTTGATGTCCACTTCAGTAACATTATACTTGAATTTAGGTTCAGTCTTAACAAGTTTCATGAAATCCGCTCCGTACTCTAAAGTTAATTTTGCACCTTTGAGTTGTTTCTTTGAATAATTATTAATCAAAACATTAACTTGAACAAAGCCTGCTACTTGGGTCCAACTAGAGCGTAAGTTAACTGATTTCAATGCTTGAAGCTCATCAATCATTTCCTTGGTGACTGATTTACTAATGTCCATAATTGGTTGAAGATGTGTAACGGTTCCACTTAGGCTATCAACATCACCATTCCAATCTTTAATTTCAGATTTAAACTCATCTTCAATTTTGGTCAATGCCCTACTCATTCTCGATCTTAGATCTCTATTAGCTTCACCATAAACAACTGAAGCAAGCATTGTATGTTTTCCTCTCTCTAGGATAATTTGATTTTCTCCATAATCTATCGAACCTAGATTTCCTGTTGTTTGGAAGGAATCTTTAACAAAATCATTGATGGCTGTTAACATACTGCTCATAATATCTTCATCCACTTTAGCAGCTTCGTCCATTAAACTTGACAACATGCGACCGTCGTTGTAAATTAGATACATCTCTTGTATTTTGTAAGGGGCATGAGAGGTTTCAGAGCCTATATCTTGCATGTTAATTATTCTTGTAACTGTTTGAGGAAGTACTGCTTGAATTTTTGATATAAGTTTAGCAGCTTGAGGTATGTGAGAATAGGTAGATGCGACTTGCCTTACAATGTCGATATCCACTCCTTGTTCTTTTAATTCATCAATGGTAAAGTTCTGGAACAAAGTGTCTGCTAATGCTAGGAATGAATTCTTTTGCCTTGAAGGAGTTCTCTTATATCTTTCATATGTAGAATCCCAAACTTCCTTGACGACTTCTTTCTTCAAATCTTGGAAAATACCTGAGTCTGCAAATGCACGATTAATCATTCTCAATTCGGTACTAAATGGATTCATATCTCCCCACCCTTGCAAGACATCAGGCCATGTATCGTGTGGGAATCTAATGACACTATCATTAATTGGCAAGTAAGCTAAGACCAAATTCAATGTCTTTGGATTCATCTTATCATCTAATTTTTCCTCAGTGTATTTAGATAATACTTCAACATAAGCATCAAAGAAATAATCATTACAGTAACGCTCTTCCATATGATCTGAAAGGAAAATCAAAGAAGCTAATGCATGAAGACCGCCTTTACGGTATTCTTCTCCATCTTTTAGCAATCTTTGTAGTAATTGAGCTACATAATTTAACATTCCTTTAACGGAGTTCTCTTCGATATACTCTTTGGTTAAGGTTTTGACACTCCTGTGCATCATTTCTCGGACCATAGACCAAACATAAATCGGACTACCTTCAGAATACTCAGCTAAAATTGCAATGGCCTCATCATTGTGCCCAATGCTCTGGAAGCCCATCATTTTCTCAATCATGGCTTTCATATCCAACTCGCTGAACAGAGGTACTGTAAGACGATCGAATTTAGCCTGCATTTCAGTCGGCAATGCTTTCCAATCTGCTTCCCTTGAACTAACGATTACTCCCTTAACTTCGTTATCAGTCAATGCTTCAACCAACTCTTGGTTTTCAGGTATATCATCATAGAATACTCTTACTCCAAACATTTCATGAGCTTTAGCAATTGTATCTGTAGTTAGAATGCCTACTGGGGCCTTGTTCATCAATCTATCAAATACTTCAAACAACATTACAGTCTTACCTACTCCCGGTTCACCAATGATAACGAAATTCTTATCTGGTGCACTGTTAGATATTCTTTCAACAATTTGCTGACGGAAAGAATCTAAGTGTACATTACCTCGCAAATTCTCAGGTAAAGCCCAATCTGATATTACTGTTGTTGGGTCATTTGGAACCTCGAAATATGTAGATATTGTGAACCTCTCACGATTGTTATGTAAATAATCCAGAACTTCGTCATTGTCTGGATGTTTAATGTATGATTCACGGCGTTTAGCCATGTATTCACCAATAATCAGTGCTTGTCCCTGGGCATCGGTTGGAATTTCCCAATCAAGCACCTCAGGCACTGGTAATTGCTGGTTTTGTTGCTGCTGTGGAGAAACTCCGTCATCAACAACAATTCCTTCTGCAACATTATCTGTAGACCTGCGACGCAGAAGTAAAGTACCTGCAACCATCACTAAACCTATTCCAACAACAATGAACAAGGGTAAATTGTTACTTAAATCAGCTATAGCTACTTCAACTAAACTAGCACTTTCAGGAGCGGCCTTGACAACTATATTGTATTCTTGCTCTTTGTAGCCTCCTTCCGAGTCCAAAATTCGAACTTTAATTGTATGGTCTCCAGGAGATAAGCTATTAGCAAAACTAAAGTTAGACCCAGTTCCTATTTCGTTATCTTCAGTACATAATCCTTCACAATCTGCGTACCAGACAACTGATGGAGTGCCACCCTCAACATCAGTTACTTCAATACCAAAGTCAATAGTTTCACCTTCTTCAAGCTCCAAAGGTATATCGTCAACTTCTATCTCAGGTGCATTATTTTGAACCGAAATGGTTTGTGTTAATTGTACTTGCTGTATACCACCTTCTCCATCGTCTGCTTCTATACGGAATTCATAGTCTCCTGTTTCGGCATTAACGTCCGGTGTAAAGTCAAATTCAACGTCTGAAGTTATCTCATTGAAGGTAACATTTGAAATGAAATCGTATTGCCATTCTCCGTTGCCAACTTTGTAGGCTACGTCGTAAATTAGTTCACTACCACTAGTACTATCGTCATCTACTGGAACTTTAAACTGAGCGGAACCCATCCTTAATACCTCTTCATCTGAGACATCAACCTCATCTAACGCAATGACTGGGCGCCCGTTAATGTCTACAGTTATTATCTGAATTGGACTCCAAAGGCCATTCGTAGCTTTAATACTAAATTCAATTATGTGTGTTCCATTAGATAATTCATCAGTGTACAAGGTACTTTGATCTGAAAGGTCACCATCCAAGTCTGAATGCCAATAATATCTAGATATTAGGCTTGGTAAAGTGCCTGAAGACCCTTTAATTTCTATAAACTCATCGTCAAAAATAGGAATTGCTTGCCAACCCCACATTACTGAACTATCATTAACTTTAACACTCTGGAAATAAGCATCTGGTCGCATCATGACCGTTAATGGCATTGAATCAATATCTGATTTCGTACCATTATTATCTGTGACTATGAAGGTAATAGTATGTGTTCCTTCCGATAGATCATCTACTGAATAAAACAATCTCTTTTCGTTACCGATGATTCCATCTCTGGAAGAACGCCATTCGTAATTTATGATCTCTCCATCATCATCACTTACTAAGGAATTAAATTCAACAACGCCTGTGCCTGTTGTAAAATCCTGATTGGATCTAGGAATATTAGAAAACTTCAAATCATCAATATTGCCATTAAATAAATCTCCACCAAGTGGATTTTGACCAACATATATCTCTGATGAGGAAAAATCAACAGCCCCTTCATAAGAGATCTCGGAATCGAACTCACCATCTAACCATAATTCAACGTAATCTTCTCCCCTAACTATTGCTACATGATGCCAATTTCCATCTGTAACTATATCTGTGGAGTCTAGGCGGACAATATTACCATCATCTACCGTAAAATCAAATCCTAAAGTTCCCCCATCAACATATAATGAATGTCCCCAAGTACCTGTACCTTCATTATCTGAGAGGAGAACCATAGGCAGAATTGAAGAACTTTTGAACCAAACTTCACCTGTAAATTCTTGACTATCAAGCTGTATGTCTGTAGTCAGCTTAGTGAAAAGACCATCGAATAATAAAGAAAAGTCCCCGTCTGAGTCTTCTCTTCCATCTTCCCAAACTGGAGAAGGTTCGATTATTCCAACGGCAGATATTCCTGATGCAGTACTACCATCACCTTCATTGAATGACCAATATGCTTTGGTATACTCATCAAAGACAGGTTTGTCTGCTCCTTTTACAGCTTCAATTCCAGTTAATGAAGAGTTATCTCCTATCCCTTTAATGTAATTAATTTCACTGGTTGGCCGAAGATTAACATAAACTTTCTGATAACCGCTATAGTCTGTATCTAATATTGATGAATATTCTTCACCGTCATAATAATATTCTAACTTAGTGTTAGTTTCCATAGCTATCCAGTCACCATCGTAAATATCATTAACTAGGAACAAGCGACCGATGAACCCGTCAGAATATGTAGAGTCATCACTACCTCCGTAATAGTTTGTTACGAAAATTGGATGGCCATCGGTACTAATGTTCAATTCAATACCCTCTACTGGTCCGTTAACTGTAAACATCTGTATGTCGACATAATTTAACGTTTCAAAGTAACTAGAATCAAGAATATCTACAGTATTAATCTCAGTATTGATAAATGTATTATTAATTTCTGAGGAATAATATTCAATATCTGTGCTGGCTCCTTCAATCGTGTTATTTTCAATTAAGTTATCGTCAGAAACACCAAGGAAAACAAAACCAAGACCCACATTACTAATCACATTATTTGAATAGGTATTGTTAACCGAATCACTAGTTAATATTGCAGTTTTTTGCTCATAATTGTTTCCATAGGTAATATTTCTAAATTCGTTGTTATCTAATGTAAACCTATCGCTAGTAACAAAACGAATACCTAATTCGAAATAATTATTATTGATTTCGGATTCAAAACTGGATGAAATATCAATACCCCAACCTCCACCATCAAAATCTGTTGCATTGAAATAATTATCCTCTATAATCATTTCCTGCGATATTACAACTTTTAACTCTGATAGGCCATTACCTTTAAAAATATTTTTAGATATTTCAGCGCTATAGACAGCTTGGAGAGAAATTCCATTCAGACCATTGTGATTTATGTTACTATTAGATATTATTGAATGGTCTGAGGCTATGTAACAACCATAGTCCTCGTTACCGTCAACAACAACTTCTCGCATTTCAAAGAAATCTGAATCTTGCCTTACAATTATTCCAGATTCTTCGGACCAACCTATTAACGAATGAGAAATGGACATATCCGTTGAGTTGTCTTCGACAATAATGTTTGATCCTTCACTTCTTTCAACTGTAACTTCTCTAGCCTCAACGTTTTCAGAAGAGACTATGTGAATACCAATTCCTTGTATATCTGACACATGAACAGAATCCAATCGTAAAGAGTCTGCGTGGGATGCCAATATTCCGACTGTGAAATTACTGATTAAAATATTAGTAATAGCTACGTCGGATGAGGTTACATTAATTCCAGGTACTCTCCAATCGGCAATTGGTGGAGAACCCATACCAAATGGTGGTTGAACAGTTATAATCGTACCTGTTCCTGAACCAGACAAAGTCAACTCTTTGTCGATAACTATATTTTCATTAAATGTACCAAGTGA
>MIYX01000017.1 GCA_001875365.1 Marine Group III euryarchaeote CG-Epi4
AGCTTCAGCTATGCTTTTCTGGAGATTACTAGGTGCATCTATAGTTATGCTAGCTTTTGGATTCTTCGGAGAGTCTGGAGCAATGGATGCTACAATTGCATGGGCAATCGGAATGGCAGCTTGGCTATACATCATATACGAAATATGGGCTGGAGATGCTAAGAAAGCAGCACAAGACGCAACTGAAGGCGTACAGTTTGCATTCACATGGATGACATACATTCTAACATTCGGATGGGCTATCTATCCAATTGGTTATCTGTATGGAATGGATGCTGATGCAGACGGACAAAACATGTTGAATATTGTATACAATATCGCTGATGTAGTCAACAAGACTGCATTCGGATTAATGGTATGGTATGCTGCAACATTAGATACAGCAGCTGAATCAAAATCGGCTGAATAAGTAAGACAACGCGTAGATAGATAATATCTACAAACTCGGTAATGTCCCCTTCGGGGGGCAGAGCCACTTTTTTTAATATCATTTCAATAGGAACATATGAATATTGGAATAGTAATATCACAAACCGATCCTGAAACTGTTTGGAATGCTTTTAGATTTGCTAATTTTTCACTCGGAAGAGAACATGACGTAAGAACTTTTCTCATCGGAAAGGGTGTAGAATGTGTGGAAATTGTTAACGAAGAGTTTCCGGTAATAGATGAAATAAATAAATACGTTGAATCTAAGGGCGAAATATTCGCATGCGGTACATGCTTGGTATCACGTAACAAAAAAGGAACTCCGATATGTCCAATGTCTACTATGAAAGATTTAATGAATATAGTAGAGAAATCTGACAAGATCTTGACTTTCTAAGCCTATCAAAATAAGTTTTTGAGAACCTTTTATATATCTACAAAATAGGAGAAATATGGGAGATGCTAGGGTCGTCGTCACTCATACACTTGAGGGTCCTAGCCTTCCGACTTTACACTATTTTACAATAAGTTAAATATAATCAAAAGTATTATAATATGCTTTAAAGTGAAAACAGTTATATAATAAACTATAATTAATCTAATGGAGGGCTAAAAAGTATTTCACCGGAAGACTCATCAAATAATATCATAGCATCCTCATCATAGAAGAAGTCTCTGTCTTCACCAACAAATGAGGCCACAACTTCTCCTGTATTAATATCAAATAAAATTTGCCCTTCAGGATCAAAGAAATACTCTGGAGAGACTGCAATCTCCGAATCTAAAATATCTAAACTTCCATTAATCTCATCAAATGCTGAAGACGTAGAGAGTATTGCTGGAATCAAAACCCCCATTACCAATATGAAAGGCGCCAAACCGAGGGACCAATTACTGTGCAATTCTGCCTGATCGTTAACAGTTTCAACAAAGCAATCCTGACTACCTACTACAGTCATACTGGAATCGTAAAGACATTCTTTGAGAGTACCTTCGTAATCTGCTTCTATAGCTCCTGGAATACCAAGTACAATATAACCTGCTAAGAATAGTATAAGAACTACAGTAGAAACATGAGTGCTGAATCTACCTACAGGACTGAGAGCTTTTTGAACTAAATGATCTGTATCCAAATCCTTAACTGCGGAAGCCTCACGGGCAAAAAGAATTCCAGTCCCAAGAAGTGAACTAAATGAAATTAAATAAATCAAAATTTTTATATTGAAAAAGGCTTCTTCTCTGTTTTCACAATTACAGTTTTGATCACCATAAGCTATGTCATACTGTCCACTGGAATCCGAGACCGCCATTTCTGCAAGATAATAGTCATACGTAGATTCGCCATCCAAAAAACCTGACTGAGAAGATTCAAATGCAAAATAGTAAACGTTTTCTTCAATTAAAAACCAGGTACCAAAAACCCCTCCACTGAAGAGTATTACCAGCGATATAACTAATGGAACACTGGAGACTACTTTTTCAACGGTATTTTTAGTGCTCATAATTTTATGTTATTTGGTGGTTTATTTAATAGTTTACAGGACTGAAAGTGTGATGTTAAGTATCAATAATTTAATAATATTATCAAATAAGCTTAAATAATTATCCAATTTAAGCACAGAAATTGTCAAAGAAATGTCCTATAATTATTAATACTGCGAATTTAATATGAAGATATGAGTGCAAAGAGACACCTACACATACTCTTGGTTGCGTTTTTGATAGTTTTGCTCTTTGCACTCATTCCGGCAAGCGCTGAAGCTGAACAATTAGAAATATTAGATATAGAACATTACAATATTAGAGATACAAATAGTATACAAGTAAAAGTTAATAATTATGAGGATGGAACTATTAATTGTAACTTAATATTGTCAATATATAGTAAAGATTTAACTGAAGATATACCTGCTAGCGATTCAATAACTTTTTTTAGCATAGAGGAAAGTCAAAATTATACACATATCTTTGAATTCAAAATACCATTATCTGGTGACTTTTTCTTTAACTTCTCTTTATTAACTGAAGATAATGATTTCATTACTCAGCAATATAAAATTGAGAAATTTACATTCTATGATTACAAAGAATATCAAATTGAAAGTATTATAGTTGATAATTACTACGATCCAAAAGACAATGCCAACTGGATATACGATAGCGAAGAAGACACTCTTGAACTGCATAGCATAGAAGATTCGTTTGATACTGGTATTGTCTTAGGGCCTTTTGAAACTACTAACCTTATAACATCAAAAATAAAAATGGAATACCAACATGAAAAAAGTTTGAACTCTAATTACTCGATTTTAATGACTACAAATTTTAATTCCTCCGAAATATATGGAACTGAATGGGAACATTTGCATCATGTTGAAGAAGAAACTGAGATTAGCCTAGAAATACCGAACAATTCGGTAGTTTTTATTCTTCTACAGGGTCAAGATACTTCAGCTATATCTGAGAATTTCTGGAGAATATCAAGTGTTTCATTAGAAAAACTTACCGTTAAGCACTCCTTGTCATCATATATTCAACCTACGTATTTCTTCGGAATCGACGATAAGCAAGAGATTATAGTTGAAACTACAAACACAGGTAATTTTGATCAACAATTAGGTAACATAAGTATACTAACTGAAATATATGATGAAAGTGGAGTTGTGGAATCGCAAGCTGACGTAACGAGTATTGGAGCTGGTGAAAATCAAAACATTAAGGTTACTTTTAATGAGAAATTGGACCCTGGCCACTATTACATGAAATTAAAAACAACGATAATAGATGAAACAATATTCTTCAATGAAAAAATCAGTTTTGTGTCGATTTCGAACAACAACTATGGCGATTTTGATCTCAATTTATCCGACAACAATCAGATTTTCTCATTTGAAAGTCAGAACGACCGTATTGAATTACTAGTAAAAAGCAGCATGATTGATAACTTGAATATTTCTACTGAGGTTTCAATTAATGAACTAACTAAAGATCACTATCTGATCAATATCGATAATGCCCAAAAAGAGATTCATTTCAGTACAAGCACTACATTTAATGGTGAAATCCTGTCCATAATCAATTTAGATGAAGTGAAGTATTCTGTTGATTACGACGAGACAAGTATAATCACTGTTGAAGGCATAACTGCTCCTGCAATCATTTTTGAAGACGGTAATACAGAAGTTATAGTCATTAGAATCAATAATGAGGGATTCTATACAGAAACTTATGATTTGAATTATATATATTCATCCACGTTCATTTCAAACCTTGAAGGCATAGGCTCTGTTCAAGTTCAACCTAATTCATTTGAAAACGTTGAAATTAAGATTGACCCTCTAAAAAGTATACCACGAGAAGGCGGAAGCCAATTTAACATTGAGATTAGTAATAATAATGAGGATCGTCTAATAACGTATGTCTTTTCTTATTTGACGCCTGAAATAGAAATTACCGAGATAAAGTGTGATCGATACGCGGCACTAATTGGACAAGAGATCAAATGCACAACTATATTGACCAACAAGGGATATTACACCGATGATTTAATTTTTTTAATATATTCTGAGGAAATAATTATCGATCAAGTAAGAATTGACGCTTTAGACTATCTAGAAACATGGACTTTGACTACAACTTACGAGCCAAAAAACATTGGTGAAGAAGATATTATAGTAAATGCCATAACAAATGACGGAACTATTTTTGAAGATAATATTAAAAGTAAAATTAAGGTAATAGAAGCTGAAAATCTTGAAAATGAAGAGACAAACCAAATGAATATGCCCGAAATAAATGCTGAAAGAAGTTTGTTACTGCTCGGGATAGCTGGAATTTTGTACCAAATTAAACGCTCTGAAAATCTCAAATATCTAGGTCTAAAGTTTTTCTTCGTGCCTTTGTATTCTAGGCTACAAAAGGACACTTTAACAGATGAACCAACAAGGCAAAAATTACTCAAATATATTTACTCTGAGCCTGGAGCAAATTTCAAACAATTGAAAGATAAATTTAGTTTGCACAATGGTACTTTAGCCCACCACATTAACATACTAGAAAATCACGACATCATTACATCTCACCGTAGTGGAAGGCAACGTTTGTTCTTCCCAATGGGAGTAAATCAAGAAATTTCTAGAGTATCTTTAGTAACAAATGAAACTCAACGCAATATTATGGACATAGTAAAGGATACACCAGGAATAACTCAAGCAATGATTTCAAAACAACTTGGTATGAGCCGTCAGAAGGTAAATTACCATGTTAATTCATTAGTTGACAAAGCCTTCCTTAAAATTGAAAAACAAGGAAGAATAACAAGACTCTATCCTTTGTATTATACATAGTGGCGGGCCAGATGGGATTCGAACCCACGGTCGATCGGTTAAGAGCCGATCGCTTTACCTAGCTAAGCTACTGGCCCGCTTTTCTGTATTCAATGATACTCATTAAAAAATTATATCTTTCTAAAATATGATTCCAGAAAGAATATACAATAGAAAGAATGCCCCCCCAAGAGCTTGTCTCCAATCTACATCTCGGAACATACTAGATGCAGGACTATCTACCCCAGATTCAAAAATAGGAGGTGCTGTATTGGAAGACTGCTTTTGTGTCTCATTTGACCATTTATCTCTTGACTCATTCCACCAATCTTCACGACCTTCAGTTGATCTCAGTGATTGGGGTGAAATGTTCGAACCTTCCAGATCTAACTCTCGAATTCTACGCTTAGAAAATTCTAAACCACCTATTGCCAACAGAATCGAGAAAATTAAAATCAACGGGCTGCCGAGTACGGCTGCCGTATTCCAAGCGGCGTGAATTAAAACGGCTAAAAGATAATATTTCACAACTACTGTGAAAGACTCTCCTTTTACCAAATATTGTGAAATTCCATAACCTGTAAATGAACTTGCGGTTAAATGTAGCAAAATGGAAGATACTGTTCGTAAGGCAACTATGATAATTACGCCCAGTAAACCACTAGAAACTGCACCCTCTGAAAGTCCATAAAGAATATTTTCAGTTGCACCGAAACCTAAACCACAAGCAGCGCCGTATACAATTCCATCTTCAACTTCGTCAATTTCCCCCTTAATTGAAGTATTACGGAAAAGTACCAGGGGCTTTACAAATTCTTCAACAATGGGAGCTACTATTATCGCAGTTAAAACAAATGTTAAGTCCGCATCGCTACCTGAATAAAGAAAAACAATACTTCCTCCCAAACTGTTCAAAATAAGGGCATAGAAAACTCCTGATACTGCACCCCAAACAAAAACGGTTCGCAATGCACTCCAAGGTTCACGATCGGTCTCCTCGGCATTTCGAATTGATTTAAGATAAAGATACGCAGGTCCAAAAGACAATACTGTAGCTAAAGCAAAAGCTATGAAACCTGCTGTTGCGATAAACGTTAATGAAAGAAGGATAATTATTATCCACTGACCTCGTGTAATTTCCATATATCACTTACCACTCTAAGTTACGTGTATCTTACCCTCATGGATATATAAGATTCCTCGCCTAATCATCTTATTCATTTGTAAACGAGGCCTAGGAATTCCAGAAGCTTCAGCTTTAGTCACTAATTCTTCAGGAGAAGTACCATCGCCAGCGTCTAATTCCCTCACAAGTTCTAAAAATTTAAACTTAGGAGTTTGAGTGATATCTGGAGAATCATCATCAACGATATCTTTCTTTTTTACTATTTTAGCTTTCCTTGCCAGGAAACTCTTCTTCTTAGGAGCTGCTTTCTTGACAATAACTCTTTTTGGTTTGTCATCTGATTCTTCAACCAATTCACTACGGTGTTGATCAACAAACTCGCGCATGAAATCGAGCAATATATCTGCCGGATATGTTTCATCTAAATCTGCTTTTTTTATAAATAATTCCCAATCTTCTTGATAAGCGTCAGGTATAGCCATAAAAAAATCCCGATTTATTGACACATACTGTCATAATGGATGAAATATATATTGTTTTACCCGATTATTGAGCTATATTCTTTATCTAGATCTTTTAGAATTGATTCCCAAGAGAAATTTTTAGCCCAGTTTCTACCTGCTAAACCCATTTCACAGCACATTTTTTCATCTTCTAATAAAGTAGTTATACATCTTGATAAATTAGCTACATCTTTATACTCAACAATCAACCCATTTTTACCAGGAGACATCGCTTCAGGTATTCCACCAACATTTGTACCAATTACTGCCGTTTCAGCAGCTGCAGCCTCCAAAAGAACTATGCCAAACGCTTCATATTCTGAAGGTAAAACTAGCATATCAGCTGCAGCTAATACTGAGCGATACGTCTCATCATCAATGTGGCCTAGGCGATGCATTCGAACTCCTTTTTCCGCAGCCTCCTTTTCTAGTTGCTTACCAAGGCCCATATCTGCACCCGTGATAACTAAATCCACTGACTTTTGATTAACTAACTCCATAGCAGATATTAGATCTGAGAGCCCCTTGTTAGTTGCTAATCGGCCCGCGAATAAGACAAACTTCTCTGAAATATCAGGGTATTGTTTGCGGAATATTGTTTTATCGGGTAAAACATCCCAATCAGACCAATTTATTCCATTATAAATTATCTTAATATTATCTTCACTTATACCTATTTCTGAAACAAGCATATCTCTCTCGTGCTTACTAACACAAGTAATCAAGTCTGCAGATTCCAATGTGCCTTTCCCAATAACTGTATCATAAAATTCTCTAAGAGTTTTCCTCTTTGCCCCACCCCACATCGACCATGAAGGATGAAAGTGTGGCGTAATTACCCAAGGCGTAGATTGAAATCTCTCACGAATCCAGCCTGCATGATTTTGAAAATAACCATACGAATGTGTGTGAATAATATCTGCTTTTTTGGATAAAAAAGATCGAACCATACCGGGAGCTAGTACATAATGAGCTTCGCCCGAAACTGTATAGGCTTTGTGCCTAGTTACTTTAATTCCATTAACCTCTGAAAGCATTTCTTTTTTGACAAAAGGAGTCTCAGTATACAAATCTGTTGTTATTACTTCAACTTCATGCCCAAGGTCTCTCAAGCCTTCAGAATATGCTTTTACTACAGTTTCAGCACCACCTGGAGCGGGTGGATATCTTACACAACCCTGTAGAATCTTCATGGTTGGCCATACAAGGCGCCTTTTAAGCCCCCGACCTTAACCTGCCAGTGGTAGAATCAAAAGATGTAAGCAGCCCACTTTCAAGCCACCTTCAAGAATTAAGAACGTATCTGCTACTACCATTCCTAATCAATACGATTTTAATGCTAATGATTATTTCTTTTGCTTCTAGTTTAATAATTCAAATTTTAGAAACTGTAAGCCTTGATATCAACGATTTAAGTATTTACAGTCCTGTTGAATATTTTAAGACTAAAGTATTTCTTAGTTTCATCCTAAGTCTCATCTTTACGACACCACTTTGGCTATTGTGTATATACAATTTTTCAAAGATAGGGCTAACTAATGTAGAAAGTAAGAATATTCGATTTACTTTGATTATCGGTCAAACTTTTTTCCTATTAGGCTGTGCCTTAGGATTTTATTTTGTAACTCCTTCTGTTCTTGATTTATTATTATCTGATAGTGAGATAGTCCTGCAAAATTTGTCTATTTATGAAACAATTAAAATAATAATTTCAACAACACTTTTCACAGGTTTGTTGATCAGTACACCTGTATTCACTTTACTTGTGAATAGACTGGTAGATGATTATAAAGACGCAAGAAAATACATATATACTTTAATTTTATTTATAGCAATAGTTGCAACCCCAAAACCATCTATGATTCTAAACATGATTTTTCTTCTATCTTTCGTTTTTATCGCTGAAATAACTCTTTTTGTTGTTAGGAGAAGAGAATGAGAATCAAAAGTTATCAAAGGCATATGCTTTATTCTATATTTTCCATGACTTTCCTGCTTCGATTTGTACACAAATATGACTGGCCAATATGGGGAAGTGATTCTGGGGAATACTTGTACCTAACCAGATATTTAGTTGAAAATGGAATGATTCTAAATGAAAATTATATTGGTTGGGGAAGAGCATATCCCGATTTCCAGGGAATGCAAATATTGACAGCAACTATGGCTTTAATTTTTGATATTTCATATTTCACATCTTTAACTTGGTTTATTCCGCTAGTGTCTGGATTGGCAATACCAATTCTATTTATCATAGGAAAAGAACTTGTCGGTTTTACGCCTGCATTGTTTGGATCTGCATTTTACGGAGTAACATTTGGAGTTGTTTATGCAAACTCTCATCCGATGCCAGGAGGGTTGGCTGAGACAATAGGCTTTGTTGTTTTATTAAACTGGATAATGTTACTGAAAAGTGGAGATTTTTGGGAGATAAATCCTTTGAAACGAAATCCGTGGGGGAATTTGATGAAATTTTCATTTTTCGCCCTATTAATTACGCACCATTTCACATTACTTTTGTTGATGGCTGCAATGCTAGGAATATTGATTATAGAAATGGCAGCAGGTAACAAAAAAATAGCTAAAACCGGAATTATGGCTGTTGGCTTAATGTCACTAGCGATTTCAGCCTACTGGTTAATTTACGCTAAATCATTTAGAAAAATGCTGGATGATAGTGCATTTGATTTTCTACCAGATATAATTCCTACTACTTTAGTTCTAACTCTTATTCCAATAATTTCTTTATTTGTAATATGGCTTGTTAAAGACAGGCTCTACTTACCTTTCTTCAATGAAAAGATTACCCACGAAGCTTACCTTAAGCGCACAACGGCCTCATTTGTAGGAATATTCATTGTAATCATGTTAGTGCTCTGGAAAGGTGTTCCGGGAACCGATATTCCAGTTGATTTCGAAGCCACACCTTACCTTAGCGTAAACCTAGCAATTATGTCGCTAGCTTGCGTTCCGAGTTTTGTTATGTCCAAAAAAAATAGTTGGCTACTTTGGGGGTGGTTGCTACCAATTCTTGGATTAGCCACAATAGGTGCAATCACAGGATCTCATCTTCTTATTGCATACAGACACGCACCATATCTCTTAGCGCCTACTGCTCTGATTATTGGAATAAGCTTTCAATACTTTATTATCGGTTTTAAAGAGAATGAAAGAAAATATATAACTGCATTGTTCAGTATACTCTTGCTCGGATGTGCATGGGGAGCATATCCTCCACCTTCAGTTATGGGAGGCTTTCAAGAAGGAACTAGTCAGGAAGAGGTTGATGGTGTATTGTGGTTTCAATTTATCGAAGAGGATAGTCTGGTAGTTAGTGATCACCGCTTGAGTAGCATGACATTTGGGCTAAGTGAAACTAATGCAAGTTGGGAACACGGAGCTATAATAATCAACGGGAATGCAGAAGAGGCCATCTTAGCTAGTAAAAATTTTACAACACCGCGTGCTGGAATAAAGGATGTAACGTATATTTTACTGTCCAAGGAAATGGAGAAGGGTGTTGCATTATTACAATGGGATCCTGCCGAAGAATTGACAGGAGAGGCTAAAGCAAAATTTACAGACAATGAACAATTTCCTATTTGGTTTAACAATGGCGAAACTATCATTATGAGAATGCCCGGTAAATAATATTAAACAGCACCAATTGGAATTGTATGGATTATCTGAAAATCAAAGACGAATCAAAGTCAATATCTGATTGGATTATCAAAATTCGAAGAGAACTACATGAGCATCCTGAGCTGATGTATGAGGAATTTAAGACTAGTGAGCTAATTCGGAGAGAACTTGATAAATTAGATATCCCATATAGACACCCTATAGCTGAAACTGGAGTCTTAGCTTCAATAGGAAATGGAGAAGGACCTTGTGTGGCACTGCGTGCAGATATGGATGCTTTACCTATACATGAAGAAACTGAAGTCCCATTTAGGAGTAAAAATGATGGGAAAATGCATGCTTGCGGACACGACTGCCATGTATCTATGCTACTTGGAGCTGCCAAACTCCTAAAAGATAAAGAATCAGAAATAAACGGAACTGTCAAACTTCTGTTTCAACCTGCAGAGGAAGGAGGTGCCGGTGGAAAACTAATGAGAGAGGAGGGAGCTTTAGAAAGTCCAGATGTTGAAAGGATATTTGGATTACATGTTTGGCCACAAATGCCAACAGGACAAATTGGTTCCAGAGAGGGAACTTTCTTAGCAGCCACATCATTCTTGGACTTAACTATCAAAGGTGTGGGAGGACATGCTGCAGTACCTCACTTAACTAGAGATCCTGTTCTAACATCTGCACAAGTCATAACTAATCTTCAATCAATTATTTCCCGTGAAATAGATCCATTAGATTCAGGAGTTGTAAGTATCAGTGCGATACATGGTGGACAGGCTGCAAACGTGATTCCTTCTGAAGTAAAAATACTAGGTACGCTAAGATCCCTTACAATGGAGGGACTCAAAACACTTCAAAAGAGAGTAAAGAAAATATCTGAAAATATAGCTGAAGCCCATGAATGTGAAGCTATTGTAGAATACCCTGGAAATGATTACCCACCTACTGTCAACGACAGTGAGATGTGGGAATTTGCCAAAGGTATTGGCATTGAGATGTTAGGTGAAGAGAACGTGAGCGACCTTGACGCAGTAATGGGTGGAGAAGATTTTGCATATTACACTGAAAAAGTAAAAGGATGTTTTGTAGTTTTAGGAATGAATAATCCTGAAATTGATGCTACATACAGTGTCCATCATCCTATGTTTAAGGCAGACGAAGACGCTTTACACATTGGGACTGCATTGCACGCTATTTTTGCACTAAAAAGTTTAGAGGAACTAACAAATTAACTATTCTACTGTAACTGATTTTGCTAAATTTCTTGGCTTATCAATACTCTTTCCTAAATCATGAGCAACATAATAAGACAAAAGTTGCACAAAAACAGAAACCAAAAACGGTGAAAGAACTGGATCTACCTCAGGAAACTCAAAACTATGATCTGAAACTCTCAGCGCTTGCTGGTCTCCCTTCTGAGCAACTGTAATTACCGGTGCACTGCGAGCAGATATCTCTTCTATATTAGATATTAATTTTGAATATGTATGATCTTGAACTGCAATTGCGATTACTGGAGTTTCGGAAGTTAACAATGCTAGAGGGCCATGCTTTAATTCACCTGCAGGATAACCTTCAGCATGAATGTAGGAGATTTCTTTAAGCTTAAGAGCTCCTTCAAGTGCTATTGGATAATTTATATTTCTACCTATAAAAAACGTAGATTTAGCCTTCGAAATGTGAGGCACTAGTTCCTTTATTGATTCTGCCGAATTCAATAATTGTGTAATCTTGCTGGGAATTCCTCTCAATTCATTTTCCCAATTTTTCAACATTACATGATCAATCGAACCTGACTGGAATGCTAAATGCATGGCAAGAGCGTAAAGGGCTTGCATCTGTGTCAAAAATGTTTTAGTGGCTGCAACACCAATTTCCTGTCCAGACTTTGTTATAATAACTCCATCTACTTCTCGTGTTATTCTACTACCAGGTACATTACAGATTGCAACAGTATGGCATCCTTGTTGCTTAGCTGCTCTTGCGGCTGCAAGCGTATCAGCAGTCTCACCACTCTGTGAAATTAAAACCACTAAAGGCCTTGATGACATAAGTCCACCAACCCCTTGTACTGGAGCTGCGTATCTGAACTCAGAAGCATAGTGTACTGAAACTGGAATTGCTGTTAGCTGCTCAATGACATATTTACCAACAAGTCCTGCATGATATGAGGTACCGCATGCAACAACTGATATACTTCCAATCTTCCAATTAAGGTCTAACTTATCTAAAGGTGAATTAACAAATAATTCTGTTTGAGAATCTTGAAGAGCCTTAGGTTGCTCAAAAATCTCTTTAAGCATAAAGTGTTCAAATCCGCCTTTTTCTGCAACTTCAGTATATTTTTCGACAGTTTCCACTTCAAACTCTATATTACTTAGCTTCTCATCAAAAACGTTTACTTCGCTTGGCGATACACTAACTATTTGATGATCTTCAGGGTAAATGATTTGTTGAGTATATTTCAAAATTGCATAAATATCACTGGCAACATAATTTTCACTGTTTCCAAGACCGATAACTAACGGAGTCTCCTTTCTTACGGTAACTATCTGTTCTGAATTATCTACATGTATCGCTGCGATGGTATAGATCCCCTGTATTTCATCTAAAATCTTACTAACTGCCTTAACCAAGTCACCCTCGTAATACTTTGAGATTAAATTTGGAATAACCTCAGTATCGGACTCACTCATGAATTCAAATCCTTCGTCTTCAAGACCGGATTTAATATCTAAATAATTATCAATCGTACCATTATGGACAACTGCTATTTTTCCATCATTACTTAAGTGAGGATGAGAATTTACATCAGAAGGTACTCCGTGAGTAGCCCATCGTGTATGTG
>MIYX01000018.1 GCA_001875365.1 Marine Group III euryarchaeote CG-Epi4
CAAAGTACAAAATCTGCTGGATGTTTCTTTCTGCCATCAACTGCAACTCTAGAACCTGCTCTCATATCTTCCAATCTTTGACCTGTTAAAGTTCCAAACTTATTTGATGCTGAAATTACATTAAAATATACATCTGGTGCCAAAGCCCCTTCTATGGGTTCAGTAACATATGCATTTTCTTTTTCAATTAAATCACTAATTATTGTAATCATTTCTTTAATATAATCTGTAGCTTTTGGCATTATTGTAGGTGGTTTAACCTGCAATTTGGCCAAATCATCTTGAGTTCTTTCAATATATTTCTCAGTGAGCTCTTCAAACTTCACGCCTTCCTCATTTGCCCTTCTAATTATTTTATCATCGATATCAGTATGATTCTGAACAAAATTAACTTCATACCCGCTGTATTCAAGCCATCTACGAATAACATCAAATGCAATGTAAGTTCTTGCATGACCTAAATGCATATCATTGTAAACGGTCAAACCACAGACATACATACCAACTTTATTCTCTTCTATAGATTTAAAATCTTCAACTTTGCGTGTGGCTGTATTGTACACTCTAAGCACAATATTGTAAGGACAGGAGATTAAAACTGTCTGCCTTGGTGTTACAATGCCTGAATTGCCTGAAGTAGATTCATATCGAACTGGTCTTGATAAAATGATTAAGGGATGGAAATTAAAAGGCGGAAGATCTGTTTGGTCAAAAGCTTGCACAGATGATTTTAGTAAAATCAAAAATCAAGAAATTATTGGGTTTGATAGACGTGGAAAATATCTTATCATAATATTATCTAAAAATTACATCATAGTACATCTAAGAATGACAGGGAGAATTGATGTTGGTGATGAAACTCCAAAGTATACTACCGTTGAATTTGACTTTAAGAATGGACAAAAAATGTTCCTTGTTGACTACAGAAAATTCGGTAGAGTATGGATTACTGATAATCCTGATTCTATCGTTAGTCACTTAGGCATTGAACCGTTAAGTTCGAAGTTCACGCTAAAAAAATTCAATGAATTAATTGAAAGAAGAAGTGGTACTATCAAACCCTTATTGCTTAATCAGGGATTTATTGCTGGAATAGGCAATTATCTAGCTGATGAAATTCTATTTCGATCTAGTTTACATCCTTTAAGGAAAGCTAATACATTATCAAAGAAAGAAATAGCTAAACTACATGATTCAATAAAATATGTAATAAAAAAATCTATAGATTATGGAGGTACAACTTTCTTAACTTTCAGAGGACCTGAAGGAAAGAAAGGTGAATTCTGGAAAAAACTGCAAGTTTTTAGGAAGACTAATGAGCCTTGTCCACATTGTGGAAGACCAATAAAGAGAATTGTTGTTGGTCAAAGAGGCACACATCTTTGTGAAAACAAGCAAAAGCTTCGAAATTATTGATTAATATTATATAGAGTCTCAACTGTAATCATATCTCGAGGTTAGAAACCATGATGGCTGCTAAAAAAGTATCAAAGAAAATTGTTGTCCTAGGAGACCCCGCTGTAGGAAAGACTAGTTTAATCCGTCGATTCGTTATAAACGCTTTCGATGACAAATACCTAACTACAATCGGAGCAAAGATCGTAAAGAAGGAAGTGCAACTGAGATCTGGCGGAGCTAAGCCAGACATTGATGTTACCTTAATGATTTGGGATGTTGCTGGACAAAAAACACTAGGAAATGTGAAACAAGCATATTATCGTGGTTCTGAAGGTGCAATGATTGTTTGTGATATAACAAGGCGCGAAACCTTACTGTCGACTATAGACTGGATTAAGACCTTGATGCAAGTGACCGGTGAAATCCCTGTTGTCCTTCTTGCGAACAAATGTGATTTGATGGACAAAGCATTGTTCGGCGAAAAAGAAATGTCTGAAGTTTCTAAGAAGCTGAATGCTCCATTTATGATGACATCTGCAAAAGATGGACGTAATGTTGGGGAAGCTTTCCAAAATATTTCGGAAAGTATGGTCGAGGGAATGTAAGAAGGGCCCGAAGCCCTATGGACGATTTCTACGATACAGACATTGGAGTACAAACTTCAGATATCTTAGTACTGCCAAGTGCATTTCTAGGCACGCTTTGGACTGAATTGCAATCTCTTGGAATAGATAATGCTAGAAATATAATGTTCAAATGTGGACATACTGTAGGCGTAAACTTGTCAGTTAATTATGCTGGAATGGGCACTGATGATTTGGATATGGTACTTAATCAAGCATGGGCTGAGGCTGGTTTAGGCCACCTATTCGTTTTAGATACTAATGTTGAAAAAGTTATTGTTAAAGTTGAAAATCTATTAGAAATAGGGATTATTGGTAAAGAAAATAATTGTGATTTTACATCTGGTTGCTTAGCTGGAGTACTTGAAGGCCTCCTACAACAACCTTATAGCGTGGCTGAAGATATGGTTGGAGAAGAGGAAAGAGTCTTCACATTCGAGAAAAAATAAATATGGCCGGAAATTGGAAAAAAACACTTGATGATTTACTCTATAATGGTGACCTTGATGGAGCTTACAATTTACTTGATGGAATTCTAAGAGATAATTCTGGAGATATTAAAGCTAGGATTGCATTTGGTAAAGTCCAATATGAGCTTGGCGATCCTGACAATGCAAGAAATACATTTGAAACTGTTCTTAAGCAGAGTCCTAATCATCCTGAAGCTTTGAAGGGAAGAGCTGAAGTTTGTGAACTCTTAGGTGATTATGAAGAAGCAATAAGGTCTTACCACCAAGCTACACAACAAGCGCCTAAGGATATTGATACATGGAAGTCTATGGGTATTTTATTGACTAAGTTAAAGAAATTCGGTAAAGCTGACAAGTGCTGGAATGCGATTTTACGATTAAACCCTAGAGATGCTGAAGCTTGGTACAACAAAGGTTACGCTAAGATGCTTGTTCAAAAATATGATGACGCGGAAAAATGTTTGAAGAAAGCAATCAAATTCAAACCAGATATGAAAGAAGCTCACAATGATTTAGTACTAGTACTTAGGAAAAAAGGAGATAATAAATCCGCTCTAAAAGTTTGTTCTCATGCCTTAAAATCACACGAAAATGACGATACTCTACATCGAAATAAAGGAAATATCCTTTATGCTCTGGACGAATCCGAAAAAGCTCTAGAAGCTTTTGAAAAAGCCTTGGACTTGAATCCGTATGTTGTTGATACTTGGGTTAACAAGGGTACTGTGCTTTGGAAAGGCTTAACGGAAAGAGAAAAAGCCCTAGCAGCTTTTGACAAAGCTTTAGAAATTAATCCTAACTTCATGGCTGCTGTTGACTCAAGAATAAACCTCATGGCTGAAATTAAAGCAAATAGGCCCCCTTTCTGGAAAAGAATATTCGGTGGATAATTCTAAGCCAATTTATGAAAAATTATACTCAATCTAACGATGACGTGGAATTATTAATACAAAAAGCTCGTTTAGCCTTTACTGATAGACAGCCGAAGGCTTTCCATGATATCTTTTCGAAAAATTGTGATGACTATATTGCTAAAGAAAATAGCTTAAATTGCATAAAATGCGGTTTAGTTGTTCCCTATTCACCAGAAATGCTTGAAGACGCAATTGAACTGTTTAAAACTCAATTTGATATCTGAAACGATTCACTTTATAAAAATCTAACCGTAAAATATTTAGTAAAAGTCCACAGGCAGATTTTTATTGACCGCCCGCATGAATATAGTCCTTGGCTAACGATATACCGCTCGAAGAATTAATGGAACTCTGGCGTTCCTTTTTTCAAGATTCTAGAAACAGACCTGTAGATAAGTTTGGAAAAGAAGCTTCAGCCCCAAAATGTACTATGTGCGAAGGCACTGGTGAGTACGAAGGAAAACTCTGCCCAAAGTGTAAAGGGGAAAGAGTTGACTCTGAAAGTATTCCAACTTACAGTGATGAAATCCAGAAAGTATCAAGAGAATATCCTGACGGAGAAAGATCGGTTAGTGTAACTTGGGAAGCTGTAGCTGACTTTAATGGAAGATTGTCTAGTAATCTAAGATGGAACCTAGATGAAACTTTAGAATCTGCAAAGTATGTTGTTCAAGAATTCATTGATGAAGATACAAAGCAGAGAGTTAGAGAAGAACACCGTACAAAGATAGATTTAGATGTTGTGCCTGTTGGAATTCCTGATGAATTATATGAAGTTGAAATTAGTGGATTAAGAAAAGAACATCTTTATCGAACTGTAAAGCTTAGAGGACTTGTAAGAAAAGCAACACCCGTTCGTCCTAGAATGGAAATAGGAAATTTTGAATGTGATTGGGAAAGACATCGTAACTCATTCATACAAGATTTTTTCACAATAAAAGAACCTACTCGTTGTACTTCTGAGGGTTGTAAATGTACGGATTTCAAATTGAGAGATGATTTATCGCAATATATTGATTCCCAGAAGATAGAAATTCAAGAATTCCCGGAAGATTTACCACCTGGTGCTCAACCTGAAAGATTATCAGCATATTTTGAAAGTTCATTAGCCCATAAAGTTCAACCTGGCGATAGAGTTGCTCTTGTTGGGATTATTAAACCAAAAGCTCAATTCCAAGGAAGAAGGCAAAAAAGTGAGTTTGATATCTACCTTTATGCACATAGTATTGATGAAAGAGTAGGTGAAGACGAAGATGTAGAACCTACCCCTTCTGAACTTATAGAGATAAAGGAGCTGGCACTTCGTGAGGATATAGCTAATAGAATTAGAGATTCTTTGGCGCCAGCTATATTCGGAATGGAATGGGAAAAAAGTGCACTAGCACTACAACAGTTTGGTGGAGTTGACAAAGAATTACCAGATGGAACAAGAATTAGAGGTGATATTCACATGCTAATGATGGGAGATCCTGGTTTAGCTAAGTCACAGCTTTTGCGATCAGCTTCAAGAATCGCACCAAGAGGCGTTATGGCTACAGGTAAATCAACATCTGCTGCAGGACTAACTGCTGCTGCCGTGAGAGATGAATTTGGTGAAGGAAGATGGAGTTTAGAAGCTGGAACGCTTGTACTAGCTTCAGGAGGTATTGCTTGTATTGATGAGATAGATAAAATGTCTGAGGAGGACCGTTCTGCTATGCACGAAGCTATGGAACAGCAAACTATCAGTATTGCGAAAGCTGGAATAAATGCCCAACTGAAATCTAAATGTTCTGTTCTTGCTGCAGCAAATCCAAAGAGAAGTCGTTTCGATATGACTATGCCTTTACCATCCCAGGTAAACATGCCTGTTTCACTCTTAAGCCGCTTTGATATTTTCTTTATAATTACAGATTCGCCTGATCCTGATAGAGACAAATTACTAGCTGACAGAATATTAGAAAGTCACAGGGCTGGAGAAACAATGATCCCGGGAGAAGTTGCTGATGTAGAAACTGCTAAATCACTCGAAGGCCCAATAGATTCAAGGCTATTGAAATTGTACATTGCATACGCTCGAAGATTGAGACCTGTAATGACACATCAAGCGCAGAATAGAATCAAAGAACACTATACTAAACTTCGAAATGTTTATCATAATTTGGATGACCAAGATAAGACAATGCCGATCACACCCAGGCAATTAGAATCTATAATTCGATTGGCTGAAGCAAATGCAAAAATGCATCTTTCAGAAACTGTTGATTTAAAACATGCTGAGCGGGCTATTGATTTGATGGAATTATTCCTGAAAGTCACGCTAGGCGGAGACGTTGATTTCGCCTTTTTTGGAGCTGATGCAAAACAAAGGAGAAAAGAAACAGATCCGAGAATGATACTACTAGATTTACTTGCTAGCGGCCCCCCTGAAGGTATGGATAAAAACGAAATATTAGATTTAATGGATGAAAAAGGATTCAATCGGAAGAAATCTGAAACTCTTCTAGATGGAATGGTTGAGAGTGGTGACGGAATACTACGTGACGGTTACGATAAATATAGAAAAAACTAATGAATAGTAAGGTATTATTTAATTCTCCAGATTTTGTAAGACCAAAACCTGAATTGGAACAATATTCTACACCTCCCGATATTGCCTTTGAAATAATCAAGAAAGTAAATTCTGCAGGTAATTTGTCCGGAAAAGTAGCTGATTTAGGATGCGGAACTGGAAGGCTAGCAATCGCTGCCGCAATACTTGGAGCTGAAGTTACAGGATTTGAAATAGATGAAGAGGCAATTAATGTTGCAGAAGAATATTCAAAGAGAGAAAATTTAGAAATCAGATGGGTTACTAAACCTATAGAGGCAATTGAAGATAAATTTGATACCGTCATTATGAACCCTCCATTTGGATCGCAAAGACCCGGAGCTGACAAGATATTTCTAAAGAAAGCAATGGACATTGCAAAAAATGTATGGACTATACATTTATCCGAAACTAGAAAATTTATAGAAAAAACTGTGGAAAACCATAACTGCCAAATAATTGAGTTATATGGATTTGATTATCCACTAAGGAAGAGTATGCCTTTCCATTCAAAGAACAGTAGTACCGAGAACGCAATCCTTTATCATATAGCCTCTCTGCCAAAATAATGAAGCAACCCGGTGATGTACTAGCAAGCGCAATGGAATATATGCCTGGAAAAGGTGTTTACGAAGACAATGGGGAATTAATAGCTGGAGTATGCGGAACCGTCAAAGAAGATACTGAAAATATGATAATAAGCATTGAACCGTCTGTATCTACACCTGTTGAATTTAATGAAGGAGATAAGGTCTTTGGTAAGATTCAAAGTGTGCGCGATAGTATGGTTTCTGTTGAAGTTTTGAAAATAAAAGGTGTTAAAAGATCAATAGGGAATTACACAGTAGGAACATTACATATTGCAAAAATGTCAAAGGATTTCGTTTCGAACATTAGAGAATTGTACCAAGTAAATGATTTGATTCAAGCTACTGTAATAAAGGCAAAACCTGCAATTGAATTAACAACCAGTCATGGGGATGATGGTGTTGTTTATGCAAAATGTGATGTAACACATGAGGACCTAAAGGTAGTCGATGGGAAGCTATGGTCAGAAGAATTAAGAAAAGTTGTTAATCGCAAAATTTCCAAACAATATGGGAAAATCAAAGTTTAGTTTAGCTATTCTAGCTCTATTATTACTTTCACCAAACACTACTGGAGAGGTACAAATAACTGCAAATGGAGAATCTAACATACTATTCGTAGATTCTGGTCAAACGATAACGTTCAATGCAAAGGGTATCGAAAATTCAACATCTGTTTTATGGGATTTTGGAAGAAATATAAATGGACCTGACACTAGATATTCTAATCTTAGTTTAATAGAGCATACTGTACACGCCTCAGGGAGATATAACGTAACACTGACAGCATCCTATGAAAATGAAGAAAATATTGTTAAAAAAATCATTATAATAGTATCTTTTGAAGAAACTTTTGAAGAAGAAATTGTTCATAGTGAAGCTTTATTCTTTTCAATAGCTGCTACCGAAGTTATTATGAGCCTAGGCCTAGGATATTGGACCTCTCTTATTAGGAAAGAAAAAGTCTATCTTTGACGTCTACTTACTGCAATTATTGAAATTAATAGTACTGAAACTAAAACCGATAACGAAGGAAGATCATCTGATGATTCTGTCAGAGTCTCTTCTGCTTGACTCTCTCCATCAGAATTACTATTGTCTTGGCCAACATTAACCGTAGGGCCATAGAAATCTTCAAGACCTCTATCTATACCGTCTTTCCATATAACTGTGACATCTATTGGGTAATTTCCTAACTCATCAAACTCAAGTGAAAAATTGACGGATTTATCTTCAACGGTATATTTAAGAGAAGTACCATTTGGATAAAGCACTTTTATTTCGAAATAGTCGAAATCACCTGTGGTTTGGCTAAAATCCATTTCAAAACTTTCACCTATATCTATATTTTTTGAACTGAAAGCAGCGATAAAATTTTTCATCTCCGTTATTTTAACTGCAATATCTTTACTAATTACAGATTTCATTCCACCATCATCAGTTACTTCTAAAGCTATAGTGTATGTTCCAGTTTCACTAGCTGCCCAAGTTATGTTCTCATCATTAGAGTAAAATTCTCCGTTTATAGACCACTGATATGTCGAAATACTCCCTTCAGCATCTGAGACTGACGAGTTAAACATATACATTGATTCTTCTGAGGAAAAGGTGAAATCAACTGAAGGGGCTGAGTTTGGAATAATTTTAAAATTTGTAGATATCCTTGAGCTCCACACTCCATCATCATCTTGAACCTCCAGTTTTATTTGATGAATTATGCCATTTGGCCCCGTTTCATTGAATGATCGAGAAAATTGATTTTCTTCAGAAATTACTTCATTATTGAAATACCATTTGTACATTATGATATTACCATCAGGATCTGATGAAGTCGAAATAAATGTTAAAATTGAATATTGATAATAGTGGGGAGTTAAACCTCTTAGTGAATCTGGAGTTATCATAATTGAAGCGGTAGGATTAACATTAGGTGGCTCTACCTTTACTATAAAATCATAATATGAAGAAAAAATATTTGTTCCATTATCTTTTGCTCTTAGTATGAATTCATAAGAACCTATTGAATTTGTCAAGTTAGAAACCGTAATTGAAGAACCTAACAACTCAAATAATAAATCCGGATTGCCATCATCATCCCAAACTTCCCAATAATATTCACAGTTAAGTTCCACCTGATTATTATCGAAGCAAGTGGCCCCAACTACTAAATTTTCCCCTTCTTTAATAGAATCTCCACTAGTAAAATTAAAATTTAATCCCGGAATTGGTGGAAGAACTACGAATTCCTGGGTCTCATTAGCAGTTTCACCGTCAAAAGTGATAGAAAGCTTAACTGTATGTGTTCCTTCTTGTAAATTGGCGTAAGAAAAAGATTCCAAGTCGCTTAGGTATGTCCAATTCCCTTGATTATTCCAATCTACCTCCCAAAGAAACTGTAATTCAGCATCATCATCATCCACACAAGGCTGTGCTTGCGGGTACATTTCGTTACAAGCTCTAAAATTAACACTTTGTCCAAGGTGTACCACTGGTGGTTCAAAATCAAAATTAACTTCTATCTCACCCTCATTCTCTTTTCCTGAGACTACTATAGTAGTTCTGGAATCATCAGTTTCTGGGCTCCATAGTTCATCCTCATCTCTTACTTGGAAGGTGATTATGTGATCACCAAGACTAAAATCTGATGAAGATAAGACTATATTGTGATTTTCTGTACCTTGCGAAAGAACTCCATCAAGCGAGGAATTCCAATAAAAATAAGTTAAACCCTCTCCATCACAAACTGAGCACTCTGCGTTGAAATAAACGTCTTCCTCTTGTTGATTATCTATTGTGTCTGGATCTACAATAACAAGACTTACTTGAGGTTCAGCTTTAACATCTGTCGATAACAATACTAAAACTACTAGCATGAATGCCAAAATTATGAAATAACGCATTTTAAACCTAATTACTTACTATAACTACTGCATTTAATGCTTACCTTTTTTCTCTGCTAGCTTTGCCTTTCTCTGATTGATTTTATCCCTTCTAGAATCTGAATGATGCATAGGATACATGAGTTCACCTAAACCTGGCATGTCCTTTTTCATCCTCTTGGCCAACATTTTCAAAATATAATAGCTAAGAAAAGCTCCGATACCAACACCAATTAAAGGATAGAAATTCATTCAAAATCAGGTTCAAACTCGGCCTGAAGTTCACTCATCACTTGATTTAGTAAACCATCGAATCTTTTACTACGGTACTCACGGGCTCCGCCCATATCGGTTTGAACTTTTGCTATGAAAGTCTTATCTTCTGTCTCAAGCTCAATGCGGCAAATTGATTCTTCCATAGTAGTTCAGATTAAGGTGATATTTAAGCCTTAATCTTATTACATTCGGAAAACGCCAAAATTTGTCTTTCCAATTTCTTCATTCATTGCAGTGGATAGGCCAAGCGCGAGTATCATTCTTGTATCTAGTGGATCGATGACTCCATCATCCCACAACCTTGATGTTGAATAGTATGGATTACCCTCATCTTCATATTTGTTCAAAATGGGATCACGAATATTATCTATTTCCTTTTGACTCAACTTTGAACCTGATGCCTCTACTTGATCCTTCTTTATTGTTGACAATACATCTGCAGCTTGCTCTCCACCCATAACTGAAATCCTAGAATTAGGCCACATCCATAGTTGTCTTGGTTGGTACGCACGCCCACACATACCATAGTTTCCGGCTCCAAACGAACCTCCTATGACTACCGTAAATTTGGGTACATTCGCATTTGAAACAGCCATCACCATCTTTGCACCATCTTTAGCAATTCCTCCAGCCTCGTAATCTTTACCTACCATAAAACCAACTATATTTTGCAAAAATACTAATGGAATCTTACGTTGGCAGCACATCTCAATAAAGTGAGTTGCTTTCAACGATGATTCTGAAAATAAAATACCATTATTGGCTATAATTCCAACAGGATAGCCCATTATTTTGGAAAAGCCACAAACTACTGTAGTACCATAGTTTGCTTTAAATTCATGAAATTTGGAAGAATCTACAATTCTTGCTATTATCTCTCTTACATCATATGGTTTCTTTGAATCCTTAGGGATTATTTGATACAGTTCTTCTGGATTAAACAGGGGCTCTTCAGGTTCGCTAATCAATGATATTGATTTAGGTTTACGATTTAAATTTAAGACAACATCTCTTGCAATTTCAAGTGCATGTGAATCATTTAAGGCATAATGATCTGCAACACCACTCTTGCGAGTATGAACCTCAGCCCCACCTAAATCCTGCGAACTTACGACTTCTCCGGTAGCTGCCTTTACAAGAGGTGGACCGCCTAAAAAAATTGTACCTTGCTCTTTGACAATTATAGTTTCATCTGACATTGCTGGAACATACGCACCTCCAGCAGTACATGAACCCATTACAACCGCAATTTGAGGAATACCTTTTGCTGACATATGAGCTTGATTGTAAAATATTCTACCAAAATGTTCTTTATCAGGAAAAACCTCGTCTTGCATTGGAAGAAAAGCACCTCCTGAGTCAACTAAATAAATGCAAGGAAGATTATTCTCTTGAGCAATTTCTTGTGCACGCAAATGCTTCTTAACAGTTAGTGGGAAGTAAGTACCTCCTTTGACTGTGGCATCGTTTGCAATAATCATAACTTCTCTCCCATGTACTACTCCAATACCTGTGACTATTCCTGCTGATGGAACCTCATTATCGTACATACCCATAGCTGCAAGAGTCGATAATTCTAAGAATGGCGTATCTGGATCAATCAACGAATCAATTCTATCTCTAACAAGTAACTTCCCTCTTTCCTGATGCTTCTTTACTGCACCTTTCTTTCCTCCCCTGCTAACTTCTGAAATTTTATCTTTTAACTCTTGTACTAACTTTTTATTATAATCCAAATTTGATAAAGATTGCTCACTATTCGGATTATGATTGCTCTTGAGTGTACTCATACTTCCTCCAGTTCAAACATAAAATCACCTTCTTTAACTTGACTACCTATTTCAACCTCTGCAATTTTGGATATTTTTCCGTCTCTAGGTGCTATTAATCTATGCTCCATTTTCATAGCCTCAAGAACTAAAACTACATCTCCTTTAGAAACTAAATTGCCTTGGGATTCTTTACAATCCAATAATTTACCAGTTATTGGACTTAAAACTAAATCTTCACTAACTTCTTCTTGCTCTGCGGAATCAAATCTTATTTTCTTATGCTTAAAAAAATAATTTTTACCATTAGCAAAAACATATACTTCATCTAAATTCTTTTCAGAATAACATATAGAATTTGAATCGCCAAACTGAACATTGATACCGCCATCAAATGTCTTAGAGTAAGTACCCTGGTATTCATCCTCGCCAACTGTAAGTGTAAAACTATCTCCAGTTCTTCTTATTTTTACATCGAAAGATGTATCGCCTAATACCAATCTTTCACTCATTACAATCCCTGCCTCCAATGACCTTTTTGATTCCAAGGCGATGAAATTAATTTTTCATCATTAGATATTGCAGCTGCTGAAGAACTTTTTGAGGATAATAAGGCACTTGCGATAGCCTCTAATGGAACGTCATTCAAATTCCATTCAGAGAAATTTTCAGATATAAAATTAGTATCGAAATTACCTTTAACAAAATCTTCATTTGAGATAACTTCTTTCAAAAAAGGTTGATTTGTTATCAAGCCAAGAACAACAAAATTACCTAATGCATAATTCATCTTATCTATTGCATCAGCCCTATTTGAATCCCAAACCACCAGCTTTGATAAAAGTGGATCATAAGAACTTGAAACTTCCTGACCTTCAACTATGCCTACATCATTTCTAATTCCGGGGCCAATTGGAAGACTGAGTTTTCTAACATGGCCTGGCGTAGGTAAAAAATTACGCGAAGGATCTTCTGCATATATTCTGCATTCAATTGAGTGGCCTCTCTGCTTAATGTCTTTTTGGGCAAGGGATAATTCCTCGCCATTAGCTATGCGAATTTGCCATTTTACCAAGTCAACTCCACATACCATCTCAGTAACACCGTGCTCCACTTGTAGCCTAGTATTCATTTCTAGGAAGAAAAATTCTCCATCCTGATACAAAAATTCTACTGTTCCTGTACTATGATAATTGGTAACTTTTGCAGCTTTAATTGCAGCTTCCCCCATTTCTTTTCTGAGCTTATTAGTAATTGCTGATGAAGGCGATTCCTCTATTATCTTTTGGTGTCGTCTTTGAATTGTACATTCTCTCTCAAAAAGGTGTATAATATTTCCTTTCTGGTCGCCCAATATTTGTACCTCTATGTGTCGAGGTTTGTCCAAAAAACGTTCTAATATTAAAGTGTCATTTCCGAATGAATTACGAGCTTCGTTACTAGCTGATTCTATAGCTCCAGATAACTCGTCTGGTCCATAAACTGCTCTCATTCCTTTTCCACCACCACCCGCTGCAGCCTTAACCATAAGTGGAAAACCTATCTCTTTTGCTATTGAATCTATATTTCCACTTAGTTCTCCATCGTGCCCTGGAATCGTTGGAACTCCTGCTTCAACCATCATTTTCTTTGATTCTGCCTTATCGCCCATAACTTTGATAGTTTCTGGACTCGGACCTATGAAGATTAAACCTGAATCAAGAACGCGTTGAGCAAAATCCCCGTTTTCTGATAGGAATCCATACCCTGGATGTATTGCCTCTGAAGACGTAGCCTTTGCAGCATCTATAATCTTGTCAAAGTTCAGATAGCTTTCCGATGGATTTGCAGGTCCAATGCAAACGGCTTCATCTGCCATATTTACGTGAGGTGAATCAATATCTACATCGGAGTAAACTGAGACTGATTTAATCGACATTTCCTTACAAGCCCTTATAACTCTACAAGCAATTTCTCCCCTGTTCGCAATTAAAATTTTATTTATCATTTTTTACTCCAGGAAGGTAAACGTTTTTGCATAAATGCAGATATTCCTTCTTGACCTTCCGAACCTTCCTTTATTTGAGTTATGAGTTCAGCCAGCTGTGAATCTCTCTCATCGATATAATCTTTATCAACTTCCTCTGAAAGTAATTTCTTTACAAAACTCTGTGCTAGAGGTGCGCCCTTAATTATGTTTTCAACTAAACTATCAACATCGGCTTCTAAACTATAGAGGAAACCAAAATTATACGCTTGTTCTATTCCAAACCTTTCACCAGTAATAAATAACTCTCTCATACGCCCAATGCTTAACTTCCGAGAAACGTAAGGTGAGATAACGGCTGGAATCAATCCTATTTTAACTTCAGGAAAACCAAACATTGTCCCTTTGTCAGCGATAATGAAATCGCATGCTGAAGCCACACCCATTCCTCCACCAAAACATACCCCATGCACGTGTGCAATAGTTGGTATTGGACAGTCTGTAATTGAAAATAATAATTTTTGCAACTCTTCAGGATTCCAAGTGTTGATATCTGCCCCTGAACAAAAAGTAGAACCATTACCTCTGATAACTATCACTCGCAAGTCTTCATAATTTTTAGCGTCCTCAAATATCGAAGTTAAAGCCCCCATCATTTCAGAAGTAAGAGCATTTTTTTTATTTGTATTATTAAGACTTAGACTCAATACCGCCCCTTCCCTCACAACAATCAATGGTATTTCATCGGCCATACTTGTTTACAATAAAAATACCTGTATTAATAATAGTCACTAATTTGAATCTGTATGTGCTTCTAAATCATCACCACCTGCAAAGGTAGATTGAACTATGGAATAAAGATCATCCATTCCTTCACCTTCCTTTGAGGATACTGCTAAAAGATTAGATTCTAATGCTAAGACTTGCAATACTTTAAGAAGTTCTGATGACAAAACACCACTCATGCCAGACATATTGGGCATATTCATTGCTAATTTATCCAAATCAGCTGCCCATTCCCTGACGTTCTCTACTTCTTCGGGTTTAAGCAAATCACATTTAGTTAATACTGGAAACATTGGAATTGGAAAACGCAAATGTGCTGCAGAAGCAAGCAGTAATTGAGTCACAAAACCTTCAGGAGTTCTGGAAAGCATAGGATCTAGAAGCAAAACTATACCTGCCCTTGGTGAAATATTTTCCACTAGTACTTTTGAAGCCTCCCTGTAAAGAAATAATTCTGTTTGGCCTGGAGTATCTACCAAAAAATAATCACAATTTATCTCGTCTACCTGCTCCTTAATCCAATCCAACTCAACTGCTAGTAAATCAGCACAGACCACTTGAGCTCCGTTTGGACCTAGACTATATTCATCCATTATTTGAGAAACTGTAAATTTTTCCCTGACATCAATTGCAGCCTCGTAAGCTACAGTCTCTGAACCAGGATCTAGATTAATTGCAACTCCATCATACCTATAGTGCTGCATCCATTCTTGCAAAGTAGCTACTAATGTAGATTTACCAGCCCCTGCCGGACCTACGAAATAAAGAAGGGCTGTGTGGTCCATTAATTTCTTCTACGGATTAAAGCAACCATGCTAAATATTACCAAAATTGCAAGTAGTGAAGGTGCAGGCAAGAGTCCATCATCCTCTTCATCATCATCTAAATTAGCTACATTGGAAGCTCCAAAAGTTTGCTCCTTTGAAGGGAAAATATTATCTGATTCTTCGACCTCTTTAATCATGTCTGAGGGGTCTATTATTGCCACAAAGATGTAGCCTCCGTCTTTGACGGCCCAAGTGAATGAGATAGCTTTTGAATCTCCACGCATCAATCCCTCGATGGTTTTTACTGTTAGAGTATCAATAGGAGGATTTCCATCTGCATAATCTGATGCTTTGTAAACATGCATAGCAATCTCAACGTCAAGCTCAGATTGTTCTCCTTGTGGATACCCTATTGTAACCCTAAGCTCGGCCGAGCCGTCGTTCTCTGTCACCTTAAAGGCTTCAACTGCTAAATTAGTGGTTAACTTAGTGATTGACAACTGATTGACGTATGCAATATCATTTTCATCATTAACATTAATCGAACTGCTTACACTAACTGAAGCATTGTATTTGTCAGTCCTCTCTTTGCTAGGAAACCATGGAACCTCAACCGTTTGGCTACTGTAGCTTGAATTAAAATCAATAAAGGCATACTGACCACTTACTGAATAACCTGTACCTACCGGATAAAATCCAGTAGAATTTTGATTTGCTAAACTAAGTACTTCACCCCATCCAAAAGTGCCGTCAACAGAAACATTGAAATGAAGTCTGTAAGTTGCACCTTGAGGGATATTTGCAATACCAACCTCAAAAACCATTGGACACTCTTTACCTGCTAAACCATCTCCTAGGTCAACTGTCATGTTGGACACAAAAGCATCTACTGAACTTTCTGCATATACATTCTTAGCTCCCTCGTTGTTCAATTCTGGACCACCAGGACCTTCAGAAATCTCTTGATTTTCATCAACTTTCACTATAAAACGATAAGCTGCATTTTCGAAGAAAGTAAAGGGAATCGTAACATCGGTAGTTTCACCCATAGCCAATGCTTTATCTACGTTGATTGCAGCTAATTTAGAATTAAAGGGTGAAACTGTGTAGAATGAAACCTCCAGTTTCGTTCCCTCACTATCTGTCATATTTCTAACTCCTGAGTTAGTTATGGTTGCTGTAATTTCACTATTAACTCCAACCATTGCATAACCTCCATCACTGACGGGAGATACGCTGATAGCTGCAATTTCTAAATCTGGAAGTTTCTCGTAAACTGTAACAGGTATATTTGAAAGCTGATTATTGTCTTCACTCCATTCAAGTATTTCATCATTTCTGTCAACATGCGCACTGATTCCATAAGTACCCACTTTTGTAGGAGTCCAAACATGTTCAAAAAATGTAGGCAAACCATCAAAACCAACAGTTTTAGGTTCATCAATTTCAAACCACTCAATTGGGTCATTAAAAGGATCTACGATTCTAAGATAAACTTTAACATTACTTGCCAAGCTATCTCCTAAGTCTGCCTGAGATACTGCAATAAGTAATGTGTTTTCTTCATTATTGTATACTTTTTCATTTCCTTCATCAATATTAGCTACAATTAAATCTGGCCTTTGCTCTCTCAATTCCAAGTAGTCGCTCTTAACTTTGTACCAATCGGCATCAGAGTTTGCATTATTAGTTTCATTCAATTCATTAATTGAGTCATAACCATCAACAAACACTCTAACATTCCAGAAGCCTGCATCTTGAGGAGAAGTACTCCAATTCATTCTTAAGAAAAAATCATCATTAAATTCGCCTCCATTAGCTGGTATTCCTGGCCTAATTTCACGACTTTCATTTACTTTAACCCAAGTTTGATCACTACAATCTTTGTTAGGGCATTTCATAACTTCCAAAAACATCACCAAAGGATTGCTAGGTGTCCCTCTTGCTTCTCCTTGACCTATATTCTCAATGGAATAACTAAATGTTACTATTCTACCTGCAACAGGTTCCTCAGGTAAACTAACTAAAGTATCTGGACCCCTATCTTTAACTTTGAGATCTGCCTGACTGCAATCCCCAACACACAAGTCTATTATGTCAACATTATTGCTAGTATCTGAATCTTCTGTATTATTTCCATCTGAGTCTATCTTTACCTTAAGTTTGTATAATCCATCTTCAATATCTGGAAGTGTGTATTCCCAGTCAAGCCTAGCAGGCGGTATTCCTTCATCATCTGGATCTGGACTGATAAAATCAAATGTCGCTGGTGATGGATCTACAACATATTCTTCGTTGTTATCATCATCCCCAAACCATACCATTAAAGAAATTGGAGTTTGGGTACTAACATCACCTTGATTACCAAATTCAAAAGTTATAGTTACCGGCTCCTGAGCTGCAGCTTCATTAGATTCCATATCAAATGAGGCATAAAGATCGGCATCTCCAGTTTCAGGTTCAACTGTAATTATTACTTGATACTCTCCATAATTGTTACCATCGTTAACAATTGCCGCAGTAATACAAACATCACCTACCTGATCAAAAGTTATAGAAAGAGTGACTTGGCCATTTTGGTCGCTTTCCATGTTAAAATCATTTGTTTCATCAGCTACTGATGAAAATGAACAATCTCCATTCGAAGCTGGTGCATATAATACCACTTTACCTGTGTAATCACTGTCACCTACATTTCTCCAGTTGATTAAATAATCATACTCAATATTCTGGCGCGGCGGAGGCGTTCCATCCGGCGCGTACGCATCAGTTATCTGCAAATCATCTGAAGCATCTGCTTGAGACCCTGCTAGAAATACTACACTTGACAATAGCAACAAAGCTGCAACTGAAGTGACAAACACTTTACTCATTCGACTGTCTACCATAAAATCGCCTATACACCAACCTTACACCCCTTAATAAGGAGTGTGTTATATTGCAAGTAAGATAATATCCATAATAGACGAAAGCTAGGAAGTATGAAACTAAAAATCAAGAAGCTCATCGAAATCACCAAGAAACTAAGCAAGGATTGTGAAATTGCTAAAAAAGGAATTATTAGAGACAACCAAAATATTGATTTCGCATACAATCCATTAAAATATGCCTGGAAATCGCATAAAATGTATTTGGAAAAGTATGGTAATTTAGGTGCTGATACCATTATCATGGGAATGAATCCAGGACACGGAATGGGAAATACCGGGATTCCTTTTGGATGTCCTGAAAAAGTCAAAGATTATTTAAAAATAAAGAATTTGAAGATTAGAGAGCCAAAAAATAGTCACCCAAAAAGAATAATTACTGGATTAGAATGCAATAAACCTGAAATTTCAGGCAGAAGAATATGGAGTTTAATTGAAGAAATATTTGGTTCACCTGAAGAAGCATTCAAACAAATATTTGTTCTAAACCATTTCCCTCTATGGCTGTTCAACAAATCTGGACAAAACATAACTCCAGATAAATTAAAATCTTCTTCGGCTAAAGAGATCTTTGACATATGCAATGGATATTTGCTTGAAGTCAGCAATATACTAAAAGTAAAGAGAGTAATCGCCGTTGGAAAATACGCATCTAGAATGGCTAAAAAAGCAATTGAAGACTCTAATCATAAATCTTTTGTAATAGATGAAATACCGCATCCAAGTCCTGCGAATCCTTTGGCCAATAAGCAAAAGGGTGCTATATGGAGAAAAATAGCTCGGGAAATTATTACTAATAAATAAATGCCACAAAAACCACAGATTAACTTTTATCTAAGGGCCTAGGTTGCAAATTAATGGAACAACATTCTAAAAGATTATTTGCAACCGCAATATCAGTTTTTATTATAGGATTTGTTGGTAGAATTGTACTTCACGATTACCCCAATTTTGAGACTGTTATGGTGGCTAGTTTCTTATCTGCACTGGTTTTACCAAGAAACTGGACGTTTGTAATCACAATTTCTATGATTGTTTCTAGTGACATCTATCTTGGATATTTTGGAGGATCTAAAATAATCTTGTTTACATATTCTGGATTTTTATTTGTTTCGCTTTTAACTTCTAAGTTTAAAAATAACATCAAAGGAGGGCTTAAGCCAGGTACAGTCTACAAATTTGGAGGGGCTGGAATCTTAGTCACTTTAATGTATGACATATGGACAAATTTTGGAGTGTTTTTATTAACATACAATTATACTTTAGATAATTTAATTCTGGTATATGTTTTAGGCTTGCCTTTTATGCTTTACCACCTAATTTCCAGTTTGGTTACATTTACTTTAATTGGATTTCCATTTTACGCGCTCTTTTCACAAAGTATGAATAACAAGCTAAACATAGAAGACGAAGTTATTAATTATGAGCAAAACTAAGATATTTATTGCAGTTGCACTAATAAACATCGCAGTTATAGCTGGGATTCTAAATGAATTAGGACTTGATAATGAAGAAGTTGATACATCTACAATAGTAACTGCAAAATTAACTATAACTTATTCAAACGCAGGGGAAAACGATACACTAGTATTTGAAGAAATAACAACTACTGAGTCTACTGTATTTGGACTATTAAGAGCTGGAAGCAGTCAAGGAAACTATGAAGTTACGACTACTAACGCAGGTCAAGGTATTACTGTGACTGACATTATTATAAGCAACTGTGAAAATTGTCAGGAAGAAGAGGGATACGGTTGGCAATATACCTTAAATGGATTTTACAGTGACATCGCTGCAAATAGAAATATCATCACGAATGGTGATGTCGTAGAATGGATATATACTAACGAAATATAACTCAAAGAGCTTTTATACTCTTACAATAAAGGCCACTTATGAGTAAGAAAATAAGTATGGCTGTGGCTTTTTTCTTACTATCCACCGTTTTTGGATACACTAATTATGATGCTACTGCAGAAGATGAAATTCCTGAATGGGGATTTTACGTATATATGGCTGGCGATAACACCTTGTACAACGAACTAACCGATGATTTAAATGAAATGAAAATGGTTGGTTCAAACGATAACTTGGAGATTGTTGCATTAACCGATAAAATGAGTGACAATGATTCTCACATGTACCACGTACTAAAGCATAACCTAGTGGAGTATAATCTAAGTGAAGTTAATAGCACTTGGCAAAATGAATTAGACATGGGAGAAGGAGATACGCTAAGAGATTTTTTGATATGGGCATCCAATGAATTTCCAGCAAAAAGAAAAATCTTAATAATCTGGAATCACGGGAGCGGATGGGAAAAGGTAGCTGAAGATGGAAATAGTTTTTTGACTGTACCGGAAATAAATAATTCAATAAGCGAATACCGAGAAACTACTAATGAAGATCCATTCACTCTAATCGGATTTGATGCTTGCTTAATGGGTATGTTTGAGATCATGTATGAATTAAAAGAACACGCTGAGATGATACACGGTTCTGAAGCTTACGAACCTTTAGAAGGTTGGACATACAATAATTTACTGTACAAATTAAAAAAGAATCTAATTAGCGAAGATTTAGCATATAACGTCGTGAATGATTACGTTGAGTCGTACCGAAACGGTTCCGTTTACACTAGCTATTCTGTAACTGCTTCTGTAGTCTCTAGTAATAATCTAGAATATTTATGGAATGAACTAGATAACTTTAGCTCTGAGGTTAATAGCGTCTTACCTTTGTTTAAAGAAGAACTTGTAGATGCTAGAAGTAACACTCAACGATTTGATCAGAATCCAAACTACCGTGATCTATATGACTTAACTGAAAAAATTGAGAAAGAAATCCCTGTACTATCTGTAAAAGAAGCTTCAAAGAGCCTAAGAAAAGCTATAAACAAAACTGTAATGTTTGAAGATCACTGGAAAAAACCTGAAAAACTAAATGTAGAAAGGGCGAATGGAATGACTATTTACTTTCCAACAGAGGGTGTAAAAAGCGGATACGATGAACTTCAAATTGTGGAAAATGAATGGTTCAATTTTATAACAAATTATGAAAATCTAATTCAACCAAATTCTAATTTTGAAAATGTGAATTCTACGAGTATAGATACTGGAACTGGACATAATGACAGCGTACAAGTTAATGCAACTTTTGAAGGAAATCCAGCAGTATTAATCTTAAAAGTCATAGATTCACAAGGTGAAATAATCGAAACAATTGAAGAAAATCTAGAGAATGGGAACTTTAATAATTTAATTTTTCAACCAAAAAAATCGGGCAACTATTCAATTGAATTAACACTCTATGGAGATGAGGGATATTTACAAGATTATTACTATAAAGAGAACTTATTTGTAGATCTAAACTTGCCGGATTTAAATTTAGACATACCTAGGCTATTTAGTGAAACTTCAGAGAATACATTTTCAAATGTAAAAGGCGTTAATGTTAATGATAATTTCTTTATTCAAGGTCAGATAAGTAATTTAGGAACTGTAACTGCCAATAATATTAATCTCAAAATAGAATATGATGATAAAGAAAAAATCATAACCTACGCCACTTTAACTCCAAACGAAAAAATTAATTGGACTTTGATGGATTTTGAAAACTCTAGCGAAGATTTATCGGAGTTTAGAACTATCAATGTCAGCGTAACTTCTTCAGATTACTATGAAATAGATCCTGATAATAATATAACCTCTTTTTCTTTTTATATTTACGATAATAGTCCACACCACTATGATTCTATTGTAAAGAATCTAAACATAATTGAATTGGAAAGTAATGAAGAGGGGTACTATTTTCCGTGGCTAGAAACTGAAATAACCATTTTTGACTTATCAGAACAATCGTGGGACCTAGTAAGTTTTAACTTTAGTTTACCTGAATCTTGGGAGATTAATAATACAAATATTTTGCATGTAGAGACTGAAAGTAAGGCATTGATTAAACTGAAACCTCCAATTGATGCGAAGAAAGGAGAGACAAAAATACCTTTTGAAATCCTAAACGGAAATGGTATTATTGGAGGATATGGTAACGTAAGTGTCACTATACCTCAGTACTATGGAGTCAGTATAGCTGCTCAGCAAATGGATTCAAGCGTTAAAATATTGGTTACAAATAACGGAAACGGAAAAGATACTTTTAAACTTACAAAAGAACTAGATGAGGGATTAACTCTGTATCTGACTGAAACATATTTTGAGCTTGAAGCCTATGAGACTAAAGAAATAACCACTCAAGGTCTTGAAACCAAAGCTAACTCAAAATATGAGGCTTACTTTGTAGTAGAAAGTATAGGTAACAGCAATGTTTCAGCTAATATCATTTTAGAAATAGAGGGGGCTTCTAATTCTGAATCAGCTGACTTTTCCAATCTAAACCTTATCACACTTGTAGCAATTGGAGCCTTTGTATTTTCAGCTTTCTTGATACGCAGGAGAATATTTTAAACAATGCAACATTTTTTAGACCTATACATGGGTAGTAGTTTATGAAAGCCAAAGGCATCGTTCTACTACTGATTTTGAATCTTGTTTTGCCAATGGGCTCTGCTGTTGAAGATAATCTGACTTATCAAGTCACTTTTTTTGACCAAAATGCAGATGGAATTGATGATCGAATGGACCCTCTGATAATTAACGGAGAGAATGTAGCCGTTATCCTAATGTTTTCAGCTAAAACTACTGATAAACATGTTAAAGAAATAGAAGAATTAGGACTAGAGGTAACACACATTTACAAATATATTGATGCAATAAGAATTGATCATGTTCCTTCAGAAAAAATTCAAGACTTGACTTTGATTTCTGATTTAAAATTAGTTGAATGGCAAGTTCCAGTATACCCTATGTTAGATACTGCCGTCAAAGCTGTTAAAGTAAGAGATTCTGATGAGTATTCTCCAGTAGTCTGGGACAAAGGATTGTATGGTGAAGGAATCAATGTTGCAGTTTTAGACACGGGAGTTGATAACGAACACGAGACTTTTGGAGTTTATGGAGATCAAGGCGTAAGACGATTCATAGCTGGAATGAATTGTGATGGAGGCTGCCCTACAGATGAAAATGGAAATTACCAGTTTACGACTGTAGAAGACAGTAGCGAAGATCCTGATGACTTTGATGGACACGGAACACATGTTGCGTCAACTGTACTTGGAATGGGCGGAGACGACGACGAAAATGGAGATGGAGAAGTAGACTACCTTGGCGTCGCACCGGGCGCTCGTCTTATCGACATGAAGGTTATGGCAGACTGGGGTTCGGGATCTGCTGCAGATATTAATGAAGCAATAGAAGCTTGTATTGATAATGTAAATACAGATTGGGAGAATGATGGTGCACAAAATAACGGAATACACATCATGTCAATGTCTTTAGGTACTACAAGTGACAGCGATGGAACGGATTCACAATCACAGTTAGTAAATCAAGCAAATAAAGCAGGTATTGCCGTGATAATTGCCATGGGAAACGATGGCGATGAAGAGGTGCCTTCACCAGCGGCTGCAGACTGGAGTATCGCAGTTGGTTCAATGGACAACATTGAAAATGTCAATAGAAACGATGATGACTTAGCCAGCTACAGCAACTACGGGCCAAGGCAAAGTGACGGCGATAATGATAGATGGGACGAACTAAAACCATCTGTTGTAGCTCCAGGGAGCAATATTAGAGCTGCCCAAGGGCATTCAAATCTATTTGGAGATAGTAATGCACAGGGTTGGTCAACAAAAAGTGGAACCAGTATGGCTACACCCATTGTGGCCGGACTAGCTGCTTTACTACTGGAAGCTGATGGTTCGCTAAAACCAACTTCAACTACAAATGGAGTGAGAGATCGACTTCAAGATTTTTCAGAAGCTTGGGACACTGACAATTACGATGGAAGCCCATCTGAACCTGAAGAGGATGATAAATACAACTACTATTTTGGATATGGATATATTGATGGATATGAAATAGTGGATATCAATCAACCAGATGCAGTAGTTACTGAAATAACATCAACTCCCGATACTCCATTAGAAGGAGATACTGTAACTATAACTGTAGATATTGAAAACCAAGGTAACGTAGACATAGACAGTGCCTCGATAAGATTAACTATAGAAGGAGGAGAAACTCTAGATGATGATACTCTAAACTCAATATCTACGGACTCAACTACAACATGGACCTATGAGTGGGTGCCTGATGAAGGTGACTATAACCTAGAAGTAGAAGTCTATGATGTTTCACCATCTGAAAGTGATACTAGCACTAATAAACTTGAGAAAACCATTAATGTCGGAGCTGCGCCTGCTGAAGGGGTAGATCTTAGTGTAACTGAAGTTTGGACTGATAATGAAGACCCTGTTGATAACGAATACATCAACATTTATGCGAAAATAAAGAATCAAGGAACTGAAGCTTCTGAAAGTTTTGAATTAAGATGGTCTCATAACGCCACTGGCAGATTCTCAACAGTACAAGGTGGAATAATAGAGGTTGATGATGAAACTACTATTGAAACACAATGGATCGCCGAAGAAGGTCCAAATACACTAGTGGCTAGATTAGTTGTAATAGAACCTGAAGATCAAAATGGTAATAATGACGAACTTTATTTTGAAGTGGATGTTGGACCTGCACCCGATGAACCTGATTTCTCCCCTGCAAATATTGAGTTTGTAGGAGATTTCGAAGATGGAAATGAGATTACAATAAACTTTGATATTTTGAATTTAGGTAAAACAAGTGGAAGTGTTGATTACGAACTAAAAGTAGATGGAACTACGCTAGAAAACGGAAGAGAACAAATTTCTTCTAAATCATCAAAAACTATCTCATACATATGGACTGCTGAAGAGGGAACAAACACTGTGAGTGTTGAATTAGACAACTCAGACCCTGCAGAAACAACTGAAGAAAATAACATAGTTACAAAACAACTTGAAATTCAAGAACCAACTGAAGATTTTGAATTAAAAAGTATATCGTGGAACGATCCTTTATTTGTCGGTGAAGAAACGATTGTTACTGTAACTGTGGCAAATAATGGTGGGAAAAATGGAAATGCTTTAATTTCAACTTTTGCAGTCGAAGATTTACTTTATCAAGAGAGTGTTGAAGTAATATCTAAGCAAGAAAGTACAATTTCCTTTACATGGACGCCTTATCAATCTGGGAGTATACAAATTACTTCTGAAATAGAAGAATATGATGAATCATTTAGTAAATATGCATTCGTCCAGGAAGCTGAAGAGGAAAATATAAATCCAGTTGCAGCTATAACTGCAACAATCAATGGAATACCTGTAAATGGACAATTTCTTAACCTAGAACAAGGCGATATTGCCTCATTCAGCAGTTTATCTTCTTATGATAATGACGGAAATATTGTTAGTTTTGCATGGACTCTTAATAATGGAATAAACTCTGAGGTATATAATCAAGAAAACCTTAATTATAAATTCGATATTGAAGGGAATTATGAGCTAAGTCTTACTGTTGTTGATAACAATGGAGGGAGTAGCACGAGTGGAATATGGTTCATATTTGTCACAGCTAAAACTAACACCGGTGGAAGCGGAAGTGATGATGAAGGGCGTAATACTCTTCTAATTGGTGGAAGCGTAGCTGGCATTTTGGCATTGGGCGCTGTTGTTGGATTGAAATATTTCCGAAATGAAGATGAAGAAGAAGATTTCTTTGATTTTGAAGATACTGGGCCGACCACTTTATCTTGTCCGAACTGTAGTGGACAAATCACGATAAATACAGAACAGAGACCTATACAAGTCGGATGTCCAATGTGTCAAAGTCAATTTATAATTAGAGAATAAATTAAGCATCTATTCCGACTGCTTCGGCTATAGATTCAAAACCCTCTGCTTCAATACGCTTTTTCAATCCTTTTACAATACTCTTAGCAATTCCAGGACCTTCAAATACTAAGCCAGTGTAAAGCTGTAAGATTGAAGCTCCAGCCTTTATTTTTTCCCATGCATCATCTGCAGTAAGAATCCCGCCAACTCCAATAATGGGAATTTTACCATTGGTCATCTTAAAAATTTTTCTAATCATCTCGGTACTCTGATCCTTAAGAGGTGCACCACTGAGTCCGCCTTCCTCTTGGTAAATCTTTTCAGATGATTGATGATTAGCCTTTGGTCTCTGTATAGTTGTGTTAGTTGCTACAATTCCTGAAAGCTTGTACTTTTTTACTAATTTAACAATATCTTCTAAGAATCCATCTCCCAACTCAGGTGCAACTTTAACTAAAAGAGGTTTTTCTAAAGTACTTTTTTCAACAGACTTCCGTTTATTAATTTCACAGCAATCCTTTATTATTAAATCTAAATTTTTTGACTCTTGAAGGTCTCTAAGACCTGGAGTATTAGGTGAGCTTACATTTATAACAAAAAAGTCTGCATGATTCCAGAGAATTTTAATTGAACCTGAATAATCTGAAGGCGCTTCTTCAAGTGGAGTTACTTTTGATTTACCTAAGTTAATTCCTACTGGGGAATCTGGCCAAAGACCTTTATCCTTCCAAAATTGTAACTGCTCCTGAAGGGCCTTTGCACCTATATTATTGAAACCCATGCGATTGATTAGAGCCTTTTCTTTGCTTGCCCTAAACATCCTAGGCTTTGGATTTCCTGGTTGCTCATGAAGTGTAACGCCACCTATTTCACAAAATCCGTATCCTATTGATTGCCATGAAGGAACCGCCGCCCCGTTTTTGTCCATTCCTGCAGCCACTCCTATGGGATTTGGAAAATCAATATCGAAAACATTAACTGGAAGTTCTGGAGAGCGATAAAGCGCTCCTAACATTGAAAGAGAGAATCTAGTTCTAGACATATTAGATAAAACTGCTAAAACCCGTGAATGCGCTCTCTCGGAATCCTGCAAAAAAACTACCGGCCTCAGAAGGGTTCTGTATAGAAGACTCATCTAAAAATAAAGTCGATAACTGGTTAGATATAAGGTTAATGGAACAATCATTCCAGCTCTTCCTCCTCTTTAGCTATAGTAGTTACGACACCTATAATTCCCAATATTAATAATACTAAACCTGAAAATAATAACAAAATCGGAGAATCTGCCCAATAAAACCAAGATAAAATTAAAATTAATCCAAGCATGAAACTCAAGGCTGAGGACAGCTTACGAATCAAAAGTACCATTGTAAGCCAGTATCGTTGGCCTTAAAACCAGACCTCCATACTTCTGTAACATGAGTATTAGTTTAACTGTGATAATTCCTACTTTGAACGAAGGTGAGTCTATTGGGCCCACTATAGATCAAATACCTAGAGATTTACCATGGCTAGACGTTAAAGTCTTAATTGTTGATGGAAATTCAACAGATAATACTGCAGATGAAGCTGAGAAGAGAGGAGCTGTAGTTTACAATGAACCTCGCAAAGGATATGGAAGAGCTTACAAAACGGGATTTAGTTTAATTGATACAGACTATGTAGCTACTATTGATGGAGATACTACCTATCCTGCAGATAAAATTCCTCATGTTTTAGCGTTTTTAATTAATAATAATTTAGATTTTGTGACGTGCAATAGGCTAGATCGAATGGATTCTGATGCTATGTCTGTAACTCATAAAATTGGTAACTGGGGACTTACATTTGGAACTAATCTTTTCCATGGAATTAACATAAAAGATTCACAGAGTGGTATGTGGGTTTTCAAAAAAGAAGTAATTGAAAAAGTGAATTTAACAAGCGACGGTATGCCACTTTCTGAAGAGTTTAAAATTGAAGCTTTCAAAAGAGGCTTAAGAGCTGTAGAAATTCCAGTGCCTTTCCATGCCCGCGTAGGTGAAGTTAAACTAAATACATGGGAAGATGGAATATGGAATCTTTGGTTTTTAGTTACTAAAATGAAAGATTTTAGGTAATTTACCTAATTAATCTGAACAAGTTCCATCAGAGTTAGTATTACAAATATGAAACCATTTCCAATTACTTTGTCCCTGCTTTGCAGTCACATCTGTACCTAAATCGTTTGTAAATTCGATAACTATTGCGTAATCTCCACTATTGCCATAGAACTCAGAGGTATCAAAAATAAAAGGATTGAAATTAGGCCCTTCTTCCGATGCTCCCGATTCATAAACTACTGACATTTGATCTCCAAAATATGAAAATTGTATAGTTTCCACTACTTCAGGTTGACGGCCATTATCTGAATCCCAATAAGATTCATCTTCACCTTCTTCAAATAATTCCTCAGAAAAATAGATTGTTATGGTACCTGTAACTGAAGGAATAATTATAACAGGTATATCAAGATTTGAATCTGGATTATCAATTACCTCGCTTGAAAAATGCATATTGGTAATAACTCCGTCATCTCTGTCTAAAGGTTTACTTCCGTCAAACTGAACTAAGTCTGCAACTGCACTTTCAGAATATTTATTTAATATAACTGAATCTGTAGATTTTTGACTTCCTAACTCAACTTCTACGTTATATTTGCCATTCATTTTGAAGAAATCCAAATAAGCAATTGATACTGAACCTCTTCCATCATCACCTAGATCAAAAGAACCTGATAAAGCAGATATTGAACCTCCGGAGTAACCAACTGAATTAGGTACGTTAGTTATCGTGTACTTCCCATCTTTAGCTAAGCTGCCAAAAGCTGGAGAAGTTGCTAAAATGCTAAATGTAAACATATTGTCACTTGCATCTTTTCCTTCGTTAACGTCAATTAAAACTGAAATACTACCGGCTCCACTGTAAAACCCAAAATTTGTAAATATAGTTGATGATAAAATAATTAATAATACAATACCAACAGCACCAGCTAACTTCATCTTAGAAGCTAATTCCATATCTAAAAATGAGGAGGACTCTGAATCGTCATAATCTTCTTCCCATTCTTCGTCGTCGTCCCAATCATCATCTTCTGGTATTGCAGCTGCAGATGCCCCGGATTGCATAACAACCATTCTGAAAGTTACTTCTTAAAGGCTTTCCACGCTAAATTAATCTAGTTAGCTAATTCTGGAACTATACCTTTCTTACCTGTCATCAAACTCAAAACATCGTGCTTCAAAACACCTTTGGCTATCAAAGCTAAAACTTTGTTCTTAATTTTTGCAGCAGGCATTGAGCCTACAAACATGTGAGTAAAGAATTCTTTAGTCTCTTCATCTAAAGCTGCATATTTTATCAAACTATTTGGCATAGCCATCAAAAGATGCCAACCAACTTTCAACCATTCTAGATCATCGCCCCATTTAGAGCTCCAAGCTCTGTGGTAATGCATTAAATCCTGTTTCTGGAAATTACCCTCTTTGAATAAATCGTTTAAAGATTCTGCAGCCAACCTACCTGAATCTAATGCATAGTAAAGACCTTCACCAGATAATGGAGAAACAAAACCTCCGGCATCTCCTACAACCAACATTCTATCACCAACTGTACAACTCATCCCCATACCTACAGGTATGTTCGCACCCGATATCATTTTTCTGTCTACTTCAATTTCCTTAGGGAACCAACCTTGCTCCTTTAGTGTTTCAACGTAGTCTAGTAAATATTTTCTTTCGCTCCAGCCCTTTTTCTCTTTCTTTAATTTTTTAATAATATTTCTTGGGCAACCTATTCCCACGTTGAGGACAGTATCTTTTGAGAATGACCAACCATATCCATCTAATCCATCATATTTGATGTGAGCCATTGATATTCTTTCTTCACCATAAACTTCATCCATGAATTCTCGACCTACATCTACTTCAAAATAGAGTGCCATAGCAATATCTTCGTCTCTCCAATTCATAGGCATATTTTCTATTTCTCGAATTCTTTTTGAAACTAAATCGTAAGAACCTCCAGCCCCGATTATAACTTCACCACTAAGCTCTTCACCGTTACGTAATTTAACAACTACTTTTTCATCTAGAACATCAAAATCTTTAACTGCAACTCCTTCAATTAAAGTAGCTCCCTCAGCCACCGCATATTCTACCAATTTGTTATCAAATTGGAGTCTACGAATATTATAGAAAAAAGGCTTTTCGCTGACATAGTCTACTGGTAAAAACTCAGGCCCATATACAATGCCTCTTTGGCATTTTGACTCTAAAAAATCGTCCCAGTTGTTAATTATGTGGTCAAATTCTTCAATGTGCACGCAAAGGCCACCTCCGCATGCCTTCTCTCTAGGGAATTTTGCTCGATCTATAAATGCTACTTTTTTACCTTGTTTAGCTAAATAATAAGCTGCTGTAGCGCCTGAAGGTCCTGCTCCTGCTACTACAACATCATAATGTTTCAAATTTGGCCTTGCTTCCTGTAACGAGTTACATATCCAGTAATTCTATTTCTCATAGTTAAACTTTCTACGTCTGTTAATTCTTCAACAATTGATTTATTATGATCAAAATCTTCATTAAATCTATCAGAATAATTTCTTACTAATTCAATTGCAACACGTTTAATGTAAGTCGGTCTTACTCTACCCATATAGTCTACTTTAATTTAGGGCCTATTTATAATCTATTATTATTAAAGTTTACATAAAAACAACACAAACCAATTATATCAATGCCCTATAGAAGGCTGTGTTAAACGAAGCTTCAAGACTACCGGGACTGACGGTGTACACTCGCAAAGGTATGAGATTGGGAGTAGTTCATGATGTTCTTTTGGATACTACTCAAAGAATAATTTCAGCTTTACTTGTCACTGGAACAACTCCTAACTTAGTAAAAGATGGGGCAAACATAATCATTCCATACAGATGGGTCCAGGATTTAGATGATGTTGTTATTCTACGATATTTCCCTGACAAAATTGATTTTACAGAAACCTCTGAAAAAAGTGAATTTGAATTCGAGGACGACGATGGATTTTACGATGATTAAAGAAATCCATAATTTTTTTATATACCTAACCTAAAATATTTTACTGAAGCCCCGTAGTGTAGTGGTCCATCATTTGAGACTCTGGATCTTGAGACCCAGGTTCGAATCCTGGCGGGGCTACCACTAATTAAACCCACCATATTAACAAATATGGATGTTTGGACCATTCTCTTTGCTACTCTGCTGACCATTGCACTATTTTGTGGTTGGTTGGTGTGGGTTTCAAGGTTTGTTTGGGAAAGTAAAGAATTGGCCGTGAGATATGCAGCCATTGCAGGAGCTGCCACATTGGGAGTTATGATAATAGGAATGGAAAGAATATGAAAGAATATTTACTTAATAATAGACCAACTCAAATCAAAAATAATGAAATAGAGTCGGTATACGAAAATGGGAAAATAACAATCATCTATCCTAAAAAGTTTGGTAGGATTGAGAAATGGGTTAAAGATAGAATAGGAGGACCTGATCAAGTTAGAAGGCCTTTAGACAAGTATACAACATTCATATGGGAAAATTGTAACGGTGATAATAATATAGCTGAAATTATTTCTAAGTTTGATCGTAAGTTTGGTGAGGAAGTAGCTCCTGCGGACATAAGAGTTCAAAAATTCATAAAACAACTTCTAGAATTAAATTTGATTACTCTGAATTTGTAACATTATTATTATATTATGGCTTACAAGACCGAATATACGAATGTCTGAAATAAAGTTCGACTGGGAAACTGGAATAGATGAAGTTTGTTCAAAATTAACAGATAAGAAGCTCATAGGAATACAGCTCCCAGATGGACTAAAAGTTAAATCTCATACTATCACAAAAAAAATTAAAGAGTTAACCGGAGCAAACGTAATTTTGTGGGGTGAGCCTACCTATGGGGCATGTGACTTAGCAGACAGGCCTTTGGAAGAAGTCGGGGCTGATGCTCTTATTCATTTAGGCCATATGCCTATGCCATATCATTCAGAATTTTATGCAATACCCACTTATTTTGTACCTGTAAAACATACTGGAAAGTTAAATCTTAAAAAAGATAGTTTGAAAGAAATAAAGGAAATGCTACCTAAAAAAATAGGAATTGTGACTACTGCCCAACATTTGCATATGATTGATGAAGCTACTGAGAAACTAGAAAATATTGGCTTTGATGCAAGTGTAACTAAAGGTGGGCCACGACTGGCTGCAGCTGGCCAATTATTAGGATGCAACTCCTCCTCAGCAAGAAGATTAAAAGTGGATGGATTTTTGTATATAGGTACAGGATTATTCCATCCATTGACTGTAGCGTTATCAACAGGAAAGAGAGTAGCATGCGTTGATCCACATAATGCGAAAGTTAGTGAAGCTGATCCGAAACCTTTCTTAAAACAAAGATATGCTGCAATTTCTATAGCTAGAGACGCAAAAAGATGGGCTGTACTTTTTTCAAATCAAATTGGCCAAAAAAGAATTGAACTTGCTGAAAGAATGTCAAAAGCACTGGAAGAGGCAGGAAAAGAAGTTATAATGATTGGTAGCATACACCAATCTCATGATCAATTACTGGGAATGGGGATAGATGCTGCAGTAATTACCGCGTGTCCAAGACTCGCCATTGAGGATGGACCCACTTGGCCTATGCCACTTCTTACAGTTCCCGAAACCCAAATTGTTCTTGGTAGGATAAAACCAGATCCTTACCCATTTGACGAATTTGCATAAGGATTAATATCTTAAACTTGCCCGGCCTCAATGGTTATCGTGGCTAACTTAGAAATTGAAAATGTCATTGTCGCATCCCACTTAGGAAAGGATATTGAATTAATTAAATTGGCAACCGAATTACCTAATGCAAGATACTCTAGTTCTGGAAATCCTTCGGTAATTATTGAGCTAGATCGAACAAATCCAAAATTTATAGGCCATAAGAGATTGAAAGCTGCGGGTGTTTTATTTGGAAACGGGAAAGTACTCGTTACTGGAATCGCCTCACTACAAGAAGGAAAAGAAATAATTTCAAAATTAAAAGATTCAATAAGGAACGTTGATCCTAAAATTAGTACCAAAAGAGCTACAAAAATTGAAAACATGGTAACTAGAATGAGCTTTGGTAAGAAACTAGATTTGCAACTTATTTCAAATGCCATACCAGGGTCTGAATATGATCAGTTAAGATTTCAAGGACTCATTATACGGGTTGATAACCCACTTGCTAGCTTCATTCTCTTTGAATCTGGCGTTGCTGTTATTACAGACGTAGTAAGTGAAGCGAAAGCCAAAAAAGCATTTAGTGAATTAAAAAATCTCATCGAAACTAGTATTTTAACGTGAACAAAAATAAACTTTCTAAGATAGGGCTTGCTCTAGAGAAAGCTGTCAAAAAGGATTGTGAAAAAAATATTACTGTTTCTTTTTCTGGAGGAATCGACTCCGCACTTGTTGCTTTCTTAGCAAGTAAGTATACTGATGTTGAATTAATTGCTGTAGGCGTAAAAGACTCGCATGATATCGAAGCTGCTAAATCGGCTGCAAATGTTATCAATCTAGATTTAACAGTTAAAGAATTAAACGATGAAGAACTAATATCGGAAGCTACCATTTTACAAAAAAAACTTAAATTAACGCAGTTTGAAGTGGGGTTTATGCTCCCTTTTTGGGTTGCTGCTAAAAATGCTAAAAATAAAATCTTAATGTGCGGCCAAGGTGCTGATGAAGTTTTTGGAGGATACGCACGTTTCCGTGAATCTATGAAGAACGCTAATCTTGACGAGGAAACTAAATCCTTATTGGAAATAATTCCAAATAGAGAACTGAAGATCTGTAAGCTATTCGGTCTCAAGCTTTCATGTCCTTACCTTTCGGAAGAGGTTATTCAAACCTCTAAACTATATTCTCAAAAGCAACACATTGGAATAGTAGGCAAAGAAAAACTGAGGGAAGCTGCAATAGGACTTGGACTTTCCAAAGAAATTGCAAATAGAAAGAAGAAAGCTGCTCAATACGGAAGTGGGAGTCAAAAAGTTATGAAAAAGAAGATCAAACATGAGATAAATTTTGAAATGCCGTTTGAATCAGATAAAGTAGCTGAATCAATTAAAAAAGCTACCGACCCTGAAAACGACGGATGGGTGGAAAGTTCTATTGAAAATAATATTATGAAGGCAAAAGTTAAAGCTCAGAATATGGGCAGCCTCAGAGAAGCTGCCGAAGATTTTATGTCTTGTGTTTCTATTGCTGAAAACGTCTTGAAAAAGTAATAAAAGGCAACTCCATTAGAAGAGAATGAGTCAAACATTTGATCAAATGCTTAAGAAAGTAGAAGAATTCCATAACAAACATGACTTTGCCAATGAAGAAAATAATGGGCATGATATGTCTTATCGAATTTTACTAACTATTGAGGAACTTGGAGAATTAGCTGAGTGCTTCACGAAAGGAAAGTCCAAACATGAAAAGGCAGAAGAGTTGGCAGATATCTTAATTTTAATTTTCGGTCACTCAATAGCTATGGATGTAAACCTTGAAGAAGCATTTAACAAGAAAATGGAAATAATAATGAAAAGACCCGCTATCAAAGGCGATCTTGGCATAAGAGTAACCGAATATAAAAAAATAAATTCGGCAAATCCCTAAATATTGCTTCCTTTAATGAAGAATGTGTCGTTACCAAAAGATAATAAGGATTCAATACCAGAGCCTACAAAGGGCTTAGAAGGAATTGTAGCTGCTGATACAAATTTAAGCTCAGTTAATGGGGAAAAAGGCATACTAAGATATTGTGGATTTAATGTCGATGATCTAGCTTTGGATACTACTTTTGAAGAGACTATCTGTATTCTATATGATTATGATTTGCCTACGGAAAGCCGTTTAACCGAAATGACTAAAAACATAGGCGAAGCAAGAGTACTGCCCGATGAGGTAGTTGAGGTTATTACCAAATTAGTGGGAAAAACTTCACCTATGAGCACTCTAAGAACTGTTGTATCTGCTCTTGGGCATTATGAAAAAAATGTACCTCTGAGTGAATTGGCTCCAAAAGCTCTGAGACTTGTGGGACAAATTGCAACAGCTGTTGCATTGATACATCGTCTAAGAGAAGGTCTGCCAATAATCAAAGCTGATCCTAAACGAGGGCACGCAGAAGATTTTCTAAGGATGCTTCATGGAGATGAACCCTCAAAAATTCAAATCAATGCTTTGAATCTTTACCTAATCCTGCTAGCAGATCACGGATTTAATGCTTCTACTTTCTCCGCAAGAGTAACTGCAGGAACCTTAGCAAATCTTCACTCAGCAATTACTTCTGCTGTAGGCACTCTTAGTGGCCCACTTCATGGAGGTGCAAACGAGAAAGCAATGGAAATGATTCTGGAAGTTGGGAATTCAAAAAATGCTTCAAAGTATATTGAAAATGCTTTCAATAACAAACAAAAAATTATGGGATTTGGTCACAGGGTTTACAAAGTTGATGATGCAAGAAGAATTCATTTAAAAAATATGACTGAGCTAGTTTGTAAAGAAAATGGCAACATGGAAATTTACAGAACTGCAGAAGAAATAGAGAGACAAGTAAGGAAAAGAAAATCAATTATAACAAATGTTGATTTTTATTCAGCTCCACTACTTTACGAGTTAGGAATTCCTACTGATCTATTTACGCCTCTTTTCGCGATGTCGAGGGTAGCTGGCTGGACCGCGCATGTTTTAGAACAATACAAAAATAATCGATTGATACGTCCAAGAGCTAGATATGTTGGGCAAATTGATCGAACTTTCACACCTCTTCAACATCGCAGTGAAAAACGATTTTAATAAGTACCCTCTTATTCAACGAATGTTAACCATTGATGAGGCAAGAAATGCCCTCAAAAAAGGCAAAATTATCGTTTATCCGACTGATACGGTTTGGGGAATAGGATGTAATCCTTTTGACCAAAATGCTGTAAATAATCTATTCAAAATAAAAGGTAAAAAGGAAGACGGAGTAAGCATCTTGGTTAATAACAAAGATTTAATCTCTGAATACTGCATTATGAATGCAAAGCAAGAAGGTATAATTGAAAAATTATTTCCTGGGCCTGTGACTATAATATTGAAATCTAAGGTTGAATTTGCTGAAGGCGTTGCACGGAACGGAAACATTGCAATAAGGATACCAAAAAATGACACATCAATATCTCTGGTCAAATATAATCCAATCATCACTACTAGCGCGAACATTCATGGTGAAAATATAGCCAAAAGTTTAAATGAAGCAAAAATAATATTCGGCAATTCTTGTATTTATCTACATGGTGAAAAGCCTACTGGAGTTGAATCTACAATAATTGATTTAACTAAAGATACTCCCAAAATAATCCGCATTGGTGCTTTATACGGCAACACGTTGGAGGGTATAATTGAACATTGATGAATTAGAAAAGTGGAAGAAAGCTGGAAAGCTAGCACATGACGCTTTACACTTTGGTAAAGATCAGATTGATGAGGGAAAGTCCATGCTGGAAATAACTGAAAAAATTGAAAACTATGTTTATGATAATGGTGGTAAATTAGCATTTCCTGCAAACCTCGCCATCAATAACGTCGGAGCTCACTGGACTCCCTCTACTAAGACTACTGAAAAATTCCAAAGAGGTGATCTCGTAAAGTTAGACGTTGGAGTCCATATTGATGGTTATATTGGAGACAACGCCCTAACTGTAGAAGTTAGAACTGAAAAATATGGTAAACTAATAGATACCTCTCGTGAAGCTCTTAATGCTGCCATCGAAGTAGCTGGACCAGGAATTAATGTAGGCATGATAGGTTACGCCGTACAAACCACTATAGAAAATCGTGGATACAAACCAATCGCAAATTTAACTGGGCATGGGATTAAAAGATATAATCTCCACAGTGGAATTTCAGTACCTAATGTAAAAGAAAATGGTGGCACAATATTAAAGCCTGGAGACATAATTGCAATTGAACCTTTTGTAACTGATGGAGCTGGACGCGTTGGAGGAAAGAGAAACTCAAACATTTATCACATTAGACAGGTTCGAAATATCAGAGACGAAAAGGCAGCTGAAATGATAGATGAAATACAGCACAGATACAAAGGACTACCTTTCGCTGAAAGATGGTTGCATGATATTCAAACGAATGATGCTGCAAATAGCTTAACAAAGCTAATGAGAGCAGGTATTATCTCATATTATCCTGTTCTGGATGAGCTGGGTAAAGGAATGGTAGCACAATCTGAGCATACGGTTTTAATAACAAATTCAGGTTCTGAGGTCCTTACAAATTGAACGACTCAGAAGCTTTTAGTCGCTTAAGAGGCATAATTAATTCACCAATGCTACAATTGAATATTGTAGCTGCAATTACGGGAGCAAGTGCAGCGATTCTAACCTGGGTTTTCATCTCTATGACTGGACTAATGCAAGGTATATTCTATGGAGATTCGCTTGTTCAAAATAATATTACTGAATCGGATAGGCCATGGCTTATTATTTTTGTTCCTGCGTTAGGAGGGCTAATTGCTGGATTAATAATTGAGTACTGGTCAAGAGAAGCAAAGGGAGTAGGTGTACCTCTTGTTATGGAGGCTGTAGCATTTAAACAAGCAAGATTAAGTGCAAAGCAAGGTTTGGCTAAGTGTGTTGCTGCTATCACAAGTGTAGGTACTGGAATGTCTTTAGGACGGGTTGGCCCTATGGTAGTTGTATCATCAACTCTTGCTTCTGAAATAGGTCAAAGAACTGGAAAGACCGTTGATGAAACAAGAACAATAGTAGGATGCGGAGCTGCTGCCGCTATCACAACTGCATTCAACGCACCACTTGGGGGAGTATTGTTCGCTATTGAACTCATTTTGGCAGAATTAAAGACTAAATCCTTCATTCCAATCGTTGTAGCTGCAGTAATTGCGACTACAGTTGGTAGAAGCTTAACCGGGGACGTTGCTGCGTTTGATAGTATTCCCCAATATAAATTAGGATCTGCTGTCGAATATCCATTCTACATAATTTTAGGAATGTTAACTGGATTTACTGCATCTATATTCATAAAATCTCTTAATTTTGTTGAAATAGAATTCGAAAAGTTAAAAGCAATCCCTGTACCTCTAAAAACATGTCTTGGAGGGCTTTTTGTAGGCCTCATTGCTTTCTCGTTTCCACAAATTCTGGGAAATGGATTTGATGTTACATCTGACTTGATATCATTAGATAGCGACGAAAATGGAAGCATAATTGTCGGTGAAAATCTAGCTGGCGACAATAATAGTGGTTCAATTATAGACGATCTTTTCATATTTATATTTTCAATAATGGCACTGAAGATAATAGCTACTTCTGTATCTATTGGCTCAGGTGGGTCTGGAGGCATTTTTACTCCTAGTTTGTTTATCGGAGCTGCAATAGGAGCTGGAATGGGTTTGTTTATGAATGATTTAGGAATAATTACACATCCTGGTGCATTTGCTTTAGTGGGAATGGCTGCGTTTGTTGCATCTACAACAAGAGCAACATTAACGGCAATAGTTCTGCTCTTTGAGATGACTGCAACATATGAAATTATTTTACCCTTAATGCTTTCATGTGTAGTAGCAGATGCAACGTGTTATGTTATCTCTAAAGAATCGGCTTATACTTCTAAATTAGCCAGAATGGGAATAAATATTGATCTAGGGGCTGAACAGGATATAATGAGGATGATTACTGTTAAAGAAGCAATGAGCAATGAAGTAATGACCATTACTCCAGATAAACCCTTGGAATTGGCTTTACAAATTATTGAAGATACAGGTCACATGAGTTTGCCAGTCATTGATGATAAAGAAAAACTTTATGGAATTATTACTTGGACTGACATACACAATGCAGCAATTAAGCATGAAAGGCATTTAACAATTAAAGATTATTGTGTAACTGACTTAATCACTGTAAATCCTAGAGACACGCTATCAGAGGCATTGGATTGCTTAGGCTCTAGAGAAATTAGCCATTTGCCAGTGGTAGATACCTCAGATAAGAAAAAATTAATAGGAATTATTACAAAAGGAGACATAATTAAAGCTTATAATCGTCAGAGATTAGCTCGTAAAAAGATGAGTAGAGATGGAAAAAAAGACTGAAACAAGCTTTTAATTGAGAAGTATAGATACAATAAAATGTCGACAAGCAAAGATCTGGACGAAATTAGACTTGGAGATGCTGATAACGGCGTGAAAGCCAAGAGCTCTCCCTCTCTAACGAGTCTCTTTGAAAAGTTAGTCGAAATACTTAAAAAATATTGGTGAAAAAATGGCCTGGTTTGGTGGAAAAAAGAAAAAAGTAAAAAAAAGCCCCCCTGTTTTAGAACCTGTAGGTAATCCTGCAGTTCAAACTGCACCTGCTGTACAAGCTGCACCTGCTGTACAAGCTGCACCTGCTGTACAAGCCGTTCCTGCAGTTCAAGCTGCACCTGCCGTACAAGCTTCACCTGCAATTCAACCCTTAGTTGAAGTAGCTCCAGTGGGCGTAGTAGCAGATACAAATATTTCAGTAACTACAGAAGCGAATCAAAATAATATAAGTAAAGAATGGTCTAAAAAGAGCAATAAACCACTATTTGATATTCACAAAAAACTTGACTTTATGATGGACTCAAAAGGTAAAAGTCTAGAAGATAGATATAATGAAAGATTTGGAGACAAATTACCTGAATCTGTAGCTGCCGATTCAGCAAGGAAAGAGTACAATGAAAAGAAAGCTACACAGAAATCAAAACCAAAAATAGTTTTCAAACAAAAGTCACAGATGAAGCTTACGCCTAAGAAAGAGACTAAGAAGGAAAACGAAAAGAAAATTGAAGTTAAAGAAGAAGTAAAAAGCGATGAGATTCCAAAGACTAAAAAACTTTTAACAAAAACGGGAAGTGCCGTTGGTAAAAGTGCTAACGCTATGAAATCAAGTCTCGGCAGAGGTGCTGGGGCTGTAAGATCTGGTTTTGGCAGAGGAACTTCAGCAGTTAAATCTGGATTTGGTAGAGGTGCTGGGGCTGTAAAATCTGGTTTTGGTAAAGGTACCTCAGCAATAAAAGGACTCTTCAGTAAAAATAAAGAAGAAAAATCTAGTTCTGTCAAAGAAACTACAGAAGAGAAAAACTACAAAAGTATGAAAGTAGCTGAATTAAAAGCTGAGCTAAAAGAAAAAGGCCTTTCCACGGCAGGTAAGAAGGCTGAATTGATAGAAAGATTAGAAAGCTAGATACTGATAATTACTACTCAAGATATTATACGCTAACTAATAATAATTATACCTGATTATCTGTGTGTTATAATGCTTACTATATCACCATCTAGAACTTTATGATTTAAACCAACTGTCTGGCCTGGAAACTTTGCTGATGGGCCCCATATTTGGGAATATCTAAACTTCCTAACGAAGTCACGGTGTAATCGTTGACATATTTCGGTTATTGTAGTTCCCTTCCGAACTACCATTGGTTCTTCTAAATCTGCCTTTTCTCCCTGAGGCTTCATAAAAATGGATATGAATTCTAAAGAGGAATATATCTGCTTTTTCAATGTTTCAACACCCAAACCGGAAGGCGCTGCAACTTCGATAGTTTTTACTGAACCACAAAGCTTTTTGATACTTTTAACATCTGCAGAATTAACCATATCTACTTTACTTATTACATTGAAAGATCGTGTGTAAACTCTAGTTCCTGAAAGAATATCGACTATATCATCTATAGTCACCCTTTCTCTAAAAACTACTTGAGCATTGACTATGCCATATTCTCTTACTATGGTCTTAATAGCTTCATCCTCTAATTCTTGCTCAATTGTAGAGATAACTTCGATGCCACCAATTCCTGTTTTTGAAATACTACCATTGGGAGGGCGACTATTCAAGCGAACTCCAGAATCCGTCAATTCCTTCAATATAACATGAGGTGCTGGCTCTAGAGCATCAATAACGTGAACAATTAAATCTGCAGAACGAATAACTGATAATACTTCCTTACCTCTACCTGCACCCCTAGCTGCACCTTCAATTAATCCCGGAAGATCAAGAATTTGAATATTAGCATCTCTATACTTCAAAACCCCAGGAACTACATCTAAAGTTGTAAAAGCATACGAACCTGTTTCACTATCTGCATCGGTTAAGGCATTCAAAAGAGTAGACTTACCTACACTAGGCAGCCCAACTAGAGCTACTGTAGCATCCCCTGCCTTTCGAACTCCATATCCACTACCTCTGGGGCCTGAAGAACTTGTTACTACTTCTTCTCTAAGCTGTGCCAACTTAGCTTTAAGCTTACCAACATGATGTTGTGTCGCTTTATTGTACTTAGTATTAGCTATTTCTTCCTCGATTTCAGCTATCTTATCTGTAAGTGACACAAGTATTGACAATTAGGGGGGATTAAACGCATTGAGTTGAGAAAACTATAAAGTTATGCTACTAATGAAAAAGTATGGCATACCCACTTGATAGCAACGATTTAACTGAGCCAAAAACTACAATTGTAAATATTTTGAAAATGGAAGGTTACAAATTAGACTCGGGAAGCTTATTCTTAGCATTCAAAGATGCTGGAGGCGAAATGGCTCAATTTACGCCTTCTCTAGAAGAATTGCAAGAAGAACAAATTATAAAATCTGACAGTGAAGGAAACATAATGACTGTTGAAGATTATCAGAGAGAAAAATCTCAAAACAAAGAGGATATTGAAGAAATAGAAGAATCTAGTGAAGAAGAAGCTGATTTGATTAATGAAGAAATACAAGGTAAGGATATCATGGATGATAATGTGAATGATTCATCTAAAATGAGTGAAATGCTGAAAAAGAAAGAAGAAACTGATGCTTGGATTGTTGAAAAGGCAAAAAATGGCTCTAAAAATACTGAAAAACTAAGCTTAGAAATTGCTGAATTAAGTGAAAGAGTAAAGAAACTTGAAAATATAATCGAAAAAATTAATGAGGCGTTAAGATAGTTTGGTAGTTAAACAAAAAAAGGGGAGAAAAAGATACTTGCTCCTAGAACATACTGAAAAAATAGAACTAGATGATTTTAGGTCTTTCTTAAAAAAAAATTCTGAACTACTCAAAGGTAAAATTAGATGGCGAATTATAGCTTTTGAAGATAAAAAAAGTATCGTCTTAGTAGATCACACAAAATCAATTGCTATAAGAGAATTAATAGAAATTAATAGTGATGAATTAGGAATGAAACCCATTAAGACTAGTGGGACTTTGAAAGCCCTTAGAAAATAGAGCAACTATTATTATGGCTTAAAGATTGGGTTATTAATGGATAATGAAGATTCTAATGAATGGGAGGAAACTGAATACGAATCTTTAGACTGGGGCGATTCAGAAAATGAAGGTGACACTAGTGTTGTTTCTTTGTACCCATCAACTAATAAGCCGAATATTGCCGCACTTCTGCTTATAATAGCAGGTTTTGTTTTATTAGGTACTGCAACAACTATGAACGGAATCCTGAGTGATGCTGATAAAATTCAAGGAGTCACTGCAAAATACAACGAAGTAATGCAAGAAATGGGGCTCGAAATTGATGAAGAAGGTGAAGAAATTGATGAATCTTTTGTGAGTAATGTTATAGAAGTCGGAATGATTTGGGAATTTGTGTGTGCAATCCTTTCATTTGTAGGAGGAGCTCTCCTAGTCATGAGACAAAATTACAATCTTGTTTTAGTTGGTTGTGCTGCTGCGATAGTAGGGTTAGGTGGACTTCTGATTTCTACATTATGTGGTGCGGCAGCTCTTTATTTTACTTTCCAAAGCAAACCTGAATTCGGACTAAGTGAGCAAGACGAGAGCTGGTAAGGTTGCTTAATCAATTATTAAATTATCTTAATATTAAAGAATTATATCCTCCCCAAAAAGAGGCTATGCAGGCTATAGAAAGAAATGAATCTCTTTTAATGTCAGTGCCTACTGCTGCAGGAAAAACTGTAGTTGCCTACAACGCCCTAATGAAAGCAGTAAAAGAAGGTAAAAAAGGTATTTTTTTAGTTCCATTAAGGGCGCTAGCATGGGAAAAAGTCAATGAGCTGAGAGACATTTGTAAAAATATTCTTAATGGTGCTAAGATTGGTGTTTCAGTGGGAGATTTTGATAAAATAAGAGGTCTTTCCAAATATGATATAATTGTAGCCACCTCTGAAAGAGCTGATTCATTAATTCGGCACAATCCTCCCTGGTTAACCGAAGTAGGGTGCTTAGTATCTGATGAAATACACTTAATCAATGATTCTAATAGAGGACCGACACTAGAAGTTACTTTATCGAAGTTCAGAGAAATTAATCCAGATATACAAATTATAGGACTATCTGCAACCGTATCTAACTCAAGTCAAGTTGCTGAGTGGTTGAAAGCTACACTAGTTGAAAGTGACTTTCGTCCAGTTCCACTCAAAAAAGGAATTTGTATTGCTAATGAGATTGAATGGGATGGCGATGAATTCAAGACTATAGATATAGACGGTACTGAGGGGATTGCACTTGACAATTTACCAGACCAATGCTTAGTTTTTGTTAATACAAGGAGATCTGCCGAAGCTCAGGCTAAAAGACTTGGCATGCTAATAGGCAAGAGGCTAAGTGCTGATGAAACTGAAAAACTAAAAAAATATACTAGTGAACTGAAAGCTGGAGCTGATGAAGTTACATCCGTAGACTCAAACCTTGCTAAATTGATTGAAAGAGGGGTAGCATATCATCATGCAGGATTAACTAACAGGCAAAGACAAATTGTAGAGAAAGGTTTCAGAGATAAAAAAATTAAAGCTTTGTGCGCAACTCCGACTTTAGCAGCAGGAGTAAATTTACCTGCAAAAAGAGTGATTATTAGGGATTTAACTCGTTGGGATTCAAGTTTTCAGTCAAACCAACCGCTACCTGTTTTAGAAATTCAACAAATGCTAGGTAGAGCTGGAAGGCCTGGATTTGATGTTGACGGTGAGGGAGTATTAATTGCTAAAAACAGCGAACAAAAAGCGCAAATTATAGAAACTTATTTTGAGGGCGAAACTGAACCTGTTCTTTCGAGGTTAGGCAGTGAACCTGCACTAAGGACTCATTTACTTTCTTTAATTTCTTCTGGGACAATTAGTACTACTGAAGAAATGCATTCTTTCCTAAAAAAGACACTCTTTGGCGCTCAGGGTGAACTATGGAGAACTCAACATCGCATAAACAAAGTACTTAATTTTTTAGAAGAAGAAGGTTTAATTGAGATTGAAGGAAAGATAGATGGAGAATTTATACCTGCAAATGCTTCTCTTCAGGAGAAATTAAAAGCTACTCCGTTTGGGAGAAAAGTTTCACAACTGTACATTGATCCTTTGTCCGGAGTCATCATTAGAAATGCCCTTGAATCTGAAGTACCTGCAAATCCGTTAGGTTTACTACACACAGTTACAAGAACTCCAGATATTTACTCTCTTTACGTTAGAAAAAATGAAATGGAAACTTACCTTACTCATTTAATGCAAATGGAAGCTGATCTCATGCTACCACCTCCCGTAGAACATACCGAACTTGAATTCTATCTTTGGGATTTGAAAACTGCACTACTATTGATGGATTGGGTAGAAGAAACTCCTGAAGAACATCTAATGAAAAGATATTCAACTACTCCGGGAGACATTAGAGCAAAAGTTGAGACAGCAGGTTGGATTCTTTATTCCATGTCTGAACTTTCTGAACTATTATCACCCAATACTACAAAGATGATAGCCGAATTAGAAATTCGAATATCTAATGGTGTGAGAAAAGAATTACTACCGTTATTAGAAATCGATTCAATCGGAAGAGTCCGTGCAAGGTCTTTGTTTAATGCAGGATTCACAAGCCAAAGCTCAATTCGTGATTCAAAACCTTCTGATTTGAATGAAATTCCTGGAATAGGAACTAAATTGGCTGAAAAATTAGCTGGAAAAAAAGATCCTGAACAAATGCGCTTTGAGTTAGTCTAATTAACAGCGCTCTTATGGTATAGTAATGGTAAGGTTTGTTAGAGATCAACCAGACGCCTACATCTACAGTAGTTTTGGAACTCGAATTTTCATCGCCGGTTTTCTATTAGCTTTACTATATATTGGACAAGGAATCTTGGTTTATACAAGCACAGATAAAGTTCTTTCACTTTCATCTTTAATCGGACGAGATTCGGGTGGAGACATAATGGGTCAATTAATCGGTGGATTAATCTTAGTAACTGCGGTTTTTGTTCCTCTCGCCTCAAGTACCATGGCAATATCAAGATGGGTGTTGAAAAGAACATACAAGAAGCTTGAAAAATTAGAAGTAGACAGTAAAAGATCTCAATTGCTTCTTATGATGGCAAGGTTTGTCTTTCTAGGATGTATAGTTGCTGCCTATGCACCCATGCCAATGATTGCAGAGAGCGCAATGTCTGGAGGATTCCCCACATCCTCTATTAACTACTATCAAACAAAATTTATGAGTCTCTTTTTCTCTCTATTCGGTTTAGCTTTATTTCTAACAATTATTTCTCCTGTATTACAGCTCTATCAACGAACTGGGAGTCGATCCCTAATATTTGCTGGATTTTTAGCTACGATGGTAGGTGCATCGCTAATCTACATGGGTAATACTGATTGGAATATGTCTGTGTTCAAGCTTAATAGTCAAGAATTTAAATCATCTTTTGGAACTACTATGATTTTTTGTGGAACGTGTATTTTCTTCTGCCTTTGGATTGTAGCAAGAAATGCTAAATCAATACTTAGATACCAAAAAATGCATTTTACTATGAAATTAGGTGAATAATGGAATCCTGGGCTGAAAAATACAGGCCTGAGAGTCTTTCAGACATAATCGGAAATTCAAAAGTAATAAGCGATTTGAAAACATGGGCAAGCTCATGGGGCGATAAAATGGTCAAGAAAGGAGTGATACTCTCTGGGCCTCCGGGATGTGGTAAAACTTCTGCAGCTATTGCTTTAGCAAATGATATGGGATGGGAAGTAATTGAATTGAATGCATCTGATGCCCGATCTGGAGCTGTAATAGAAGGAACCGCTTTAAGAGCGGGACTTTTCCAAACATTCGGGAGTAAAGGTTTAGCTGAACGAAATTTAATACTACTAGATGAAGCCGATAATTTGTACGAAAGAGCGCAACAATCTAAGAACAAAATAAAAAATTACAGCGATAGAGGAGGTAAAAGAGCTATATCAAAAACTCTTGAACAAACCAAGCAACCCGTTGTAATTACTGTAAATGATTTGTATAATTTAACCAAAGGTACTGGTGCTAAAATCAAAAGATTATGCCTCAATCTGAAATTTCAAAGGCCCTCTGTTATATCTATATCTACTGTTTTACAGAAAATTTGCCAAAATGAAAATTTAGAGATTGACAACGAAACAATAAGGTCTATGGCTGAAAATGTTAAAGGTGACCTAAGAGGAGCGATAAACGATTTACAGTCACTATCAGAAGGAAAAAAGAAAATTATTTATGATGATTTAAAAAAAGTGGGATCGAGAGATCGAGAAACTGAGATGTTTGAAACTCTAAACGCTATTTTTCACGGAGATACTTTTGATAAACCAAGAACTGCTATTTTTGACCTCAATGAACCGCCTAGAGATGTTGCAACATGGGTTAGCGATAACATACCTATTGTATATAAAAATCCAAGTGATATCGATAGAGCATATTCAAAAGTGGCATACGCTGATTTATTACTTGCAAGAGTAATAAGAAACCAGAATTATGGTTTATGGGGATATGCCTCTGAATTAATTTCAAGTGGTGTAGCTTTGTCTAAAATACATCCTACAAGTGGAAGAAGACCTCAGTTTCCATCATACATTAGAAAGATGGGAGCAAGTCGATTTCAAAGAGCATACAGAGATTCTTTAGCTAAAAAAGTAGGTGCTGCAACCCACCAATCAATCAAAGAGTCAAAAATAGAACAAATAGGAGTAATATCTACTATTTGCCAGAACGATGTAAACAAGGCTGCTGAGATTGCTGGAAATCTGGACTTAAATGAAAATGAACTTGCTATTTTACTTAATACAGACAAAAAGAATAAAAAACTTATATCTATAATGGAAGAATCACAACAATATAGACAAGAAAAAGATATTGTAACTCTAGATTATATTCCTAAAATGGAAGAAAAATACGAAGAAGAACCTAAACGTATTGTTCCAAGAAATGATAAAAAACAAAAAAGTTTATTCGAATTCTAAATTTAACTTTTGCTGATCAGATACACCCAATCGACTAGCCGAAACTCCCAGAAGTCTTATTGGTTTGCCAGGTTCCCAATTATCATACAACAACGATTTTGCTACTTTGTAAATGTCTTCTGATTTATGTATCTCACCTGGAACTGTCTTTTGGCGTGTTATAGTTGTAAAATCTGACCACCTAATTTTGATAGTTATCGTTCTTGCTGACTTCCCCATTTGCTCAATACTATCTGATACTTCTGCGGATAACTCCCGCAAGGCTAACTCTACTTCTTTGACTTCCTTAATATCAGATTCAAACGTAGTCTCAGTACCTTGCTGTTTAGCAATCCATGGTGAAGGATCAACAACTCTATTATCTATTCCTTTTGCCTTATTCTTTAAATTAACAGAATATTGCCCAAATATCGGTAATAACTTCTGAATATCTATTGAAACTATATCTGAACATTTTTCAATCCCAAGACTATTCAAACGTGATGCCGTTTTAGGGCCAATTCCGTACATTTTCCTTATTTCTAATGGCGCCAAGAATTTAGATTCCGTTCCAGGCTGAACGACTGTGAAACCCTCTGGTTTTTCAAAATCTGAAGCTATCTTAGCAACTAATTTAGATGTTGCTAAACCTGCTGAAGAAGGTAAATTTGTTTCTGTCTTGATCCGTTTTAAAATTGTCTTAACCAAAGCTTCAGGGTTTTTTTGAAGTGATAAATCTACAAAGGCTTCATCAACACTCATTTTCTCCAAGGTACCATATCTCGCTAAAATCTCCATGACTTTAGCTGAGGAAGAACGAATCATGGGCCTGTTTGAAGAGACAAATTTGAGCTCGGGACAAAGCTTCAGAGCTTTACTTGAAGCCATAGCCGAACGTACTCCCTTTGCTCGAGCCTCGTAAGAAGCTGAAGCAATGACTCCCCTTTGACCTGGCTTTCCACCAACTGCAAGAGGAATCCCCTTATCGCTCGGATTTTCTAAAATGTGAACATTCACAAAAAAAGCATCCATATCTAAATGTAAAATTGCTCTAGGCCATTCTAAGCGAGTCACAAGCCTTTAACGGATAGGGAAAATAACAGTAAGTTTGGTGGGTATTATCTTTAAGTCCCCAAGCTTTGCGTAAATAATGGAGATTGACCCTTGGGCGAGTAAAGGTATCAAAAACTATGACGAAATTTGCGAAAAATTTGGTCTAGAAAGAATAGATCATACAACTTTGCCTAAACCTACACATCTTCATAGAAGAGGAATAATTTTTGCTCACAGAGATTTAGATTCTATATTAAATGCAAGAAAAGCTGGAAAACCTTTCGGAGTTTTATCTGGGCTTATGCCTTCAGGTCAGATGCATTTAGGCCACAAAATGGTAATTGACCAAGCTAGGTGGTTCCAAGATTTAGGAGGGGACGTTACAATTGCTGTAGCTGATTTAGAAGCTCATGCAACAAGAGGCCTTAGCTTAGAAAAATGTAAGGAGTATGCTGTTGAAGAATATATATCAAATTATGCTGGAATGGGATTAAATCCGGATAAGACATCAATATATTTTCAATCTGAAAGAGCAATAGTACAGAAAATGGGATTTACATTAGGTACGAAAACTAATCTCTCTGAAATGGAAGCCATTTATGGATTCTCAGGTAAAACAAGTCTTGCACACGTTCAATCACCATTGGTTCAAGCTGGTGATATTGTACATCCCCAATTAGAGGAATATGGAGGATTGAGGCCTATAGTTGTTCCCGTAGGAATGGATCAAGATCCGCATATCAGGTTAACAAGAGGTATGGTCTCAAAAACTAATTGGTTCAATGTGAATAAAAATAAATTAGGAAACTTAACTATTGGATTATCAATCCAAGATAATAATCAAGATATTATGGGGATGAGAAATGACGGGGGCGTTGATAAAAATCAAAGAAAGATAGTCATCGATAAGGCCATTAGTGCAATCAGTAAGGCTGGCTATAATCAAATTAATTCAAATCCAAAACACGGCACAATCGATATCAAGGATGCCACTGCTGAAAACTATGCTGAGATTCAATACGAATTATTGTCTCTTGAAAGACAATTAGGAGGTATGGGACTAATGCAACCATCATCTACATACCACCAATTTGCAGTAGGTATGACTGGTGGTAAGATGAGTTCTAGTATGCCGGAAACAACAATTTTCTTAAATGATTCAATGAAGACAATAGAGAAGAAAATAAACTCTTCATTCTCAGGTGGCCAGCCTACTGTTGAAGAACACCGCAAAAAGGGAGGAAATCCTGAAATTGATGTGGCATACCAATACCTTCGCTACTTTTTCGAAGAAGACGACAATGAGTTAGAAAAAATTAGAGAAGAATATGTGTCTGGAAAGCTGTTAACTGGTGAGATAAAATCCATTTGTGTTGAAAAAGCTGAATCTTGGATGAAAGAACATCACGAACTTAAAGAACAAAATCAACATTTAATCAATGATTTTCTAAGTTAATAATTCTCCTGACTTTTCTTCCTAAAATCTCTGGCATTTTACTAAGTAATGCATTTTGCATTTCTGTTATAGAAATATTGTAACCAAATTTAGCTAATGCCATATGTTTACCTAATGGCAAGCCACAACCTTCAACAGACTCTATTCTTCCTTCTGGAGTGTTTAAATTTATATCAAAACCATGCCTTGATACCCATTTACTAAATGCCAAACCAATACTAGCTACCTTGTGTCCCTCAAACCATACCCCTTGCATAGAATCATCACGAACTCCGTAAATATCAAACTCGGATAATGACTGAATTATCCATTCTTCAATTGTTGTTATTACTTCCCTAACTGATTCTTCTTTCCATAGAAATATGGGATATCCCACAAGTTGACCTGGACCATGCCAAGTAAGTCCACCACCCCTATCTACTTGAGAAGATGGAAAATTATCTGGTGCTGTTAAACCATCAAGCATACCTCGTCTTCCAATAGTCACTATCTCAGGGTGTTCAACAAAGATTAATGTATCTCTAATTTTACTCTTTATCCTATCTTCTTGTAATTCAACCATTAATTGATCTATTTCTTGATGAGTAGAATTATTTGCCTGAATTATATCGATTTCAATCAATTTGAAATATGAATTGCATGTCCTAAACTGGCAAGGGCAGACTCTGCAAAAGCTTCTGTCAAAGTTGGATGAACGTGTATTGTTCCTGCTATATCATCTAACCTTGCCCCCATCTCAAGAGCTAATGCGAATTCTCCAGATAGCTCTGAAACATGAGAACCTACTGCATGTATTCCTACTATTACTTGGTTATCTTTTCGTGACGTAATACGAACGAAGCCACCATCGGAACCTGCGCCCATGGCTAAGGCTCTTCCACTTGCAGCAAATGGAAATTTACCCACTACTGTTTCTATACCTTCTTTTTTGGCCTCATCAGGTGTTAGGCCTACACCTACAATTTCAGGATCTGTGAAACAAACTGCAGCTATTGAAACCGGATCAAACTCCCTTCTATGTCCTGCTATAATTTCAGAAACTACTTCAGCCTGAGCTGATGCTTTATGAGCAAGCATTGGCTCTCCAACTACGTCTCCGATAGCCCAAACATTCTTCATTGAAGTTCGGCACTGCTTGTCTACTTTGATAAATTGACCATCCATATCAACTGCCATTTTTTCCAAACCCCAACCTTGTGTATTGGGCTTTCTTCCTACAGTTACGAGAACTTTATCTGCTTTAATTTTATGATTTTTACCTGAGGAATCTACATATTCTACGGTTGTCACTTTACCTTTAGTAACTGCTCCCTTTGCTTTGGCACCTAGATTGACTTTGACTTTATGCTTCTTGAGCCATAAATTGATTGGACGTGTCATCTCTGCATCGTAAATTGGCAATATTTGTTCCAAAGCTTCAATAAAAGTAACTTCGGAACCTAATTTCCTATATGCTATACCCAGTTCGAGTCCAATGTAACCTGCACCAATAACTACTAATTTTTTAGGAACTTCAGAAAGCTCCAATGCTTCTGTTGATGAAATTATATTATTATCAAACGGCATGAAGGGTAATTCTACGGACTTCGAACCATTTGCAAGAATAACGTGTTCTGCGTTAATTATGTACTCTTTATCTCCTCCACTGACTTCACATGTTTTAGCATTTCTAAACTTAGCCCATCCTGAAATAAGTTCCACTTTTGCAGCTTTAAGTAATGTTTCCACACCTTTATTCAATTTGTTTACAATAGATTCTTTCCATGAAACAAGTTCTTTCATGTTAACTTTAGGCTTACCTGAAACACTAATTCCCATTTTACCTTTTCCCGAATGAGCCTCTAAGCTTTCAAAAGCTGAAGCTGCATGTATCATCGCTTTTGAGGGAATACATCCTCTAATTAGACAAGTTCCTCCTGCCCTTGAACCTTCTACAATTACAGTATCCAAACCGAGTTGACCTGCTCTGATTGCAGCAACATAACCTCCGGGCCCAGCGCCAACAACTAATACTTTACAATTTCTAATTTCTGCCATATAATCTCACATGAAAATTGTTGCAGGATTTTCTAACATTGATTTTAATTCCTGTATTAATAATGCTCCATCATATCCATCAATTATTCTGTGGTCGAAAGAAGAAGTTAAATTCATCATTTTACGAACTACTATCTCACCTTCCCTCACAACGGCTCTATCTCTTGCTGCATGAATACTAACTATTGAAACCTCAGGGTGATTGATAATAGGGGTTGCTCCGAGGCCACCCATTGCTCCTAAACTTGTAATTGTAATAGTTGAACCTGTGAGTTCGTCAACTGTGGCTGTTTTTGCCCTTGCTGCACTTGTAACTCGTACTAGCTCATTAGCTGTATCCCATACATCAATAGCTTCTGCATGCTTGATAACAGGAACCATAAGACCATCATCAGTCTGCGTTGAAATTCCAACATGAACTGCTTGGTGTCTAAAAACAACACTCTTTTCTTCATCGTAAATTGCATTACATTGAGGGAATTTTCTGATTGCTTTAACTAGAGCTTGAACAATAAATGGTAGATACGTCAATTTAGGTTGTTCTGATGAGCGTGTAGAGTTAAGATGCTGACGTAAGTTCTCTAGCTCAGTCACATCAACCTCTTCAAAATAAGAAAAGTGTGCTGCATTTCTCTTACTAATTGCCATTTTTTCAGCAATCTTGCGTCTTAATCCTATTACTGGATGCTCTTCAACACCTGTCAATTTTACTCCAGATTGAACTGCTGCTAGTCTACCTCCACCAGATATGAAAGCATCAAGGTCATCATGAGAAATTCGGCCCGCAGGTCCGGTCCCAGAAACACTTGACAAATCAACTCCTGCTTCTCTAGCTCGACGTCTAACTGCTGGAGAGGCTAATGCCCTAGATCCCGATGAGACGGGTGGTGAAACTACTGGAGCTGCTGGCGTAGCTACTATTGGCTCTGCTTTAGCTTGAGGTTCCGGTTCGGGTTCCGGCTCGGGTTCCGGCTCTGGAGACCCATCTCCCTCTACTTCGAAGACAATTAACTCGGAGCCTACTGGAATCATATCTCCCGGCTTTCCTGTTGTAGAAACTACCTTTCCATTTACTGTAGATGGAATAGCAACCGTAGCTTTGTCGGTCATAAGTTCAACCAAAGGCTCATCTTCTTTAACGGTGTCTCCAGGTTTTACATTCCATTTTACAATTTCTCCCTCAACTACTCCTTCGCCGACATCCGGCAGTTTGAATACGTGTTTTGCCATTTTAACTCTCCATTGTTTTCTTCATCGCCTCTATAACTCTTTCCTGGCTTGGAAAATAATACCATTCCAACGAATGAGGGAATGGTGTATCCCATCCAGTGACGCGTGTAATTGGCGCCTCTAAGTGATAGAAACATGACTCTTGAATTTGTGCAGATAACTCTCCTCCAAAACCACTGGTTTTAGGTGCTTCATGCACAATTACACACCTTCCAGTTTTTTCGATTGATTTTGTAATAGCATCAATATCTAAGGGAACTAGACTTCTAAGATCAATAATCTCGGCATCTATTCCACTCAATTTTACAGCTTCTCGGGCAACATGCACCATTGTTCCATAGCACAATACAGTAAGCTGACTTCCTTCTCTCTCTACTGAAGCTTCTCCAAGTGGAATTGAATAGTACTCCTCAGGGACTTCTCCCTTTGGATGAGTATCCCATTTCAATGCTGCCTTTTTGTGATCACCATCAAAAGGACCGTTGTACAATCTCTTAGGTTCAAAGAAAATAACCGGATCATCATCCTCGATTGCAGAAATCAAAAGACCTTTTGTATCATGAGGATTTGAAGGTATTACAACTTTTAACCCTGGAGTGTGTGTGAAATAAGCTTCAGGACTTTGTGAATGATAGTGACCACCTCTTATTCCTCCTCCACTAGGAGTTCTTATGGTAACTGGGGCTGAATATTCGCCTCCACTTCTGTATCTAAGTTTAGCTAACTCGTTTGTAATTTGGTCAAAAGCTGGAAATATGTAGTCAGCAAACTGAATTTCTGCTACAGGTCTTAAACCATTAATTCCCATGCCAATTGCAGTAGAAACAATACCACCTTCGGCTAATGGAGAATCGAATACTCTATGCTTTCCATATTTTGATTGAAGGCCATCCGTACACCTAAAAACTCCTCCAAAATATCCTACATCTTCACCAAAAATGCAAACATTAGAATCTTTTTCAAGAATTATATCCAATGCTGAGTTGACTGCTTGGATCATATTCATTTGAGCCATCTAAATTCCCAACTCCTGCCTTTGTTTTCTCAAATGCCTTGGAGGTTTCTTGTAAACATCTTCAAACAAAGTCTCTTCAGAAGCCCAAGGACCTTCGTTCAATGTTCCATACTTTTCTGCTTCTTTGTATGATTTAATAACTAACTCATCAAGCTCTTTTTCCAACTTATTTTGATCCGTTTTAGACCACTCACCTAAATCAATTAAATGCAATTTCAGACGCTCTAACGGATCACCCAAAGGCCAAGACTTCCATTCATCTTTAGGTCTATATCTTGTAGGGTCATCACTAGTTGAATGCGCTTCTGCCCTGTAAGTGAATACTTCGATAAAAGTAGCACCCTCTCCCTTACGTGCTCTTTCAGCAGCCCAACTTGTGACTGAATAAAGTGCTAGAAAATCGTTACCATCGACCCGTATACTTGGCATGTCATAAGCAATACCTCTAGAAGCAAATGTTGCTTCACCTGATGAAAAATTTCTATGTGTTGAAATTGCCCATTGATTATTAACTACGTTGAGAATTACAGGGGCCTTGTAGACTGATGCAAAATTAAGTGCATAATGAAAGTCTCCTTCTGCCGCCGTACCATCTCCTAACCAAGATATAGATACATTGTCTTCACCTTTGTAAGCTGAAGCCATTGCACAACCAACTGCCTGAGGGAACTGGGTTCCCACTGGGCTAGATATAGAAACTAGATTGCCTTCTTTCCAAGAATAATGGACAGGCATTTGCCTACCTTTAACGTTATCTTTTGAATTTGTAATACAATGACAAATCATGTCTACTAAGTTACGTCCACGAACAAACTGCAATCCTGGTTGCCTGTAAGAAGGAAATAAAATATCATCAGGCCTTAAGGCCATTCCTTGCGCAATTGCAACTGCCTCTTCACCTAATGATTTCATGTAAAATGAAAGTTTACCTTGACGCTGCATAGTTAACATTCTATCGTCGAAAATTCTCAACAATGTCATGTGCCTCAATCCCTCTTTGAGAACTGAGGGTTTGAGATTAGGATTCCAAGAACCTACTGCTTTGTGGTTATCACCCAAAACTCTTACTAAACCAAATGCTAGATCACTAATTTCCGAAGGGTCAACCGATGTATCTGGTTTGTCGTAAGAACCTGCTTCAGGTAATTTTAAATTAGAAAAGTCTGGCTTATCTCCGGGCCTAAATGGAGCATCGGGAACAAATAAAGTTTTTTCTTTCTTACTCACGCTACCACCTTTAATTTGATATCAAATGTTTCACCTTTAGCTGCAGCAACTAAGGATTCTGCTCTGTACGATGAACGGACCATTGGACCTGAAGCTACGGCTTTGAAACCCATATCCTTTGCTATCTGGGCTAGGCTATCAAAAGTTTCAGGTGAGGGAAAAGATACCACTGGATGGAATCTTGAACCCGGTGAAAGATATTGGCCTAAAGTCAATAAATCAACATTAGCTTCTCTTAGCTCTTTAAATGAATCTAATAAATCTTCTTCAGTTTCGCCGAGTCCAAGCATTATACTTGTTTTGGTAATTATATCTGGCCTTAATTCTTTGGCCTTCTTCAAAATTAACAAACTTTGATCAAAAGTGGCTCTAGGGTCTCTAACTTTTGGTGTAAGCCTCCTAACTGTTTCAACATTGTGCGCAAACACAGTAAGAGGTGAATCTTTCAGTAGAAAATCTAAAGCTTTAACATTTCCACTCAAATCGCTGCACAAAAATTCAATGCCTACGTAAGGACAAGTTTCATGTACTTTATCTATACAATTTTTGTAATGCTGTGCACCTCCATCCTCCATATCGTCTCGGTTCACTACTGTGATAACTGAATATGTCAAGCCCATATTCTTTATTGCTTCAGCCAACTTGATCGGCTCATCTTCATCTGGCGGTGGAGGATTACGGATAGTATCAACTGCACAGAAACGACAACCTCGTGTACAAGCCTTTCCTGCAACCATAAAAGTTGCTGTACCTCTGCCCCAACAATCGTGAATATTAGGGCACCTAGCTTCTTCACATACTGTATGTAATTTGTTATCCTTAACAGAAGAAGTAGTTGAATTATATCGCTGCATACCCTCACCAGAAGGCAAGGTAACTTTGAACCATTCTGGCAACCTCTTAGGTTTTTTGTTTGCTAGCAACTATTTTTCAGATGGAATATCCCTAATAATATTATCTATCAATAAATTATTTTTGCACTACCCCAATAGATACAGGCCTCTGTGATGTAAAAATTGTGGCTGAGCTTCGCGCTTTGAAGAGCCCTATGAGTGCTGAGAGGCTATCTTACTATACAAGAAGCCATACCGCTACGATAAATAATGAAAAACCCATTACTCTGTTTAACATTAAAGACGATTCGGGAGCTGTAAAAAAATTTCTTAAGAATGTACCGAAGCCAGCCCATAAAGCAACAAAAGGTAAACAAAGAATAATAGAAAAAATAATCAGAATCATCTTTGCCAAGATACCCGTTCCAAAAATCGTCCCAAAACTACCCAATAAAACTATGTCGTGAATCCAAGCCTTACCATTAACAAATTGTAACATTGCTCCTGTAAGGGGAGTTAGTCTCTGACTCTCACTCGGGCCCTCGTCAAGTGGTTTTGAAGTCGCTATTTTGTAAGATAAATAAATCATGTACGAAGCCCCAATCATTGTCAAATAGGTTAGTAAACCTGTATTTTGCTCTAAAAAGTCAATTGTAAATGCTACAAATAATCCCATTACAAACCAGCCAATTACAAAACCTGAGATTAGTGGAATTGTAGCGCGAAAACCGTGTTGTGAGCCGTGAACTGCACATAAGATATTGTTCGGACCTGGTGTAATATACATCGGAATGAGAAAAACTAAGGCTGCTATTAGTAAAGAAATATTCACTTATTCAATGCAGTGGGTTTATTGTTTTCATCTACAGCAACCATTACTGCTCTTGCTTCCGTTACAGGAATAAATTTACCTTCTTCTGCAAATTGCCTTTGCGCAAAAACATGAACATCAATAGTTACTGAGGTTCTACCTAATTTGTAAGTGGTGGCGTAGTAAGAAACTACGTCTCCAACAAAAACAGGCTGCTTAAACTCAATTTCATCCATAGCCACGGTGACAACTGCTCCTTTGTGATACTTGTGAGCTTCAATTGCTGCAGCTTGATCAATTTGGCTTAAAATCACACCTCCAAAAATTGTCCCAAGAGCATTAGTATCTTTTGGCATTGCCAGTTGCCTCAAAGTTGGTATCGACGTTAAAGGTGAAAGTGATTCTTCCATATTGATGGAAAGGAACCCGTATTAAACTATATAATGTGCTCAGAAAGTATAGGGACGGTGTGAATCATTGATTATCAAACAAATATTAAGTTACAGCATAACATTTCTATTTATTGGAATAGCTTTTTCAGGGTGCTTAGACGATACTTCTTCTAGCATTACTGATACCGAAGCCTGGGTTGACCCTATCGTTGAATCTGAAAACTGTGAAAATTGTACAGGGCTAGATCAAAACCATCAACATACTAACTTGATGCAACATTTCCTTCAAACTGACAATATAACTCTAATTGATTATCATAATTTAAATTGCGATGGTAACGAAAAACCCCCTGCTGAACTAGATAATACTGCAGGCAGGCCTTGTTATCCCGAATACAAAAATGTAGCTCCTACTCCTGGCGATAATTCTGAGATAGCAATTGAAGGCAATTTCCTTGAAGATTGTGTAAAAGTAGGAACGCAAGGCGGATGCTATGCGTACGTTTCAAGCTACAACCAATTTGAAATTTTAGATATAAGTGAACCAAATAATATTATCTTGCTTTCAACATACTATGCTGAAGTAGCAAGAATAATTGATATTAAAGTAACGCAAGATAATAATTGGGTATTGATAAACCATGAACTTACTAATTCTGAATTAGACCCCATACCAAACGATGACGATGGAAATAGTGGAGCAAATAGGCTGGATTTAATCGATGTAAGTGATAAATCTTATCCTGTGAAAAGAGCTGAATGGAATAATCCTCCAGCTGGTTTCCACAACCAAGACATACACGTATACTGTAGTAATGATATTCCAGACTGGAATACTGAAGATTGTGAAGTATTTTTGTTTGGCGCTGATCCCTACCCTGAAATAAATGGTGCCGGTCTCTATAAGGGAACTCAAATTTTCTATGCGCCTGATGGTCTAGAGTCATTTATTCAAGGTGAGAATGAATCTAAAGAAATCGTCCGATGGGGAGGATATTCACCTGATCCTGCTACTACATGCGGAGGTACCGTTTTCAATCATGATAATGTTATTCACAGACATCCAATTACAAATCAAATACTACTTTACGTTTCTTACTGGGATGCGGGGCTAAGAATTCTGGACGTATCAAATCCACCTCCAGTAGCTGACCCTAACGGATTGACTTGGCCTCAAAATAATGAAGTTGGAAGGTGGTTAGGTTGTCCAACTGATTCTAGTGGATGGTATGGTCCAGAAGGTGGAGGTCATGCCGGAATGAGTGCCGAAGTATGGACCTCAAAATTGGAAGGAAATGGATGGATTCACTATGCGGTCCCTTATGATCATTTAATTTGTAATGGAATATCAGAATACGTGGATGAGTCTGAATGGCCGGATTCATGCGGCACAGGTCCTGACGACTCCGAGTTTGGCGTAAACTGGAGACATTATACTTTGATTGCTCCTGAATATGGACAAAATGATAACCATACTGGATATCTTAGAACTATAGATACTACTGACCCTGCAGAACCATTCTTAGTTTCTGAGTGGAAATTGCCAGGTAAAGGAGTAAGAAGTGATGGCAGTGAACATGAACACCATTTCATTCCAAATATTTATATTTATTCACCACACAATGGAGATACGGGGACAAATGGAAATGTTTATTGGACTCATTACCATGCCGGTACTTGGATAACTGGGCACGACAGAATATGGGAGACTATAGTTTGGAAAGATGGAATAGTAAGTCCTGAACTAGGTTGGCAAGCCATAGAAAAGATGGGTACTACAGATACTCTCGGTTATTATCTACCCCATGGGCCGGATTGGCTAGATAATGCGACTGAGGAACTAGGATACGATATGGCTGACTGCTGGGCTTCATGCATGATTCCTTTCGATTGGGGATTACAGTATGATCCTAGAGGATATGTATTTGTTTCAGAAATGGTTACTGGAATTTACGTCATACAATATGATGGAGATAAGGTTCCTGAATACAATTATCCTCCTTTGTTTAACCAATGAGTTACTTAATAATTAGTACTAGTTTAAGAGAAGGAAGCCGGAGTAAAATACTAGCCAAAACACTTACTGATACAGTAAAAGATGCTGAATTTTTTGACTTACAAAGTAACCCACTACCCATGTGTGATGGAGACAAGTGCTATGATTTGCCTGAAGTCATAGAATTTCGTAAAAAAGTAAAGAATGCTAAAGGGAT
>MIYX01000019.1 GCA_001875365.1 Marine Group III euryarchaeote CG-Epi4
CATGTAGCTAATTGGTTAGACAAGGCTAAAGAAAACGAAGGAGGTTATTCTACTGAAACTACTTTTGTCAGAAAAAGCGGCGAACAATTTGCAGCTTCATTCAAAATTACAGCTACAATAATTAAAGGTAAACACGTAGGCTATTGCGGAAGAACTCGAGAGCTCAAAGATGTCTCTCCTGAAGATACCATGCCAGATACCTCATTGCTAACAAAGTTTATTTCTATTGTAGCAATAACAAGGTTACCATTCTTATCTGCTACTTGGATTCCAATTATCGCAGTAGCAATATGGGGTCTAAATGCAAATTTATTCGAAATGGATTGGATTTTGTTCACTCTAGTTTTCTTAGGTGGTTCATTTTTACACCTTGCTGCAAATACTTACAACGATTATTTTGATTGGACAAGTGGAACCGATCAATTAAATAACGATTACTTTTTGCAACTTTCTGGAGGCAGTAGAGCCATTGAACTTGGATTGATAACCGAAAAGAAGTTGTTCCAACTAGCTACCATTTTTTTAATGCTTTCAGGTGCTCTAGGTCTTGCGATAATGCTTTCACTAGGAGATGAAAGATTGGGCTTACTCTATTATGGACTGGCTGGTGCATTCTCAGCTTACTTTTACACCGGAACACCATTGAGATTGGTTGCTAGAAAAGGACTAGGTGAATTGCTAATAGGTTTGAACTATGGACCATTAATGACAATGGGAACTGTATTTGCCATGACTGGCGTACATAATTGGGATGCATTTCTTTTTGGTATACCTCTAGGCTTGTTAACTACTGCAATACTTTGGATTAATCAGTTTCCAGATAGGGCATCGGACCAACTAGCTGGTAAAAATCATCTGGTAGTTGTGTTAGGTTTGGAAAGAGCCAGCTGGGGATATCTAATTCTTATGATTTCTGCATTTGGATCTTTGTATGTATTGTACCTCTATGAAATTGTTAAAGAAGGTGCATTACTAGGCCTTGTAGCTGCTCCTTTCGCATTATACCTTTCATATTATGTAATGAATAACTACGACCGCAGGGAATTGGCTTTATCCAATTGGGGAACCATAGGCATACATTCTTTTTGCGGAATTTTAATGATATTAGGGATACAATACTGGTGATTTAATGGGTCTGAAAACAAAACTAATATTCAATGATGAACTAAACAGCTATTACGAAGTAGTAAAGTCTGAATTCGAAGATTTTCTTAAGATAGAAATTGCTAAAGAATCTAAAGAAATGGCACCCCTGATTGAAAAGGGAGTTTTAGGGGGAAAGATGCTACGGCCGGTTTTATGCAGGCTAGTTTCTGATGCACTTGACGGTGACGCCCATTTAGCGTTTGAGTGCGGTATGGCTTTAGAGTTAGTACACGGAGGCGCGTTAATACACGATGACTGGATAGACGGAGATTCTTTTAGGAGGGCTGCACCTGCACTTTGGGAAGAGCTTGGACCACGTTCAGCTATATTAATTGCTGATCTAATGGTAGCTACAGGATCATTGCATGGAGCTGTTTCCATGGCAACCGGAAAATCTCTTGCAAAATGCATAAGGAATTTGTCTGAAGGTGCTATTGCTGACTTTACAGATAAGCAGAATTACAGCGAATCTGTATACCTTCACAGAATAAAGAAGAAAACTGGTGCGCTTTATGGGACTGCTGCTGAACTAGGTGCCTTAGTGTCATCCGAAACTCATTTAGACATCCCATTGTACAAATATGGCGAAACTGTAGGAATAATTTATCAAATTACGGATGATTATTTAGATTTATACAACTCTATAGCTACAAGAACTCCAGTTGGAGACTTAGCAATTGGAATTCCTACTCTTCCAATTACTAGATTGGCTAAGTATAACAAGTATCAAGATGCAGTCAACGAATTCCTTAACGGAGGGAATCCCGAAAAAATAATAAAAGAGGTAGATTTAACAGATGCTCAACAAGTTTATGAGGAGCTAGTAACGCCATGGATGCAAGTAGCCAGGAAATCTCTTTCCGAAGTTCCTGAGTCAAATTACAAGACTTTACTTGAAGAGGTACCCTTGTCTTTTTCTAACCAGTTAATTAGCAAAGACAAAATTTAGAACTTACGTAAATGCCTTCGAGGAGGGCTGGTGACTCTAATATCATTTTTGATTATAGTGTCTTGATCCAATTGCTTAGATAATCCTGAATGAACTAAATATGAATTAATTTTAGAGAATTCTAAACCTTCTTGATGGCACGAATTTTTCATTCGTGAACGAAAAGAATTTTTTTTGTTAATGTTAAAACCTTTTGGAGTTTTACCTTGCCAAAGATTATCAAAAACCTTGTACTTTTCACTACTCTCGTCAATCATGCAAACAGTTCTCTAGATGCATCTTCACAAAGAGAATAAAGGTCTTGATAGAATAGTGGGAGAATCAGTACAAGGAACAGGATAACAAGTAATGAAGTATATCTTATTGAAGTCGGAAATTCAACATCGCCTGAGTCCTCAGGATCATAAAGATACATGAAACGAATGACCTTTAGATAATAATACAAGGAAAGTGCCGAATTCAAGACACCAGCTACAACTAAAGCTATTATCCAAGTTTCACCGGCAACACCTGCTTGTAGAACGCCATAGAATAACAAGAACTTACTAATGAAGCCTGCGAGCGGTGGAAGACCAACTAATGAAAGTAAACAAACGGTCATAGCCAACGCAAGAAGTTGTGATCTCTTTGCAAGGCCCTTAAACGAACTCAAGTTGTATCCTAAGCCTGCAGAACCAACACCAGCAACTACGATGAAAGCTCCACCTTTCATAAAAGCGTGAACCATAGTATGAGCTATAGCGCCTGAAACTGCATCTTGAGTTAGAGCTGGGAATGCAATCAGTATGTAACCTGCTTGAGCGATAGAAGAATACGCAAGCATTCTACCAATATCTTTTTGAGACAAAGCAGCTAAATTACCTATAGTCATAGATATAAGAGCTATAATTCCGAATACCAATTTCCATTCATCTGCGAAAGGTTCAAGTGTAAATATGAAAACTTTGAGAAGCGCGACAAATCCCATCGCCTTACTAGCTGCAGCCAATAATGCAGTAACAGGTGTAGGTGCACCCTCGTAAACATCTGGAGCCCAAGCATGGAAAGGAACAACTGCAATTTTAAAACCCAAACCTGCGATAATAAACAAACTTGATATGAATACTAATTCGTTAAAATCTCCATCGATTACACCGTTTTCTAAACCTGTAAGGAAAGCATTAACGCCTTCAAAAGTAACAGAACCAGTCAGTGCGTACAGAAGAGATATTCCATACAAAGTTAGAGCAGATGAAAAGGCTCCAATGAGTAAATATTTTGCCCCAGCCTCGGTTGACTTATCGCTTGTCTTTCTGAAGGCGACCAAACCATAGCTACTAAAAGCTGACAATTCAATCCCTACAAAAATAGTAAGGAAATCATTAGCTGAAGCTGTAATCAGCATACCTAGTGTACTAGAAAGTAAAAGAACATAGTATTCTGCTTGGTGAGGTTCATCTTCTTTAAAATATGAAGAGCTAATAAATGAAACTGCTAAAGCTGAAATCAAAAATATAACTTTGAAAAGCTGCGAGAAATCATTAATAACAAAATGATCGTAGATTGTGTAAGATGATGAGGATTTATCAAAAGAAACGTCGTCAGGGTAGTACCAAAATAGAATCACTAGTAATAGACTTACAAATAGGGAGATATTAGAGCAAATAGAGTAAGACTTTGTGCTCCCAGTTGCAATATAAATTGCAGGGATTGCTAAAATACTAGCAATTAAAATTAATTCAGGCAGGAATAAAACAGTTGAATCCATCATACAGCCCCCATGAAGTCTAATATGTCATAAGAGGCTACAGAAATAGGATCCATTAAATAATGTGGGAAAATTCCGAAGAATGCAGCAATAACAATTAGAACAAACATTGGATACATTTCATACCAGGGTGCCTCATGAACCTTCTTGATGTCCACTTTTTCGTTTTCAGCACCAAAAATGGCTCTTTGTAGAGCCCATAAATGATAACCTGCGGTAATAACCATACCGAATATTGGTAACAGCAATAAGTAACCGTGAGACTCGAAAAAAGCTATGAATACTGCGAGTTCAGAAACAAACACAGCCATTCCAGGAACGCCCAAACTACCCATAAAAATAACCACAAATAATCCTGTAGTGGTTGGTTGGCTTCGTGCAATACCTCCTAATTTAGGAATCTCTCTAGTGCCAAGTTGATGTAATAATACGCCCGCAACCATGAACATTGCAGGACTCAGAATGCCATGAGCAAACATCATGAAAACTGCGCCAGCAAACCCTAATTCTGTCATAGTTGCGACGCCCAATAGAGCAACACCCATATGTGAAACACTAGAATAAGCAACTAATTTCTTCAAATCGGTTTGACCTAAACTTAGAACTGCACCATACAAAATTGAAATTATGGCTAACGCAACCATCAAGGGGACAAAAACTTCAGCACCTATAGGTAATGGAGGAAGAGCGGCCCTCATTAGCCCATACAGACCCATCTTCAACATTACCCCTGCAAGAAGAATTGAACCCGCTGTAGGGGCTTGAACATGTGCGTCGGGAAGCCAAGTATGCCAAGGAACTGAGGGAATCTTAACTGCAAAACCAATAAAGAGGGCTGCGAAAACCCATATCTGAAATTCCCTAGAGAATCCTGAGCTATTATTAGCAATATCAATCATAGAAAACGAATTTACACCAGCTTCAAAATAAAGTGCCATAAAGCCAACTAACATTATAACTGATGCTGTAAAAGTATAAATGAAAAACTTAATTGAAGCATATTTTCTGTTATCACCTCCCCAAATAGCAATAAGGAAGAACATAGGAATCAAAACTACTTCCCAGAATATATAAAATACAAAGTAATCTAGCGTAATGAATACGCCATAAAGTGCAGTTTGCATTACAAGAAGCAAGGCAAAGAATAAGGCCGGTTTCTCTTTCTCGTGCCAAGAGAATAAGACAGTTAAAGGACAAATAATTCCTGTCAACAGTACTAGAGGGCTACTCAACCCATCCACTCCTAAAAGTAGAGATACACCAAGATTAGGTGCCCATTCATACTCCTCCATTAACCTAAAACCGTTACCACTCCCTGCCTTGACGAATACAACAACCGAAATTACTAAAGTAAAAAGCGTAGTACTCAATGCAATATACTTGTGAGCTTCAGGATTATTTCTGAAAGCAAAACACCAAAGAGAACCGATCAATGGGAAAATCAATAGATAAGATAGCCAAGGAAAATTACCGAGTTCCATGGTCATGTCGGGTCTACTCTCAATGACAATTTGTCCTCGCATTTGCAATCCTGCATGTGGTTCACAAATGTAATACAAGGTTCCTTCTTCCTGAGTATATGTGGAATTCAAAACCCATTCAACACCATCCACAGGTTCACCGGAATAGAAAAAAATAATATCGCCACCTGAAACATAAACATTAGAACTTAACGATTCAACTTGAGCAACATTATGAGGTTGACCTGGAGTCCAAACAAAAGTTACATTATCACCGGGAGCAATAACAAGGTTAGCTTCACTAAATATGTACGGATTATCTTCTGTTCCAACTAAAACAGTATGATCTTCAGCTGATGAAGCACCAGATAGTAACAATATAAATACAAAAGCAAAAGGTAATCTTAAACTATTCAAACCGACCACCCCATAAAAGGCATTACGACTCGAGTAATTAGAACAATAGCACCTAAGCCTCCAATTGTTAAAGATGCATAATGTCCTGTAAAACCGGTAGTGATATTTCTTGCATTGTTGCTAAATTGCATTGAGAGAGAAGCAATCCCATTAACAATACCATCAATTACATTCCTATCAAACCAATCTGACATTTGTGCAAAAGTATCCCATGTTCTCATACCAAACCAATTGAACAAATCGGACATGTAAAGTCTATTCGACAAGAATGTGTGAGAAACATTCAATATCCATGTATCTTTAACAAAGTCAGTGGAAAAAGCAGCTTTACCATCAGGACCTCGCTTGTAGAAGATAACACCTAAAAAAATTCCAGTTAGTCCAACGGCTACGGATAAATAAGTTAGAGATGAAGATAATATATGATCAATTATTTCCCACTGAATCATACCATGTGAATCATGAGGCTCACCGTAATATATGTGTGAGCTAAAACCACCGCCGAAAACTAAAGTTAATCCAGATGTAACTGCAAGTAAAGAAAGAACCATGAGGGGTAAGGTCATAACGAGAGGAGCTTCATGAGCGTGAGAATGAACTTTCTTTTCTTCCAAAACCCAATTTCCAGTAACTGAATGGTCCTTAGATGAGACAATACTAGAAACCATTCTGCTTGATGGACCACTAAATGTCATCATCCACATTCTAGTCATGTAAAAGGCAGTCATTCCTGCAGTGATTAAAGCCATAAACCACAAACCACCGAAAATACCTTCATACTCAGCATTGTAATATACAGCAACAAGAAGTTCATCTTTAGACCAGAATCCTGAGAAAAAAGGAACTCCTGCAATAGATAGAACTCCAAGACCCATTGCTAAAGAAGTAACGGGCATTTCTTTTCGTAATCCACCCATCTCTCTCATGTCTTGAGTGTGTACTGCATGAATCACTGCTCCAGAACCTAAGAACAGTAAAGCTTTGAAAAAAGCATGATTCATTAAATGGAATAAACCTGCCATATAACCTAAAGAGCTCCCCGGATCCGATCCCGAATCTGTTGAATGCCAGAAAGCCCAAGCCCCAGCACCTAAACCCAGAAACATATATCCTAGTTGAGAAATAGTTGAATAGGCAAGAACTCTCTTAATGTCATTCATAACCATAGCCATACTTGCTGCAATTAGGGCAGTCAAGCCACCTGTAACTGCAATGTACAATGCAGTATCTGGACTGTGAACAATCAATGGAAAAGCTCGAGCAACCAAGAAAACACCGGCTTTAACCATAGTAGCTGCGTGAATTAATGCTGAGACTGTGGTAGGCCCTTCCATAGCATCAGGAAGCCAAACATGCAGAGGGAACTGTGCCGATTTACCCACCGATCCGCCAAATAAACACAATGTAGCCCATTTAACTTCGTCCAAATTATCCATAAGAATTTGTGGATCTGCAAATAGCTCAGAGTACCTCAAAGTACCAAATGTGTTGTAGAGAATTACAAGGCCCAGAAGTAAAAACACATCGCCAACTCTTGTAACTAAAAACGCTTTTTTTGCTGCAGATGCAGCTGAAGGTTTTTCATACCAAAAACCAATCAACAAATAGGAGCAAACGCCCATCAACTCCCAAAATATAAACATTAAAAGGAAAGAGTTAGCGACAACTAAGCCATACATTGCTGCGATAAACAAAGATATTTCAGCAAAATATCGCACTCTACGATCTCCTTGATCATCCATGTAACTTATAGAGAAGAGTACGACCAAATAGGAAACTACACCGACAACTAACAGCAACAAGCCGGCAAGAGCATCAATATACGTTCCAAATTCAAATGAATATGTAGAACCACTAAACCAGACTCTTGTTGATTCTACATACGAACCACTTGCAGTTCCATTAACGAATAAGTCATAAGCAATAGCTAATGAAAATACTGAGGAAAAACTAACTCCAAACAAAGCTATTGAACCTCCTTTTTCAGAGTCTTGAAGGCCGAATAAAAGAATTAAAGCAAAGGAAATTAAAGGAAATACAGGAATCAGCCATGAATAATGTACAGGAGACTCGGATGAAGTAAAAAGTAGATATGCTAAAAAGAAAATTGCAAAGGTTAAAAATAATCCAATTTTGTTTAATAATACCTTTGGAATACCATCAACTTTTCCCATAAATTACCACCTAAGCCTGTTTAGTAAGTCAAGTTCAATTGTATCTCGCTGCTTAAACAGGCTTAGAAGAATAGCCAAACCAATTGCAACTTCAGCTGCTGCAATAGTAGTGATGAACAAAGCCACAATCTGTCCTGTTAAATCATGATAATAAGTAGAGAATGCAACAAAGTTGATATTTGCTGCGGTAAGCATAATCTCAACAGACATCAAAACTACAATTGAATTCTTATTTCTAATAACACCATAAGCTCCAATTAACAACAGTAATGAAGAAAAAAGAATAAAGTGGATAGGATCAATCATCTTTTTCCTCCCTTGCCAAGAAAACACCGGCTTGAAGAGCTACAACCATCATTACACCAAGAAGAAGAAAGGGAACTTCCCAATCATTAAAAAGCATAAATGCCAAAAACTTTGTTGTACCTATTCGCAAGTCGCTCTGGGAAGAAGACTCTGAACTAAAACCTAGATTGTCAACAGCAAATACTGACCAGGTATACTCTTTACCCTCAACAAAATTAGAATATTCATATAAAGTCTCAGTGAGATTTGTAGCTTCGTGGATTATAGGAAAATCTCTATTTTCATCATCAAACTCGCGAATTTGAATAGTATATGTAACTCCTATATTATCCCACTGAAGTGTAATCTTTGAAGAAGAATCTAGTTGATGGTCAACTGTCTTAATTAGCACTGAGAAATTCGAACCGGTTATTCCAGTATAATAAACTGAAGAAGTATAATTGCCAACTTTCAATCTTGAACTAGTTGTAGAGTTAAATTCTGTCAAGTTTGTCTCGAGAACTACTTGCCCTTCAGAATCAACAATCACTGCGCGATATGTAACTGCTACAGGGTTCCAGTCAAAAATTAAAGAATCATCATAGTGATGGTAATTATCTTCAGGGAAATTAATAGATGGAGAACAACCTGAAGGACAAGATGTTGAGGCAGGTTCAGTGATTTTCAAATTAGACCAAGGAACCATGGCTATGGAAACTACAACATAAATGGCAAAAATTATAACGAAGGCATCTCTAAACCATATTGTTGACCTACTAGGCACTCTCTCCCCCTTTCAAAGTTCTCTTAGTTAACATAATTCCAAATATAATCACAACTGAAATCGCACCTACGTAAACTAATACTTGAATAACTGCCAAGAATTCAGCATCAGCTAAAATAAATAGACAAGCTGTAAGAAGAAAAACCGCTGAAAGCCAGACGACAGCATGCACGATATCATTTCCATTAACCACAGCCCAAGCAGAAGCTAAAATTAGTGATGCAATCACCCAGAATAAAACGACAATCATTTCCATGGACTAAGCCTCCGATTTTGGAGCTGGAATAGTAAGACCACTGGAACTTGAATTAGAAATTGGTTCCATGTGCAGACAAGAAGCTGGACATACTTTAACACAGGTTGAACATCCTATACATATCGTATAGTCAAAGTAAGGATTTTCAATATTTCTTACTTTACCGCTTTTCAACTCCTTACTAACCGCCCCTTCGTCCATAATTATGCAATTTGTAGGACAATTATCGACACATTTACTGCAACCGATACATGTGTCGGAATTAAGTGCAGGCGATTCCATCATAAAGTTTGTTAATGGTAAGGTAGGAGATTCCTCTAAATCAACTTTCATTGAACGTGCAGGATAAATCAAAGCTTCACGATTGGTGTCAGCTAGTTCATAAAAGTCAGTCATGGTCATAGCTCCAGTTGGACAATAGTCCTCACAGAAACCACAAAACATGCAGTGACCAAAGTTAATGGCTGGCCTTTCTGCTTTATTTTTCTTTTTAGCTACATGAGAACCATACCAAGCCTTGTCTTGCTCTTCTTCCGAAAGATCAACGGGCTTCATTTTCAGACATTTGTTTGGACAAACTTCTCCACATATGCCACATCCAATGCACAAGTCCCAAATAACTGCATTCATTCCTCTATATGTTGGAGGAGGGGCTCTTTTTTCTAGAGGATACATAACAGTTGTAGGCTTACCAAAAGTCGATTTGAAAAACTGCTTTATCGTAACTTTCATTGGGTTGACAAATATATCCATTAAGCCAAGGTTTTTCCTATCAGAAGCCATCAGAAAACCTCCGGCAAATTGACTATATCATCAAAGTAAGGATAAATTTCTACCATAAATATAACAATTAATATATTGATTAAAGAGAGGGGTAAAAGCTTCTTCCAACCTAATTCCAAAATTTGGTCCGTTCGAATTCGTGGAACAGACCAACGAATGAAAATCCAGAAAATTATAATTAGATAAACTTTGAGCAAAAACCAGATTTCGGGAGGTACAGGCCATGGCCCTGCCCAACCACCTAGAAATAATATTGTGGCAACTGCGGCACCAGCAAAACCTCTGATGTATTCTGCAGCTAAAAATAACATGTATCTTATCCCGCTGTACTCAGTTGTCCAACCTTCAACTAGTTCTGCCTCGGCTTCAGGTAAATCGAAAGGGACTCTCTCGACTTCAGCTAAAATGCATATCATGAAAACAATAAAACCAATAAATTGGGGAATAAAATTCCACATAGGCAAACCAAATAACCAAGTAGATTCTCTTTGTTGTTCAACAATGTCTACAGGGTTATAAGATCCTGCTAAAAGAAATACTCCGGCCATACTAAGAAGAAGCGGAATTTCGTAAGACATTAGCTGTGCTGCTGAACGCATTCCTCCTATCATTGAATACTTGTTATTGGATGCCCAACCAGAAGTCAAAACTCCTATGGGAGCAATCGAAAAGGCTGCCATAATAACCATTAAACCTGCGGGAGCTGCAGAAGCTGCAAAACGATCCGAGAGAGGAAATAAAACTAGCAAAAATACAGACGAGGAAATAAAAATTATAGGTCCCATTGAAAAGAGGAATTTATCGGCTTTATTTGGGATAATCAACTCTTTGGTAATTGCTTTAATTCCATCAGCCATATTTTGAATTATGCCTATGCCGCTGTAGTTACTTTTGAACCTCCATGTGGGCGCCTCGCCCGCCAAATCTTCGCCTAGCTCTCTAAATGATCTCAGAGAAAGCATTGGCCCTCTTCGATCTTGTATACGTGCAGCAATTTTTCTCTCAAGATGAATTACAAGAATTAAATTAGTCATGCCAACTGCAAAAGCAATGTTTACGGCGTAAATCCAAGCTAAAGTAACAATTCCACCCTCACTAGCAAACCAATCAGCTAAATCTCCTGCAGGATAACTGAACGGAGGGAAAATATTTCTTTGAAAGCGAAGTACGGGAACAATAAACATGTCTGCTGTAAGCTCAGCCATAGTCTTGCACAATCCAAATAGCGTCATTTGTCTGTCTCCCCTATACAAATATCAATACTACCCATGATGGCCGGAATATCTGCTAACTTGTAACCCTTAAGATAATGAGGACAAGCTGATATTGTTGTAAACATCGGACTTTTTATTTTCCACCTGTAAGGCCTGTCGGAACCATCCCCAACAAGATACATTAATGCTTCTCCCCTTGGGTCTTCAGTTCTTCTAAAAGCTTCACCAGACGCCCTAACTGGAACGCGAGAAGACATAGTTGGGCCCTGTGGCATTTTCTTAAAACAGTCTCGTATAATCCGAACTGACTCCTTCATCTCATCAATCCTAACCATATACCTGCTGAAACAGTCGCTATATCCTGGACCTGCCTCCCTTGTACAAACATCCCAATCAATTTCATCATAAATCTCATAGGTGTCTTCCACACGCAAATCATGCTTAACACCGCAGCCTCTTAAATTAGGGCCAGTTATTCCCATATTCATAGCTTGAGTGCCAGTAAATTTACCGACATCTTCAGTTCTCATTCTGAATATTTTTGAATTTTCAAAAAGATCCGCATATTCATCAAGCCTTTGCTCAAACAGTTTTAAAATTCTTTCTGTTTTCTGTTCAAAACCATCGGGTAAATCTCTCTTGACTCCACCAATTCTAATATAGTTGTAAAGTAGACGACTACCACTAGGAAGCTCAAGTAAGTTTAAAAATAATTCACGATCTCTCCAAAAATAAAGTGCACCCGTAATGTGTCCTAGATCAGGCATGTAAGCTCCAGCCCACATTAGATGAGATGCTAATCTTTGTAGTTCAAGCATAATTGTCCTAATATATTGTGCTCTTGTAGGAATCTCAACTTCCATTAATTCTTCCACAGCAAGAACATAACTATGGGTCCAAGTAGTTGAACTAGCATAACACAGCCTGTCTGTTAAAGTGGTATTCATGAAGTATTTCCTTCGTTCACCCATTTTTTCAACAGATCGATGTAAATAACCGAGCTCTGGGTCTGCATCGACAATCGTCTCTCCGTCCACTTTAACTTTAAGAGTCCAAAGACCGTGAGTCATAGGATGCTGCGGACCCATGCTTATCCACATTTCAGCCATTACCACTCCTCCTCGTGTATTTCATACACATAATCTTTCCTAAGAGGGTGTCCTGCGAAGCCCTCTGGTAAAAGAACTCTGCGGAGATCCGGATGGCCGATAAAGTAAATACCCATTAAGTCAAAAGCCTCACGTTCGTGCCAATTAGCTCCAAACCAAAGATCTGAAACTGAATCAATTGCTGGAGAATCTCTCTCTAGATGAATATGAACTTCAACCATAGCTGACATTTTCGTATCTCCAACTTTTAGTTCACCACTGAGGCAAGACAAATGATAAACTAATTCAAAATTCGGTTGGTTGTCAATAGCCGTTATGAGTGAACAATGTTCAAAATAAAACTGCTCTTTGAGTTTTGTAAAAAAAACTTTAGACAATGATTTATCTAAATCTAACTTAATGACATTTGCGCGAACCAATGAAAGCTTTGAAACTCCTTTCATTGCTTTTAATTTATTTTGCAATCCCTTAAAATCCATCGAATTAGCGCCTTAAGAACATTCCCGGTTCTTTCTCACGTATTTTCTTTTGCAAAGTTAAAAAACCATGCATCAATGCTTCAGGCCTCACAGGACAGCCTGGGATATAAACATCAACTGGCATAAATGTATCTGCTCCTGCAACTACGGAGTATGAATCCCAGTAAGGTCCACCAGATATAGCGCATTCACCCATTGCGATAACCCACTTGGGCTCTGGCATTTGCTCATACAATGTTTTTAGTTTAGGACGTAATTTTTCACAAACTGGCCCATTGACTATAAGAACATCGCACTGCCTAGGCGATGAACGATAAACAAGACCTAATCTATCAATATCATGATCTGGAGCTGAAGCTTGCCCCATTTCAATTGCACAACACATTATACCAAAATGCAGCGGATGTGGAGAAAATCTCTGAGCGAAATTAAATATTGGCCTTGTAACACGATTTACAACTTCCCTCATGCCAGTAGCTTCAGATGCATTGTAAACTGCATCATCAATCCATTTTAGTAAGTGATCTGAACGTAAAGCCAACCAATCACCTGCAGGACCATCCTCCATTATCTTTTCGCGGTCTGTAGTCTTAGAGCCAAGACCTCTTCTAAGTTCCACATTTCCTCTTATTCCTTTGGCACTCATATCCATATCACATCCTCTTTTCTAAATGCATACCACAAACCTAAAAGAGTTATAAGTAAAAATAGCATCATAATTATTTTTGCAGACACCTGGAGTACCATGTATACTTGAACCCACAAAATTAAAAATACTACTACCAAATCAAAAACTACGAATAAAATAGCAAACATGTAATACTGAAAATGGAACTGAATGTGAGCTTCTCCCACAGGTACTTCACCACACTCATAGGTTGAATTTTTTAGAGCATTGTCATTATTGGGACGGAAGAATCTCCCAGCAAAGAATGTCAAAATAGGAAATGACAGCGCTATAAGCGCAAAAATACCTATCGGAACGTACTCATGTCCAAGCACATCTCCCCTTCTGTACAACCCTATTAAAAGCGTTCGGACTAATGCCGAAAAAAAAAGCCATAAAAAAGCATAACTAGCCACGTCAATATAATTGAGTGAAATGGCTAAGAAATACAAGAGAATAACAACGAATGTTTTACAGGATATGAAAGAAAATAAGGAGAAGATTTCTATGCTTACCTCATACGATTATACTCTTGCCAAAATTGTTGATAATGCAGGAATTGATGTTATATTAGTCGGAGATTCAGCTTCCAATGTAATGGCGGGCCATGAAACAACACTTCCCATAACTCTAGATCACATGATATACCATGCAAGTTCTGTGGTAAAAGGTGCCAAAAGATCTTTAGTCGTTGTTGACCTACCGTTCGGTTCTTACCAAGGCGATTCAAAAAAAGCACTAAGATCATCAATTAGAATTATGAAAGAATCAGGTGCTCATGCTGTAAAACTTGAAGGAGGAACTGAAATCATAGAGTCTGTCGAGAGGATTCTAACTGCAGGAATTCCAGTAATGGGTCATTTGGGACTCACACCCCAATCAATATACAAATTTGGAACGTATACCGTTCGAGCTAAGCAAAATGATGAAGCAAAAAAACTTATTGAGGATGCAAAAACACTACAAAAGACCGGATGTTTTGCAATTGTACTAGAAAAAATTCCGGCAGACTTAGCTAAAAAGGTAAGTGAAGAGCTAGACATTCCAGTAATAGGCATTGGAGCTGGAAATGGCGTAGATGGTCAAGTACTCGTTTTACACGACATGCTAGGAATGACACACGAATTTAATCCAAGATTTCTAAGAAGGTACTTAAATTTGTATGAGGAAATTAACGAGGCTGTCAAAAGCTACATCGGCGATGTAAAAAGCCAAGATTTTCCAAATGAGAAAGAAGAATATTAATACTCAAAAATAAGTACTTACTCACTTTATTTAATCCACACTCTTATGTAACGTGTGAAGAATCGTATAATCATTAACTGTGCAATGTCAGCAGACGGGAAGATTGCACTACCCAACAGAAAGCAAATAAGGCTTTCAAATGAGGAAGATATGGAGAGAGTTAATCACCTTAGGAGGAAATCTGACGCAATTTTGGTAGGTATCGGAACAGTTCTGGAAGATAACCCCAACTTGACAATAAAAAATAGTGAAGATATAGATAATAACCCGGTAAGAGTGATTCTTGATACTAACGGAAGAACGCCATTAGATTCTAATATACTGAATAATCATGCTAAAACAATAATAGCCGTAGGAAACGATTTCAATAGAGGGAGTATAGGAGATTCTGAAATAATCAAGTGCGGAGAAGAGGAAATAAACATAAAATTATTAATTGAAAAATTATTTGATAAAGGAATCAAAAATATACTAGTGGAAGGTGGAGAAACGGTTCTTTGGTCATTCATAAATGAGAACTTGTTCGATGAAATAAATATCTTTGTTGCGAGTTTAATTGTAGGTGGAGAGAAAACTCCTACTGCAGCAGGCGGAGAGGGATTTACAACAAAGATGGACACACTTAAACTGTCACTTGAGAGTGCAGAAAAGTTAGGAAATGGAATATTATTAAAATATTGCAGAATATAATATGAAAGGGTTGGTAATTATTAAATGATGCGTGTTGCAATTTTAGCGTCTGGGAACGGTAGTAATTTTCAATCAATCATAGATGCTGCAAGCAGAGACGAGCTTCCAAATTGCAACATTATTCTACTTATTGCTAATAAAGAAGAAGCGTATGCTATCGAAAGGGCGAAAAAACACAAAATTAATTACAAAATTATTGAGTCATATAATAAGAAACGAGAAGAATTTGACCAAGAAGTATTAGATGTTCTGAGAGAGAACAATATTGAGATCATTGTATTAGCTGGATTTATGAGGATACTATCAAAGGCTTTTATCGAAGAGTACAAAAATAAAATAATTAACATACACCCTTCACTTTTACCTTCATTCCCTGGAGCTCATGCGCACAGAGATGCCATTAGAGCTGGAGCTAAAGAAAGTGGATGTACAGTCCACATTGTAGACGAAGGTGTTGATACGGGACCTATAATAATGCAGCAATCCGTAACTGTAGATGCAAATGATGATGAAGACACATTAGCTTCAAAAATACTACCACTTGAACATTACATTTTTCCAAAGGCTCTGCATCTCTTAACTTCTGGAAAATTGGAGATAAACAAGGGTAAAGTAATAATTAAGTCCGACTAATACTTTAAATACGGCACAGTCTGGCCGCCAATCTGACTTTAAGAAAGACTATGTCAAAGAAGCAAATTTCAAAGAAAAGCAACTCAGAACTAGTCAAGACTATCAATGAGCTTAGAGCTGCGTCAAGAGAGAATGATGCGCCAATCTGGAAAAGTATTGCTAAGAAATTAGAAGGACCTAGTAGAAATTGGCCTGTAGTTAACATAAGTAAAATTGAATATAATGCTGCTAAAAATGGAAAAGTGCTAATTCCGGGAAAGATACTGGGTAGCGGAAATTTAAGTAAGAAGGTTACTGTCTCGGCATATAGCTTCACAAAATCTGCAGTCCAAAAAATTGAAAGCGCTGGTGGCAAATGCATGATTTATAACGATTTTATTAAAAAGAATCCAACTGGTAAAGATGTTATGGTGATTGGTTAATGAAAATATTAGACGCAAGTGGGTGTATCATGGGAAGATTAGCTAGCCATGCAGCAAAGAGTTTGTTAAATGGTGATGAAATACATATCATTAACGCGGAAAAAGCTATGATCTCCGGAAATAGAGATAGCGTTGTTGGAGAATATGTTGAAAAAAGACAATTGAACCACCCAAGAAAAGGTCCATTTTACCCCAGAATGCCTCATCTTATGCTGAAGAGGGCAGTAAGAGGAATGATTCCTTATCAGAAACCTCGTGGAAGAGAAGCATTTAAAAGATTAAAAGTTGACATTGGAAAGCCTTCCTCCATTGAAGATGCAAAGGTAGAAACTGTAGATAAAGCTCAGATGAATGATAATACTAAATATGTATCACTTGGTGACATATCCAAAATATTGGGAGCTAAATTCTAAAATGGCAAAAATCATCCATACAAGCGGGAAAAGAAAAACGGCTATAGCCAGGGCTACTTTCAAATCCGGCAAAGGAAGAGTCAGAATTAATAATAAACCAGTAGAATTTTACCAACCCGAATTGGCAAGGCTTAAAATTCAAGAACCTTTAGAATTAGCTGGGAAACAAAAAAACCGTATAGACATCAATGTAAGTGTTGCAGGTGGAGGGGTCATGGGGCAAGCTGAAGCTTCTAGAACTGCAATTGCTAGAGGCATTATAGAGTGGTTTGGTGATGAAGATTTACAGAAATTATTTCAAAGTTATGATCGTGCACTCTTAGTAAACGATACAAGACGTAAAGAACCTAAGCATCCGCTCGGGCGTGGAGCAAGGAAAAAGAGGCAGAAGTCATACAGGTGATCAATATATGTTAGTACCAGTAAGATGTTTCAGTTGCAATAAAGTTGTAGGCGGCACCTACGAAGAATTTGTTGAAAGAAGAGAAAGTGGCGAAGATCCTGCAAAAGTAATGGATGATTTGGGAATCAAACGATACTGCTGTAGAAAAATTTATGTATCTCATTTAGATTTGATTGATGAGTTACTACCTTACGATTAATTTTTTTATTATCGTCCAAAATTGTTCTTGGGGTCCCGTGGGGTAGCTTGGCATCCTTGTACCTTGGGGTGGTATAGACTCCAGTTCAAATCTGGGCGGGACCACCATAAATCAACATACTAAAGATAATGAGCCAATTATTCCTGAATCTTTTCCCAAAACGGGGCTAGTAATTAAATCTGAAATATTACCTAAAGGAGTGAAGTTATTCCAAAATTTACCTATATTGTTCCTTATCATTGGAAGCAAATGCCTTTGAGACATTACTCCACCGCCTAAAATAATCTTATCTGGAGAGTGATTACTTATTATATTTATCAGACCAAGAGACAATAAATCCGCTTCAATAGCCCAAGCTTCATGATTCTCAGGTAGTTCTACAGGATCAACTCCCCATCTAGCCTTCATTGATGGGCCACTTGCCAATCCTTCCCAACAATCTCCATGTAGTTTGCATACTCCAGTATAATTTTCCTTATTAGGAATCTTCATGTGTCCAGCTTCTAGATGAAAATTACCTCTAAAAGGTTTTCCATCTAAAAGTACACCTACGCCTATACCTGTCCCTACGGTGACATAAGCTAGTGTTTGACATTTTGCCCCTAATCCATACTTGTATTCACCAATTGCTGCAGCATTTACATCAGTATCTATGGAAATAGTCGTGCAAATTTTTTCTAAGGAATGAAATACATTAACTCCTTCCCAAAAGTCCTTACTTTCGGATACGATTGTGCCAAACTTTTCTGATTCGGGGTTTAAAATGATTGGTCCAAAAGAACCTACACCAAGCCTCGTTATCGAATAATCACTGAAGAAAGAATAAATTTCAGAGAAAGTATTTTCAGGGTACCCAGTACTAATAATTTTTTTTGAAATAATATTCCTTGGAGACTCTGCCACTGCTAGTATGCACTTTGTGCCTCCGAGCTCTATACCCCCAAACATGATTAACATAATGCAGGAAATGGTTAAAGTTTATTGCGGCAAATGAATGGTGCGGGGGGAGGGATTTGAACCCTCGTACCACTAAGGACTGGGACCTAAACCCAGCGCAATTGGCCTGGCTATGCGACCCCCGCTTGAAATACCTCTGGAAACATGAATTAATAATAGAATTGGTCTACAAAGTTTATAAATAAGAACGTCATAGTTCAAATAATATTAGCTGTTCAATTAAGGACAAAGAGAGGATATGAAAGCGGAAAAACACTTTTCAGAATTAGAAATTGAAAATCTAGAAGGCATCTACAGAGGTTTTGTTGCAAAAAGTTCTATTTTCGCCTTACTCTCTATAATAATTCTTTTCCTAATAAGTCCAAATTTTTTTGACAGACTGCAATATGAGGATGGATACATTGAAAATTTAACTGTCTTCTTCCTTTTTATTGCTATAGTAGGAATGGGAAGATATATACTAAACGAATTAAAGCACAAGGGTGTTACAAACTTGAAACGTTTATTTGTAACTATACAATTACTTGCCTTTTTTTCTGTTGCTCTATATGCATCACTTCAAGAATTAGAATTTGGCCAGAGAGCTATAGGTTATGAATTGTCAGATTCTTCTAAAGATGCCACTAAAGGAGATGCGATGAATCTTCACCATCGAGAAAATATGGAAATTTTTCTTGCCTTTGGTGCAATAGTATTTTCAACTTATACCTCAATAATCCCACACGCATTTAGAAGGCCTTGGAGTGAAACATTAATACCGGCAAAATTTTCACATTTAAGCACCTGGGTATTGAAAATTCCAAGATCGATTGTTCCTGCTTTTGTAGTTGGAATAATATTTATACTTATAGAGGTTCTTTCACCACTTGTAACTGAAGAATTAGAAGAATTCAACGAATATTCTGAAGTATGTTTTGCCTACGCTTTAGCCCTACTTGGGACATATCTTTGGAGAGCTGTCGAACAGGACAGATTTAATTAACATAAAGAGAATACCATAATATGCTTGAAGATATAAAAAATAAAATTAATCAAAACGTAAAGGGAATAAGTAAGGAAATTAACAATTCCGCATCTGCAGCATCAGAAATGGCAAAGAATAAAGCTGATTCCGTAGTATTAGGCTTGGCAACAAAGATTATTATTTCATCTATGAATGGAATTGCCGGTAAAGGTCTTTCATATATTAATAATGACAAAAAATATCAAAGTATAATTGATAAAACCTGGGAGATTCTACCTTTGCCTATGAGGCTAGTAGGAAAAGATACACTAAACTATGAAGATAACATGTTTTTTATAAGAAAGAGTATTTTTGGAAAGGACAAAGAAAAACCTGAAGTGGATTCAAATGATAAGAGTATTATCTCTAGAACTATTAAAAAAATGTTTTCTTAGATGTCTGTAATAAAATGTGAAAATCTTTCAAAAAGATATGATGAAGTGGAAGCTCTAGCTAATGTAGAACTAGAAGTAAAAGAGGGTGAGTTCTTTGGACTCTTAGGGCCTAACGGAGCTGGTAAAACTACACTACTAAAAATTCTCACCTGTCAGCTAAAACCTTCCGAGGGAAAAGCTGATGTATTTGGGCTAGAAACTTTCAACCACTTCAAGGATATAAAATCAAGGATAGCAATTGTTCCTGAGCAAGAGTCTCCGCCCAGTTTCCTGACACCTAGAGAAGTGTTAGAATTAGTTGTTAATATAAGGAATATTGATGATAAACAAATAGATTATTGGTTAAATTTCTTTGAACTGGATTTAATGGAGGGAAGAGTTTGTCGAAACCTGTCCAGAGGTCAGAAGCAAAAGGTCATGTTGGCCTCAGCCTTCATATCTGATGCAAAACTAATGTTCTTAGATGAGCCATTCATAAATCTTGATCCTCTTGTTCAGTCTAAAGTTAGGCAATGGCTGAAAGAATACGTGGATGATGGTGGAACTGTATTCATTAATACACATTTACTAGAAAACGCTGAAAGATTATGCCACAGGGCGGCCATTATACATCAAGGTAGAATTCAATCTCTTATTAATTTAAAAGATTTGAAGAAACAGAATCTTACGCTTGAAAAGCTATTCCATGAGATTGTCAAATGAATAGACTAATTTTGATGAGAATGCTTCAAGAGGAAATTCGCCTAAACACTAGTTTTGCTAGTGGCAAAGGATTCTTTTCTTTTCCAATATTAGTAATGATTTCTGGATTATTAGCTATATTATTTTCAGACGTGATGATAGAAGATATGGGATATCGTGATTATTTACAAATACTGCATATTTCAGCAATCTTTTATGGCCTTTTTGCAGGCTCTCTAGCTTTCTTTGGAAACGAATTTCTTGAAAGAATATTTGGATACTTCGGATTAATACTGGGGCTCTCAACTACACAGCCTATAACCCAAAAAAAAATTACTTTATTATATTTTTGCAAGGAAATTATATTTTATACCTTATTTACAATGTTACCTGCTTTGGTAGGTGCAATTATTGGGACTATTTACACAGATATAAGTCTAACAAATCTATTGGCATTTAGCCTTACTTTATATTTTTCATTTTGTACAGGAATATCTTTCTCCTATTATATATCGAGTTTTTACAGAATTTCGCTAATACAAGGCATTTCATCTGCCATAATCTTCATCATCAGCTACTCCGTAATATTCTACAATTATGAAATAACAGGAAGTCTGGAATGGTATTTGAATCGGCAAATAAATCTATTACTCTTAGGTGCAGCAATTCCCATTATTTTATCACTAGTTGCTACCATGAATATTAAAGAATACAAAAATACTACCAGCATAAGCATAATAGGATACAAGAATAGATTCAAAGAATACACTCAAAAATATAATTGGGCAAAAGAAATAGGCATACCTGGAATTATTGCAAAGGAAAGAATAGATTTGGAAAGAAGTAAAACTGGAACAAAAATGTTTTTTTCATTCCTATTTCCTCTTGGATTCCTGACATTCATGAACTGGTTTTTGGATAGAGGATTGCCGATACAGATTGATTTTAATACCATATTTTATGGAGTAATGATAGGGTTTTTTGGCACAATGCTTTATTCTTGGTTAAATTCAATTGATACTCCACAGTTTTATTCAACTCTGCCAATAACAGTCTCCGATATAATAAGAGCAAGGCTATTTTTATTTGGAACTATCACTTGGTGGATTCCATTAATTTTTATGACACTTATTTCCTACATGAGTAATGAATTAAGTTTGCTTCCAATCGGATTGATAGTAATGATAACTGTTGGAATTTACATAGTAAATTACACAGCTATGTCTACTGGATTAAAAACTAATTCTGCTCTTTTTGATGCTTTTGTTTTCATCAAATTCTTCCTGGTATCTGTTCCACCTATGATTGCAATGACAATACTAAGCTTAGCAATTAATCATAGACCCTCCACCATCCTTGTGGCACTATCTCTTATCTGCGGAATTTTATCACTACTGAGCCTTGCATTTTATAAAAAAATAGAGTCAAAATGGATTGCAGAGAGTTTTGATTAGCAATATATAGATACATCAAATATTATTATATGGCTGAAAAGAAAGATAATAACAATAATATAAAGATGAAAAAAGGAAATAAGAGTTCAAAGCCGAAAAGAAGATTTAGAATAAATAAAAAGCTAGACGGAAATTCGGGAACTATTTTTGTAGGCCATGATGATCCTTTCCTCTATTTCCCAGACATGCTGTCATATTTTAGTAGAGATGAAATCGAAAGTGTTCACCTAAAAGCTAGAGGAAAATCAATTTCGAATGCAGTTAACGTAGCCGAGCAATTTAAAAACCGTTTCAAACAAGAAGTTGAAGTCCACGTTCACAACGTCGAAATCGGGACTGAAGAGGTTCCTCGTAAAGATCGTAAGGGAAAAATAAAAATGTCTTTTATTGATATAACTATGTTAAAATCAGGAGAAGCCGAACCTTAACCCGATCCTTTCATTTCTCTATGTGTGGCAGAAGGAACAACTGAAAGTTTACCCTTAAATTCTTTATTGTATGATCCGGAGGTTAAGCTATTAATTGCAATTGCTAGGGCTGCTACTTCTGAATGGGGCTGATTGCCAATGGAAATATTATAGTCTGAATACTCAAAAACCCATGCAGGAACCTTTTCAGCTCCTACAATGAATAGCACATCTTTATCATTGTTACCAATTTCCTTTATTTTTTCATCAATTGGTAAACCAAACATAGTTAAATGAATTATCTGAGAGGTAGAAGACTTAACAAGACCTTTTGGATTAGAGATTGGAACAATAGAGAAATTTCCTCCAAATTTTTTGACTACTTCTTCAACTGAACTAACCACTCGACTATCTGGATTTGAAAGATATATCTTTGATGCACCAAAAGCTCTTGCAGTCAAAGCTACATGCGTTGTTATTCTCTTATCTCTTTCCGGTCTATGTCCTATTCTCAATACTTCGTAATTTGGCATAACTATTCTTCAGTAGCTGAAGAATTATCATCTACCCTGCCGCGGATACTATCGTGTACTAACAAACCTATGAATTGTAATATTATACCTGTAAGAATATATGTTACATTTTCAGAATTGAAATTGTCTTTAACAAAAATGTCATCAACAATCTCAACGATACCAGCCAAAATAAGACCCATACTTGCTACGGTGAAAATGAATCTCACAATATTAATATTGAAAATGCCATCTCTCAAATAGGTGTCAATTGTTCGTGCGACTTCAATAATCACTAAGGCAAATAAAAATAATAAAAGAATGCCATCCAAGGAAAGAAAGGCCAAAACCATACCTAAGATTCCACCACCTGAATTAGCAGATTCCTGCATCTGATCAAGACCCTGTGTGAGCCCGACAATCATCATTAAAGCTGCAATTAACCAAGCGTAAGAATAGAGGGGGACTCGTTCACTTGTAACCGTCAACAAGTCAGTATAAAATTTCTTTATAGCTTCTTCCCAACCTGCAACTTTGACCAACAAATAACCACCAAGTATTACCCATATTGCCCCGGAAGCTATCTCTGATGAGCCCAAAAGACTTGCCAATCCCCAAGCTAATGCAATCAAGGCCATAGGAAGAATAAACTGACGCTGGATTTTTGGATCTTCCATCTTGTGAATTATGGTGTAAAGTGTATCTTCAATCGGTCTGGATTGCTGAACAACAACCATCCTTGTCGAATCTATTCTCAATCTTGAACGAATAATTGGCTCCAATTCTCTGTCTTCAGCCCCATCACTAACAAGTATTGCTCTTGTTGCTCCAGTTTTCGAGATAACTTGATCCAGTGTATTGGCTATTTTCATATCTGATTTAGTTCCAACTCTGACGTCGCCACATATTGTAACAACCTCAACTTTCTTTCCCTTTTCCAATAATTGATCATATGTTTTTATGGCTGCAAGCATCGTATTAGTGTCGCTTTCTTCTGGATCTGAAAGACCTAACTCCAAACTAGCCCGGATGTTAGCTTCACGTCCTAAGACTGGGCTCCGGATACCCGTTTTTCTACCCAAATCATTGTCTCTATCTATTGCAATAACGAGTAGACTCATTAATTGTATGCAGTTGGTTAGTATATTAATGTTACTTCGAGACGATTCTTTAAATATTAGCGTTTGTGCGTCAATCTACTGAGGAGTTAAATGGCAGAATTCAAAACAGTAATAGCCGACCCGAAAGAAAAGAAAGCTTATCAAAAAGTCCTTGCCGAAGATAAATCCAACGCTCTTGTTGGAAAAGCTGTTGGTGAAGAAATTGATGGAATATTCTTGGATCTACCAGGTTATCGTCTAAAAATAACCGGAGGATCAGATAATTCCGGCGTCCCACTTAGAGGAGATATAGGTGGAAACCAGAGAAGGAAAATTCTAATGACTAAATCCGTAGGATTTAATCCATCTAAAGACGGACAACGTCGCCGAAAGTTAATCAGAGGAAGAAATCTGAGCAGTGAAGTTTCACAGATTAATCTTAAGGTTATTGAATATGGTCCTAAATCTATAGAGGAGTTACTAAAGCCCGAGGAGGCTTAAATTGAGTGCTGCCCCCCAAGCCGAAATTAATATCGGAATGGTAGGGCATGTAGATCACGGTAAGACAACACTAACCCAAGCACTGACTGGAAAATGGACTGATCAACATAGTGAAGAACTTAAAAGAGGAATATCTATTAAATTAGGATACGCTGATGCTGATTTTTACAAAGTAACTAGTAAAAAAATTACTACTTTCACATCTGAGCCGAATCTAAAAAACTACAGTGATTCTAAGAATGAGCATCTAAGAACTGTAAGTTTCGTTGATGCACCGGGCCATGAAACCCTGATGGCAGTAATGCTTAGCGGAGCTGCAATAATGGATGCTGCAATCTTGATTATTGCTGCAAATGAAACATGTCCGCAACCACAGACTCGCGAGCACTTATCTGCCTTAGAGATTATGGGCTTTGATAAATTTATAGTAGTTCAGAGTAAAATCGATATTTGCACAAGAGAAAGGGCCCTTGAATCATACAAAGAAATTAAGAATTTTCTTGAAGGATCACGCCTTCAGGATGCGCCTATAGTTCCTGTATCTGCACATCATAACAAAAATATTGATTTACTTATTGAAGTAATCGAAAATTTGTTCCCAACACCCGAGAAAAATGCAAACGAAGACTTTCAAATGGATATTGCACGTTCATTTGATATTAATAAACCTGGAACAATCCCTAAAAATATTAAAGGTGGGATTTTAGGAGGAACAATTAAAAAAGGTAAGATTAAGATAGGAGATAGTATAGAAATAAGACCTGGAAGAAATACCAAAAAAGGATTGCAACCCATAAAAACTAAAATCACCACACTGCACAGCGGTACTTCAAGGAAAGAAATCAAACCCGGTGGACTCGTAGCTATCGGAACCAGCCTTGACCCCTCGATTACTAAATCAGATTCACTACTTGGCAATGTTATAGGTAAGCCTGGAACTTTACCTCCTGTTTGGGAAAGATTCAATGTCAAAACTACCTTGTTAGAGAGAGTTGTCGGAACTAAAAAAGTCAAGGACATGGATGAAATAAAAACAAAAGAACCACTGATGATTACCGTAGGCACTCGCACTACTGTTGGAGTCCCTGTTACAGTAAAGGATAATATAGTAGATATCAAACTAACAATACCTGTTTGTGCACCTGTTGGCCAAAGAATTGCCCTAAGCAGAAGAGCTGACGGTAAATGGCACCTAATAGGCTATGGTATTATTGAATAATGAATATAGTTTTACCAGATACAAACATAATTTTATGGACATTTAGTGGAGGCGTCGACTTTAGAGAGGCAATTGCTCTCGTTGCTCCAAACCATGAAATAAGAATAGCAACATGTGTCCTTGATGAATTAAAAAAAATGAAGATTAAAAAGAGTACAGCTGCATTAGCCTTTTGCTCAAAAATGAAGACAATAGACATAGGGACAGGATACGCTGATGATTTGCTAGTAAAATCTGCAGAAAAAGGATACTTAATTGCCACAAATGATAAAGAGATTTTACTAAGCCTAAAAGCAAAAGGGATTAATGCAATTAGGATTAGAGAAAAGAATAAACTAATGGTAATGGAGAATTAATATGACAAAGAACGTTTTTCCTGAGAAGCCAAATTACCAATTCACAAGTAAGCAAATATCACGAAGGAATAGGATACTAAGTAAAGAAGTAGAGCACATTACTTTCGACGATTTAAAATATTCTTCGCAATTGATAGAAGCTTTTAGCAAAAGTAGTTTTCAAGCACGCCAAATAGGAACTGGAGCAAAACTTTACAAAACAGAACTTGAAACAAAAACAACCATAATATGGTCTCTAGCTGGAAGCCTATTTAGTGCTGGATTGCGGCAACTAGTGATTGATTCGGTAAGGAATAATTTAGTAGATTGCTTAGTTTGCACCGGAGCTTTGTTTGAGCAAGATATGCTTGAAGCACTAGGATACAAACATTATGTTCTAAATGAAGAAGTTGAAGACAAAACACTACAAAATCTAATGATTGACAGAGTATACGACCATGTTCTCGATGAACTAGAGCTACAGCACGTAGATTTAACTTATAAGAAAATTGCAAAAGAAATGCAACCCGGAAACTATTCAAGTAGAGAATTTATGAATGTTTGTGGTCAATGGTTGTCTGAAGCTAAAGAGTCACAAGACAGTGTAATGCAAGCGGCATATGAGATGAATGTTCCAATATTTATTCCAGCTTTAAATGATTGCTCGATAGGAATTGGCCTTGCAATGAATCAAGTTGAAAAGGAAGACAGTATGAGTATTGATTCGATTAAAGATTTGAGAGAGATTGCAATGATGAAAAAAGTTTCTGGAAATTCGGGATTGATTATAGTTGGGGGAGGGGTACCTAAAAATTATTCACAGGACTCTGTTGTAATGGCTGAAATGCTTGGTTTTAATGTTAGGAAGCACAAGTTTGGAATTCAAATAAGTACTGCAGATTCCAGAGATGGAGGTTTGTCTGGATCTACACTAAAAGAGGCAATATCATGGGGCAAAAATGACAGCCAAATGGATGAAGTAATGATTTGGGGAGAAGCTTCTGTTTATTTTCCACTATTGCTGTCCTATGTTCAAAATATAAATGGAAGAGATAAAAAAGAGTTAAATAAACACATCAATACAAACATGCTGCAGGAGTGACAATAATGGAAAAAGGATATCGGCAACAGTTACCGGATAGAGACCCACAGGAAACTGAAGAATGGGTAGAGTCCATTGCCGCAATAATTGACCTCAAAGGTGAGGAAAGAGCAAGATATCTTTTACAAACATTAATAAGAGAGGCTAGAACGAGAAATATCTCAATACCTTTGTTAACAAATAGTCCATATGTTAATACTATACCTCCTGAATCCGAATCAGAATATCCTGGTGATGAAGCTATTGAGAAGAAAATAAGAAGAATTATCAGATGGAACGCAGCAATGATGGTTTCAAAAGCCAATAAAAATTTTGCTGGGCTTGGAGGCCACATCTCTACGTATGCATCTGCCGCAAGTTTGTATGAGGTAGGATTTAACCACTTTTTTAAGGGAAAAGAAAATGGAATTGGAGATTTCATTTACTATCAAGGCCATTCATCACCAGGAATATATTCTAGAGCTTTTTTAGAGGGAAGACTAACAAATGCACAACTTAATCACTTTAGAAGAGAAGCCTTTTCTGAGGGATTATCTAGTTATCCTCATCCAAGATTGATGCCTGACTTTTGGGAATTTCCTACGGTCTCAATGGGCCTTGGACCTACAAATGCTATTTACCATGCAAGATTTCTCCGCTATTTACAAGAGAGGGGAATTGCCGACACCTCTAAAAGTAGAGTATGGGCTTTCTTAGGTGATGGTGAGTGTGATGAACCGGAAACATTACATGCGTTACATTTAGCTCACAGAGAGAAATTAGATAATTTGACTTTTGTAATCAATTGTAACCTACAAAGATTAGATGGTCCCGTAAGGGGAAATGGGAAAATTGTTCAAGAGCTTGAGGCAATCTTTAGAGGTTCGGGCTGGAATGTACTTAAAGTTCTATGGGGTAGAGACTGGGATGAACTGTTGCAGAAAGATGACATGGGACATTTACTGCGCAAAATGGAAAGTACTGTAGATGGAGATTATCAAAATTTAGCCGCATCTACTGGAGATTACATAAGAGAAAAATTCTTTGGGCCAGAGGAAGACTTAAGAAACTTAGTTAAACATTTAGACGATAAAGCACTAACTAAATTAAGAAGAGGAGGCCACGATTCAGTCAAACTATACTCAGCTTATAATGAAGCTACAAAACACATTGGACAGCCTTCAGTAATTTTGGCTAAAACCGTGAAAGGTTGGGCTCTGGGGGAAGGATTTGAAGCGCGTAACATGACACATCAAAAGAAATCACTGGAAAAGTCTGACTGGGCATATTTTAGAGATTTGTTAGAGATACCATTTACAGACTCTGAACTTGAAGAAATGCCTTACTACAAACCATCTTCTGACAGTGAAGAAATTAAATACCTCAGAAATAGGCGGAACGTACTAGGCGGATATTTACCAACAAGAAATAGTACATACAGTGGATTTCATATGCCGAAAGATAGCGCTTTTACTGAATTTGATAAGGGAACGCCAAAAGAACAAGAGGTTTCTACCACGATGGCATTTGTAAGGTTACTTAGAAACCTTATGAAAGATGACAAGATTGGGAACCTGATAGTTCCAATAGTACCTGACGAGGCCAGAACATTTGGAATGGAAGCTTTGTTTACAGAATTCAAAATATACAATGCACAAGGCCAAATTTACACTCCCGTTGATTCGGAATTACTATTGAGCTATAAAGAATCTGAAAGCGGCCAAATTTTGGAAGAAGGAATATCTGAAGCTGGTGCAATGAGTAGCTTTACTGCCGCAGGTATGGCTTATTCAACAGTAGGTAAACCTACTATACCATTCTACATTTACTACTCAATGTTTGGATTTCAAAGAGTTGGTGATCAAATATGGTGTGCTGCAGATTCTAGAGCTAAAGGATTTTTATTGGGAGCTACGGCAGGAAGGACGACGCTAAATGGTGAGGGACTTCAGCATCAAGATGGACACAGTCTTCTAACATCCACCACAGTTCCCAACTGTCTGTCATATGACGCAGCATTCGCTTACGAGATTGGAATAATAGTTAAAGAAGGTCTAAGAAGAATGTATGATAATAATGAAGATATTTTTTACTATTTAACACTCTACAATGAGAATTACCAGATGCCAGCTATCCCAAAAAATTGTGAAGAAGGTGTTTTGAAAGGAATATACAAATTTAAGGGCTCTTCAAGGGCACAAGTAAGGCTGATAGGAAGTGGACCTATTATGATGCAAGTTTTGAAAGCTGAGAAAATATTGAACGATTTAGGAATAAATTGTGATGTATGGAGTGCTACAAGTTTTGGAGGTCTCCGAAGAGAAGCAATTGAATGTGAAAGATGGAATAATTTAAATCCAATGAAAAAGGCTAAAATACCTTACATAAGTAAAATTATGAACAACAAGGAAATGACTACTGTTGCAGCTACTGACCACATGAAAGCAGTGCCGGACATGATAAGAAGTTGGATTCCTGGAAAATATACAACACTTGGAACTGATGGTTTTGGAAGAAGCGATACTAGAGAAAATTTGAGGAAATATTTTGAAATCGATGATCAATATATTGCTGCCGCTGCAATAAGTTCACTTCTACGGGAAGGAAAAATAAGTAAAAGCAAAGCTGAAAAAGCTTTGAAAAATCTGAATGTGAATCCAGACGCACCTGAACCATCACGTAACTAATTTTACATCATGCCTGGGCCCATTCCGCCCATGCCATCGCTACCATCAGGTTCAGGACCTTCAGGTTGCTTTGACGCAATAACATCATCAATTCTCAAAATCATTGTAGCTACATCTGTAGCGCTGCTTACAGCTTGTGTCTTAACTCTTAAAGGTTCAACAACGTTTCTTGATTGCATATTGACAACTTTTCCTGAGTATGCATCCAGACCAGCATGTTGATTACGCCCTTTTTTTGTATGTGATTTTCGCAATCCCATTAATGTATCAATTACGTCCAATCCTGCATTTTCAGCCAAGGTACTTGGAACAACCTCAATAGCATTGGCAAAAGCTTCGATAGCCATTTGTTCTCGACCACCGACTCTTGGAGCAAACTTTCTCAACTTCAAAGCCAACTCAATTTCTGCGGCTCCCCCTCCAGTCACAATTTTGCCGTCCTTAAAGACTAAAGAAACTACACCAATTGCATCGTCAAGATTTCTCTCAATTTCATCAGCTACGTGCTCGCTTCCTGCTCTAACCAAAATACTGACTGCTTTTGGATTTTTACAATCAGTTACAAAGGTCATATCGTCATCACCAATCTTCCTAACTTCAACCAAACCTGCAAAACCGAGATCTTTCTTACTCATTGAATCAATATTAGATATGACTCTGCCACCCGTAGCCTTAGACAATGCATCAATATCAGATTTCTTAGCACGTCTAATAGCCATGATATTATTTTTAGCAAGGAAATGTTGAGCCAGATCGTCAATGCCCTTTTGACAAATCAAAACAGTTGCGCCTGATTTTGAAATAGTATCAACCATTTTCTTAATAGTAGATTCTTCCTGATCTAAAAAAGCCTGAATCTGAGAAGGATCGTTTATTTGAATTTTAGATTCAATTTCAGTCTTTTTAATTTCGAGAGGTGCATCAATTAAAGCTACTTTTGCTTTCTTAACATTTCTAGGCATATCTGTATGAACTGGCTCTTTGTCCATTATTATACCTGAAACTTGCTCAGTATCTGCAATAGAACCTCCTTGCTTTTTCTGAATTTTAATATTAGACCTATCCACCTCAAAACTATTCTTTTCTTTTTTCTCTGCGACAGCCTTAATAGAGTTTACAGTTAAATCTGCCAAGAATTCTGCGTTAGCTTCAGAGGACTTACCAGTCATTGAAGTTATAGCAATAGATTTCAATGTCTTAACATCGGAACGGCTAACTTTTCTGGAAATTTTGTCAAGAAGCTCTAACGATTCATTTGAGGCTCTTCGATACCCATTAGAAATAGCCGTTGGATGAACTCCCTTATCCATCAATTCTTCAGCGTTTTTCAAAAGTTCACCTGCAAGAATAACTGCGGTAGTTGTTCCATCTCCACACTCAGAGTCTTGTGTTTTAGCAATCTCAACAATCATTTTAGCAGCAGGGTGCTGAACTTCAACCTCTTTCAAAATAGTGACTCCATCATTAGTTATTATCACATCTCCCATAGAATCAACAAGCATTTTGTCCATGCCCTTAGGGCCTAGTGTAGATCGGACTGCTTCAGCAATAGCTTTAGCAGCTGCAATATTATTATGTGTGGCTTTTTTTCCACTGTCTCTTTGAGTTCCTTCTTTCAAAATAACCACTGGTGAATTTCCTGGTAACATTTATATCTTCAAACGAGTTAAGAGACAATATATAAAAATACGTTCAAAAAAACTAAAGAACTTCTAAAAAAGACAGTGATAACATTACTGAGACTGAAATTGAAACTAAATTGACACCATTGTTCGTTAAAATCCCTCTATTCTGAAGCGTTGCTCCAAGAAGAGAATCGATTACACTGCCCAAAAAACCAAAAAATACCGAGATAAAAAGATAATTTAACTCAATTGAGGCAGAAAAGGCGTGCTTTTCTTCAATTAACACAAGAAAACCAGCATAAGCTAGCATAGAAATTGACACCGCCGATAGAAAAGATGCAGTTAAGCCTTCAAAAGATATGCCTCCGTCAACTCCAGGCTCAACCACTTTCCTAGGATTGGTAATCAAAACTGGAGATGGAGAAAGGACACCTATTTCACTAGCCATAGTGTCTGCACTTGCAGCCGCCATGGAAGTTGTGAAAGCCACCAAAGCTTGTTCAGGCGAGAGAAGTCCAAAACTGTATGTTAAGGCGATGAGAGGTGGTAATATTCCATTTGAAATTACATTTGAGCCTCCACGGGTACCTTCATCGCTTTCTTCCACACCCAAAGCTTTTTTGTAAACTATAGCAAATCTTGTTGCTAAAAAAGAACTTCCAACAAAAAGTAGAATAATTAAGAGCCAACTCCAATGTCCAAAGACCCCAGATACAAAGCAGATTAAAAATGCAAGAACTGAACCTCCATTATCAAGAACTTTAGAAAAATTCGCATAAAAAGATAGCGAAAAACTCACGATTACTATAAACAAAATAGTAAAAGTGCTTGGAAGAACTAAGTCCTCAAACAATAAACTTTTCTACAGATTTATCAAAATAGTTTTTAAATTCACTTTTTATTTCCTTTAACCTATTATTATCCATAGCCTCTGCAAACATACGTATTACTGGTTGAGTGTTTGATGGCCTCAGCAGAACCCAACCACCTTCCAGCCAAATCTTGACTCCGTCAATTGTTTCAACTTTATATCCCATGTCAATGAATGTTTTCTCAAGATCCGCATTTACATTAAATTTTATAGAATCAGGACACTTGAATTTCAATTCTTCATAAGGATAAGATGGAATTTCCTTGGAAAAATCTCCAAGCGTTTTAGATGAATTATTTATAAATTCTGCCAATTTCAAGCTAAAAATAATGGGATCATCGAATATGAATTCCGTCAGACCGGGTGCAAAAAAATGAGCTGAAATCTCCATAGCGATTGCTGCATTATGCTTTTTTAATTCTTCACAAACGAAAACATCTCCTACTCGTATCCAAATCAATTCGCCACCAATCTTAGGAATTTCTTCTTCTAAAATCATCGAACAAGGTACGCCGGCCAGTACCTTGTTTGAATCTGGAGTTATCAAGCTTTTCGAAACTATAATACCAATTTTCTCTGCTGAAACTGGGTTTGATTCTTCGTCAATAAACACACAACGGTCTGCATCGCCATCGAAGGCAACTGCAAAATCAAATTCACCATTGCTCATAACTTCGATTAGATCCCCTAGATTCTTAGGTGCAGGCTCAGAAGGCCTGTTAGGGAAAGTACCATCTGGCGTATTGTTAATGCTGAGTGTTTCAGCACCTAATCGCTCAAATATTTTATCGACCACAACACAGCCAACTCCATTACCAGGGTCTAGAGCAACCTTCATGCCATTCAAACTTCCAACCTTAGTTGAAACAAACCTCATGTAATCCTCTAAAACTTCTTCAGATGATAAATTACTAATTGTTCCCTGATTATGCTCAATTAATTTTTCTTCGAAAAATATTCTTTTAATTTCTACGTTTCCTTCAGTAAAACCAGTTCCATCAGGATGTCTAAACCTTATCCCATTATATTCTGCAGGGTTGTGGCTTGCAGTTATGTAAACACCCGCGACATATTCATCTGAATTAAGATTTGATTTCCAAGTAAAATAATTTGCAACTGGAATTGGAACCATACCAATAATGTCTACATCAAAACCAGCCCTAGAAGCTCCTTCTGAAACTGCCATTTGTAATTCAGGGGAACTGACTCTCGCGTCACAACCAATAGAGATTTTTCCGCCATTGTGCTTATTTCTCAGAAAATTACCAAAGGCTAAGCCTACTCTTTCACCAATTTCTGCGTCCAATTCTTCACCATAAACGCCTCGGATATCGTATGCACGAAATATGTCTTTGGTAGCCTTCATATTATATCAGGTATTTAGCATGGTTTAAAAGAAATACTCTTAATATGCTATCTCGATGCAATATCATGGCATTAACTGAATCAACTATGGTTAAGCTGGGCTCTAAAGCCCCTTACTTTAACTTACCGAATATTGATGGAAAGGATTTATCTATTGAAGATTTTACAAATAAAGTTCTCGTAGTCATCTTCACTTGCAATCACTGCCCATATGCGAAGGCTGTAGAAGATCGAATAATAGAACTAGCTAATAATTACTCTTCAAACGTAGATTTCGTTCTAATAAGTTCAAACGACGCTGATAACTACCCTGCAGATTCACCAGAAAAAATGGCAGAACAGGCTAAGGCCAAAAACTATCCCTTTCCATACCTATTTGATGAAACTCAAGATATTGCAAAATTATACAGTGCAGTTTGCACTCCAGATATTTTCCTTTATGACGCTGATAGAAAATTAAAATACAGAGGAAGACTTGATAACAACTGGAAAGAGCCAGAAAATGTTACTCGTGAAGAATTAAAAATGGCCGTAGAGGCTACATTGAGCGGCAACGAAATAGAATTTGTGCAAATACCTTCAATGGGCTGTAACATCAAGTGGAAGAACTAATCTTTATCAAACATTTTTTTAGTCTGTTTAATAGTTTCCCCTGCAGTAATTAAGGCATCCCCAGTTGAATCTACAATCTCTCCAACTTTGTCAGTCACACCTTCCGCATTATCCACTGCTTTTTTTGCTAAATCTTTAGACATGTCGGAAACTTTCTGAGCTAAGAATTTTAAATCTGCGAGTGCTTCATCCAAACCTAGAGACTCAATTGCATCTTTTTTCTTTTCTGACATATCATACTAAAATGGTGCTTATACTTAAAGCATTAGTATTTGTAGAAACCTTCACCGGACTTCTTACCCAATTTACCCACTTTGACCATCTCTTCAAGAAGTGGACATGGCCGATATTTATCATCATTTAAGTCTTTGTGAAGTACTTCCATTATGGCTAAACAAGTATCTAAACCAATAAAATCAGCTAATGTCAAAGGACCCATTGGGTGACTCATTCCTAACTTCATAACTGTATCTACAGCCTCAGGTTCAGCAACTCCTTCCATAACACAAAACATTGCTTCATTGAGCATTGGTAATAAGATTCTATTGCTAACGAAACCTGGAAAATCATTAACTAAAACTGGAACTTTATGCAAATCTTTCGCCAAATTGAAAGTCATGTTAAAGGTATAATCCGAAGTATCTGTAGCCCTAATTACTTCTACCAGTTTCATGACTGGAACGGGGTTCATGAAATGCATCCCAACAACTTTCTCTGGCCTTCCACTTGCCTCAGCCAAAATACCTATAGGAATACTAGAAGTATTTGAAGCGAGGATTGTATTTGAACTACATATATTCCCCAAATCTGAAAATAGACCTTTTTTGATGTTTACATCTTCAACTATTGCTTCGATCACTATGTCGCAGTCTTTTAGTTCATTTTTTTCTAAAGTTATACCTACGTTACCAAGAGTTTGATCCATTTGCTTTTGAGTAATACGCTCCTTAGAAACACTTCTCTTTAGATTTCTATTTATTATAGACATTCCAATATCTAAAAAATCTTGCTTGATATCACACAAAGTGACTACTTTACCAATAGATGCGCAAACTTGGGCAATACCTGCGCCCATCTGGCCAGCTCCGATAACTCCTACTTTGTCTATTCCCATTTTTCACTCAACATAATCATTATTGCATTTTGAACGTGCATTCTATTTTCAGCTTGATCAAATACGATTGAATTTTTTGATTCCATAACTTCATCAGTAACCTCTCTATCTCTCTCTGCCGGTAAACAATGCATGAAAAGAGTGTTTTTTCCAGTTGAACTCATTAACTTAGTATTAACTTGGAAATCTTTGAATAATCTTTCGCGTTCTTCGGCTTCTTCTTTCTGGCCCATCGAGGCCCAAACGTCTGTGTAAATCACATCAGCACCTTCCACGGCTGAAAAGGGATCCTGACTAATAGTAATATTTGAAACACCTGAACTTATAGCTTGATCAACTAAATTTTGGTCTGGCTCGTAGCCTTTAGGACAACAGCAAGTAAAATCTAAAGGAAACCTCATTGACAAATGAAGCCATGAATGAACAATATTATTTCCATCGCCCATGTAAACTATCTTAGCGTTATCAATATTGCCAAGATGCTCCCAAATTGTAAAGATATCTGCCATTATTTGACAAGGATGATTGTAATCTGTCAAACCATTGACGATAGGAACTGTAGAATGTTTAGCCAGCTCTATTACATGTTCATGATCAAAAAGACGTGCCATTACTATGTCGTTATATCTACTAAAAACTCTAGAGATATCTTTGATAGCTTCTCTTTTTCCAATACCTATATCATTTGGACCAAGGAACAAGGCATGTCCACCCATCCACTCAAAGCCAGTTTCAAAAGAAACTCGAGTACGCGCAGAAGGCTTAGCAAATATCATTGCTAAAGATTTATTGTGGAATACTTTGTGATCCTCACGACGATGAAATTTTGCTTTTACAACTTTTGATAGTTCTAAAATATCCCATAATTCTTCTTTACTGTAGTCTGAGATGTGGAGAAAATGCTTATTTGACATTTAATCTCTATCTATTCTTGGAGCTAACAGAAATTTAACATTACCTTGGGCTCCTGTGACGTCATCAACTGCCAAATCAGCATCTATCTTAACTGGAAGGTCTGAACCTAACATAATGTGAAGTATGCGATCTGCTGGAAGTGAATTTACCATTAAAGAGAAATACTCCAATGAAAATAAAGAAGTACAATCTTCTGATGAACTTAATTTTTCAAGCTGATCTTTTCCTAGAGACAAATCAACCCTATTCTGATTATCGCCTTCACAAACTAACCTAAAACTGTCTTTTGAGGTTGAAAGTGCAATATGATCTGAGACGGCTTTAGAAGCTTTGATTCCTTGACCAATTTCTCCAGAAGCTACGCTAACATTAGCTGGCAAGTCTAATGATGGAACTTTGGGATCTGGCATTCCAGAGGTATCAAGCAATGGCATAGCTCTTGTCAAATTTCCTATGTTGACTACTAATCTGTTAAGTTCGTCATCCTTTTCTAGAATAACCATTTCATCCTTTCCGGCCATAGTTAAAACACTTTTAAATTTATCAATATCCAGACCCATCTGAACATCCTTAACTTCAAAACTATCAAATGCCGATTTCATGAGATTGGCTTCAATCATGGCTACATGAGAGGGATCTACTGCTTTAACTTGAAGACCTTCTTCACTAACATTTATCTTTGCTTCATCGACTAATGAACCAACGGTTCCGATAAATTCTTTCAGGCTATCTGCTTTAATTCTGGCTTTAAACACTACTTACCTCTAGTGTTGATTGGTGGCCGATATTTAACTATTGTTTATGATTTTGACATGGCCATTAATCTAATATACTTGGGTCCGATGAAACATTAGTTTTACTCGTGGAGGAGTTTTTTGTCAGAAAAAGATTTAAAAAAAGGTACAACAACTATTGGGTTAGTTTGTAAGGACGGTATTGTAATGGCTACGGAAATGAGAGCCACAATGGGAAACCTCATTGGACACAAGACTACAAAGAAACTTTTCAGAATATCGGACAACATGGGATTGACGGTAGCTGGATTAGTAGGAGATGCACAAATGCTTGCAAGATGGTTATCCGCTGAAGTTAAACTTTATGAGCTTAAAACCGGAAGAAACATGTCACTAAAAGCGGCATCAACATTGATGGCGAATATAATGAATGGAAGAAGATATATGCCATTCTGGGTACAATTATTACTTGGCGGAATTGATTCTGATGGAGGGCACGTTTATTCATTGGATGCTGCAGGAGGATCTATCCCCGATAAATTTCAAACTACAGGTTCAGGATCACCGTTCGTATATGGTGTTTTAGAAGACAGATTTAAGGAAAATATGTCTATTAAAGAAGGAAAGGAACTAGGAGTCAGGGCGTTAACTGCAGCAATGAAGAGAGACTCGGCTTCAGGTGATGGCATATCAATGTGTGTTATCGATTCAAAAGGATACCACAAAGTGTCTTTAGAAGAGATAGACAAAATTCAAGCTAATTTGTAGACGTAAGTCAACAATTAAGGAAGGTCAAATGGCCGTAGAGGACGTAATAAAATTAGTAAAGAAAGTCGCAACAGAAGTCATTCCGGACAATATCACATTCACTGACGTAAAAGTTGAAGCTTCGAATGTGGTTTTGTATACTCCAAATCTAGAAATTTTTTCAGATAACAATGATTTAATTAGAAAGTTAGCCCAAAATGTTAGAAAAAGAATAGTGATTAAGGCAGATTCCAGCGTAAGAAAACCTATACTGGGTGCAAAGCAAAAACTTAATGAAATATTACCTGAAGAAGCTGGAATTGTAGATACTCGATTCGACGAAATTAACGGAGATGTAATTTTAGAAGCAAGTAACCCGGGAAGAGCTATAGGTAAGCATGGAATTGTACTAAATCAAATTAGGAGAGAGATTGGATGGAATCCTGTCGTAATAAGATCCTCACCAATGGAATCCAGAACTTTGAAAGATATCCGAAATTATATGCTAGAGGATAAAGTGGCTGAAGGTAGAAAAAAATTTCTAACCAGAGTAGGTAAGAAAATTTTCAGGGATACTATTCCGGGTGAACAACATGTAAGAGTCACTGCACTCGGAGGATACAAAGAGGTTGGAAGATCTTGCCACCTCTTAATGACAAAAGATAGTAAAGTTTTGGTAGATTGTGGGTTTAATCCAGGTAACGAAAAAGAACCAAGCCCTTTCCTAAGTGCTCCTGAAGTAACTCCACTCGAAGGAATAGATGCGGTGGTACTAACACACGCACACTTAGATCATTCAGCGTTATTGCCTATGCTTTTTGTCTACGGATTTGATGGACCCATTTATTGTACACCTCCAACACGAGAACTAGCATCTTTACTACAGAACGATTTCATAAAAATACAAAATGCTGAGGGTAAAAAAGTTCCATATAATACTGAGCATATACGGCAAGCAATAAGAAATACGATCCCTTTAAATTATGGAGATACAACTGACGTTTCACCAGATTTAAAATTAACATTCCACAATTCCGGACATATTCTAGGATCTGCTGCCGCCCACTTTCACGTGGGTGATGGTCAATACAATCTCGTTTTCTCAGGAGATATTAAATTTGAAAACACTTGGCTTTTTGATAGGGCTGTAAATCATTTCCCCAGATTAGAAGGATTAATAATGGAATCAACATACGGAGGATACAATGATTTTCAACCTGCAAGAGAGGAAGGTTCACGAACATTGTATGATATAATTAATAGAACTGTTGAGAAAAAGGGTAAGATTTTGATTCCTGTATTTGCAGTAGGTAGATCTCAAGAAGTTATGCTAGTTTTAGAAAAATTACATTCCGAAGGGAAATTGAAAGATATGCCAGTATATCTTGATGGAATGATATGGGAAGCTACGGCGTTACATTCAGCTTATCCTGAGTATCTTAACAACAATTTAAGAAACAAGGTTTATCAAAATCAAGATAACCCATTTAGATCTGAAATATTTAATAAAGTTGAGAGTACGGAGATGAGACAAGAAATCTGCGGAAGAGAAGAACCTGCTATTGTTTTAGCTACATCTGGAATGGTAAACGGAGGACCTGTAATGGAATATCTTAGAAACTGGGCTCCTGATTTTAACAGCACAATGGTGTTTGTCGGATATCAAGCTGCCGGAACTATGGGGCAAAGAGTACAACAAGGTGCAAAAGAGATACATCTACATGACCGTGAGAAAGGTGGAACTATACCTGTAAAAGTTAACATGAACATTGAAACGTGTGAAGGCTTTTCCGGACATAGTGATAAGAGACAATTAATGAGATATCTAAGGACAATAAGACCAAGACCTAAAATCGTTCTACTTAATCATGGAGACCCTCAAAAGTGTGAGCAATTTGCAAATGATATTAGGAGAAAGGTAAGATTAGATTGCAGAGTGCCAAGTAATTTAGAAACAATAAGGTTTATGTAATATGAAAAATGTCGAAGACAAAATCATTGAAGTTCTAAATGAATTAGAAAAATGGGAAAGTAGAAAAGAAAAGGTTCAGGAAAGATATTCAAGAGGTGATGCAGATAAAACAGAAATTGAAAGAATTAACGAACAAATATCTCATTACAAAAATCTTTTAAGCGATATGAAAAAGAAAATGAATGCTACAGATATTTCAAGAACTATCGCAAGAAGTAGTAACTAATCATTAATACACTTCCTTTACTGCCAATAATAGTAGGTGAGGTGGCAGAGCCCGGCTATGCACACGACTGCAGATCGTGACCACGGGAGTTCGAATCTCTCCCTCACCACCATTACATTCTTTCAGGAGCTTCGATACCCATAACATCGAGTGCATCAAACAAAATTCTTTTAGATGAATATACTAAATTTATCCTGAAGGATTCATTAATGTCGCCAATTACTTTACAATCCCTATAAAAGCTATTGAATTGAGAAGATAATCTATGAACATAATTTGGAATAATATGAATAGCAAGTTTATCTACTGAAGATTTCACAATTTGAGGCCATTCACTAATAACTCGAACTAATTCAATTTCAGCTTCAACTAAATCTGAATCGATAGTAAACGGAGGGAGATTTTTACCATATTTAGTCAATATTGAAGACATTCTTGCATGGGAGTACATGGCAAAAGGAGCAGAATCTCCCTGTATACTAAGTGCATCTTCTATACTAAATGTAAAACCTTTCTCAGCCTGTACTTTAAGAATATTATATCTTAAAGAACCTATACCTATTTTTTCAGAGAGTAAATGTTTTTGATCGTTAGACATATCAGCTTCATCCAATCTAGCAAATGAAGCTTTCACTATTTTATCCATCATGTCATCTAAGTAAACTACACGTCCAGCTCTTGTTGACATTTTACCTCCTGGAAGATTAACAAATGAATAAAATAAATTATCTGGCTTAGAAGAATTTAACTCTTCTAGAGCGAGATTAAGTAAATTACTTTGCAGCTTATGATCTTCCCCTAATACATTCAAAGCATTTGGAAATCTATCAAATTTATTAATATGATATGCAATATCTCTTGTAGTGTACAAACTTAAACCATTATTCCGTGTAAAGAAAAATTTTTGATTCCTTCCAGCTATATTTTTGTTTGCTAAATCTAAATAAAAAGCCCCTTTTTCCTCGACACAAATATGACTTTTCTTAAGAGATTTAATTACCTTATTAACGCTACCATCGCGAATCAAATCTGATTCATGAAAATATGAATCAGCTTCAGCATTTAATCTCTTAAGCGATAAGCGCATGCCTGAAAGCATCAATTCCGCAGCCTCCTTGACTTCAGTTAGAGCATCTTTGTCACCGCCCTCAATTAGCTCCATTTTACTATAAATTTTAGATTTTATACTTGAGTCATTTTTTAAATCGTCGGAAGCTTGCCTATAGCATTCCACTAATTTGTGGTCACTCTTTTCAGATTCGCCAGCCTCATAATGCTTAATTCCAAAGGCGACTGTAGCTGCTTGTCTGCCAGTATCATTTACATAATACTCTGTTGAAACATTATATCCATTATATCGGAGAAGTCTCGAAATACTATCACCAATTATAGGATTTCTAGCTCTTCCCATGTGAAAAGGACCTGTCGCATTTGCGGAGGTGTGTTCAACTAAAATAGACTTATTTTTTGGAGAACCTCTACCAAAATTCTCGTCAATAATATCACTAAAAACATCAGGCATTAAACCATCCCAATCCAGCACTAAGTTACAAAAAGCTTTAACAATAAAAGTTTTCTTAACAAACCTAAGACCTGATAACATTTCAGCTACTTCGTTTGCAACTGCTTCGGGACTTTTCTTTAAAGTTTGAGCGCCAGGAAAACAAATAATTGACAAATCACCCTGGATTGGATTGTCATCAATAGGAAGTTTTGGGTATTCTCTATCTTTGAATATTTGATTAATACTCGAAATTACTGAATCTTTAACTTTCCTTAAACTTCGGCTCACTGTTGTATGTAAATCTATGTAGCTTTAAACCTATCCAATATATCTTGGGATCGAATTATTACTTTCTGTTGGGACTTGCTCCGTAACTTTTTGCAACTCTTTCTCAAGGGAAGCTGCCTCTTCGAGTAAAGGTTTTGGATCTAAATCAATTTCTAATAATAATTTATCTATAGATTCAATAATCTTTGAAGCTGCACGGGCGTCGGGAACATCTTCTTTAACTTCTGCAAGAAGGCCTAAAACATTCTGACTACGCAATCTTCCTTCACTAAGCATGACTCCTGTAAAGCCTCCAATGGTGCCAAACTCGAAAGGTTTAACTTTTGCATCAGATATCCATGCCTTTGATGACTCGGTAGATGTTACTCCATAAACAATGGCCTCTTTTTCCTGATCATCATTAGGTGCTGTCGTAAACCCTTCACCAGTGATAAAACTAGCAAAACCTTGATCTTTTGCCCAGTCAAAAATAGTATTGACCAAATCTTTTGTTGCTGATGCGGGAGGAACAAAGTCACTAACACATATAACTATCTGATTACATTTTCCATTATTGCAAACTTGTTCTCCAGCATAAAGTCTCATTGGATGGTTTGGAATTCCGTCTTTAACTACGGAAATAGATGGGAAAGTATCGCTATCAATTACTCCAATCTGATCCAATTTAAGATTATTAACCAGAAAATTTGCAACAATATTACCTACCAAACCAACACCTGGAAATCCACAAATAAATGTTGAACCCTTAAGATTTTTCTTAACGTTTTGACGTATAATTATATTGCTACTCATAGAAGTTCATCTAAATCTGCATCTTCCTCAAGATCTGGCAAGTCTGAATCATCATCCAGTAAATCGCCTAAATCATCATCAATTTCTTCTTCATCTTCTGAAGCCTTAAAATCTTCTTTCAATGAGCCTCCACCAACAACTTTTAACCGGGTCCAAAGAGAAAATTCAGTAATATCACTACGGCTTGCAAATCTTTTTGCATCACTCACAGTTCTAAATTTACCGAGAACAGGATCACCCTCTCCAGGCTCTGCAGGCAACATAACATACCTCTCTTTATTTACAATATCGCCAACGAGAAGACGGACAGCTTTAAGAACTTCAGGATTTGATTCAGACATATTAACTCAGGCATACATGTCTAACCACGTTTAAATACTTTTTTGGTAAGCGTGTTGGAAACCAAAGCAGTTAATTAATGCCCTGTTTCAGTACAGATATGCCTGATCGTAAATCACTTGTAATGAGAGGAGTTGCAGAATGCGTTACGGAGTATGAGTTAGATAATTTACTTGAAAACAAAGAAATTCCAAAAGCTTACGTTGGATTTGAGCCATCAGGACTATTACATGCTGGATCTCTGGTCCCGATGCTAAAATGTAAAGAACTTATTGAAGCAGGCTTTGAAGTTACGATTCTTTTAGCCGATTGGCACGGATACATTAATGACAAACTTGGAGGCAGTTGGGATAATTTAAATGCAGGTGTAGAGTATCAAAGGCAAATGTTCTCTACATTTTGTCCAGGTGTTAAATTCAAAACTGCAAGTGAAATTGTTAGCGAAGATGGTTATTGGGAAATGGTCCTACGAGTTTCTAAAGCTAGCAGCTTGAAAAGGATGCGAAGAGCACTATCAATCATGGGAAGAGACGAGAGCGATGGCGATAAAGACATGTCCAAATTTTTCTATCCAGCTATGCAAGCTACTGACATCTATGCTTTAGATGCGGATTTGGCTCTTGGTGGAATGGATCAAAGGCACGCACACATGTTGGCAAGAGATGCTGCAGATAAATTGAAACTACGTAAACCTGTTGCATTACACACCCCTCTACTTGGATCATTATCTGGACCCGGGCGAATGGACACTGATATTAAAATGTCTAAATCAGATCCAACGGGAACGTTGCTGATACATGATAGTAAGAAAAAAATGACTAAAAAGTTATCAAAAGCATATTGCCCACCCGAGAGAGAAGCGAATCCAGTTCTCGACCTCTGGCAATATTTGCTAGAACCTGCACTTGGTTACACAACCATTGAGAGACCTGAAAAATTCGGAGGAAATTTAAGTTTTGAATCATATACTGACTTAGAGTCTGCTTACCTGTCTGGCTCATTACACCCTCTTGACTTAAAAAATGGAACTGCAGCTGCTCTTTTCCAGCTGGTAGAGCCATTACAGGATTCATGTGCGGAAGAACCTGAAAACTACAAAAACCTACTATCTGCAACTCAATAATTTAGGAGGCTCTTTATTTGGAATCTCAGAAATATCTAGTATATTTGGAATCCTCAAAATCATTTCAGAAATCCACTCCCTAAATTCTATTAAATCAATTTTCCTGTAATTTCCTGGAAATGTATGCAGTAATTCTGGTAACTGCCTCATTAATCTTCGAGCAGCTCCTAAATTTCCTGTTTCAATGTGTACTGCGAGGGCATCTCCTTGAGCTAATGTTTGAACTGTATCTTTCTCATCACGATTATCTAATTCAAGCCAAATATCTTCAAATATTTCATGAGCTTCATGATAGTCCCCCTTATTATGCTCTTTTATTGCTCTTTTCCAAAGGCTATCTATTAATCCAGACATCAATCAATGCCAACGATGATAAGCTGGATGGCCTTCCTTTACAGCAACGAATAAGCCTCGGCCTGTTGCACATGTTTTACCATCTGCTTTTAACTCAATTATAACTTCAGCCCGATCCTCTTGTAAAGCTAATACTCTACTGCTCAAATTTAACTTTATTCCCAAAGGTGTTGGACGCTTTAACTTAATTTCATACTGAGCAGTTACTGTACAGCGTGGTTTTTCCCAATTATTCTTGTCCATTATTGCTATGGCTGCAGACCAATTACCATGGCAGTCAATCAGAGAACCAATAATACCACCACTTATCACACCCGGAAAAGCTTGGTGTTTTTCTTCACACTCAAATTCTGCATTAAGACCGCCGTCTGAACGATAAGACTTAAGCTGTAAACCATCCTCATTTGAAGGGCCGCATCCAAAACATATAGAATTTGGTGCAAATTCATCTTGAACTGGAAGTCCTTTCAGAATTGGACTCTTACTGTCTGGCTTGATTTTTATACCTGAATTATCTGACGGGCTACAATTAGAGCAGCTGTGATCTGAGGAAAATGAACTCTCAACAGAATGATTACTCATGATAATTCCTTAATTTGTTTCTCTATTAAACTAGCTGCGTACTCTAGAGTCTTATCGTCAAAGCTAAATTTAACGCCTGCAGCTTCATATAACTCAGGAAGTGTTGCATTACCACCAAGACCCAAAGCAGATTTATAATTTTGAATGGCTTTCTTTTCATCACTTAACGAATTGCCCCATATTTGTATTGCACCTAGCTGAGCCATTCCATATTCAACATAGTAGAATGGAACATGATAAATATGTAATTTATTATGCCAACCTGTAGCTATTATGTCTTCACATCCTGTGTAATCTATGTGATCAGACATTTGGAATCTTTTCCAAAGTTTAGTCCATTCTTCATCACAGTTATTTGGATCCAACGCCTCTGCAGGATTTGTATAGGCCCAATGCTGAAATGCATCTACAACTGCCATATACGGCCAAAACATAATAACTTTTTCCAAATGTTCAATTCTTGCCCTTGCAGATTCCTCTTCAGAATAAAAACCGCCAACATTCTCAGTCAAAAAAGGAGAGGCTAGAAGCTCCATAGCCATTGAAGCCACCTCAGCAAATTCCATCCCAACGTCTCTCTGACTAGTGTATGGTAAATCTGCAGATTCAAATACATGGAATGCATGCCCGCCCTCATGAATCATTGTCTGAACATCACTATGTGTCCCAACTGCGTTCATAAAAATGAAAGGTAGACGCTGGTATGGATATTCAGTACAGTAACCCCCAGGAGCCTTACCTTTACGATTGCCTAAATCTAATAAGCCCTTCTCTCTCATAATTCCAAAATGATTACCCAAATCAGAATCAACTGAACTAAATATATTATGACATTTTTCCTCTAATTCACTAGCTTCCTCAAAAGGAACTAAAGCATCTCTTCCAAATATATCTACACTTAAATCCCATGGTTTTAGTTTTTCGAGACCAAGTGCTTCCTTCCGCTTTTGAAGTAATTTATTGGCTAAAGGCACAATAATCTTCTCAATCGATTCGTGAAATATTAAGCAATCATCGGGAGTATAATCGAATCTTTTAAGATATTCCCATCTCCAGGCTCGATAGTCATCATAACCGGAATTATCTGCAATAGACATGCGAATCTTAAGAATTTTCTTCCAGATTTCGTTTATTTCGCTTCTATCTTCAAGTCGCCTGGCAGAAGCTAATTTCCAAGCGTTCTCACGCTTATTTCTATTTGTTTCTAACATGACTGGCGATAAGCGAGTAAGTGTGACCTCTTCATCCTCCCAATTTACAGTTTGGGAACCTATAATTGCATCATATTCTTTGGATAGTTTCGCATCGGAAGTCAAAAGAGGAAGATTATCTGTTGAAAATAACTCAACCTCGCTTTTCATTCCTCTCAGAGGAATTTCAAAATTATCAGGAGACAATTTGGACTCTAAAAATTTAATTTTTAAAATTTGATTTCTAGAACTTACATTCTCACTAATATCTTCAAGAAATCTATGGTACCTAACCTTAGCTTCTTCATCGGTAGTGTCCACAGTAGTAGAAACATATACCGAAGTTCCAACTTCACCTATAAGCTCCGATAAGTCGGACCAATACTTCATCCAGTCGGAGATGTTTTTTGTAGTTAAACCTGAGTTTTCTAAAAAATCAAAAAAAGGAATATATTTATCCCAAGACCAGTCCATCATTTGGCTACTATCTTTTGGTAAGGTATGGTTCATAACATGCTAAAAGAATGCTCTATTTTAGAACCACTTTAATTTACTTTGAGAACTTTGAATGTCGTTGGTCCCACTTTAACTTCATCGCCTTCTTTTGAACCCTCAAGAGACTTACCTATTGGGTTTGACAAAGGTATTTTACCTTGCGGAATATTTGCATCTTCTGCATTAACCAATTCAAAAGTATGTTCAGTTTCTTTTGTCAAATTCTTTACTATAAGGCTAGTACCAATCGAAGCTCCGGTCGCATTATTTACATCTGTTGTATTTTCAGGCTTACTTAAACTTTCAATACGCGCTTCCTTAATTTTTTCTTCTAACTCCTTATTACTATCCGAAAGCTTTTGCGCCTCCGCATTCATTTCACCAGCTAACTCTTTTTCTTTTGGAATCTCTACTTCCATAGCCTTAATTTTACGTTCAGTTCCTTCTTCACTACCTATAGTAGTTCCCTGTAGAAACTCTAGATCCTCTTTTAGCTTCTCATGTTCTGTTTTTTCAGCTTCAAGTACTCTTTCGGCTTTGTTGCGATCATCAATGCTAATATTTAATTCAGCTTTTGCATCCTCAAATTGTTTCTTGAGTGTCTGCATTACTTTACTTACTTGTTGTGATGCATTCTCCAAAGCAGTCAAATCTTTTTGTGTCTTTTCCTTACTTTTTACCTCAATCTTCAATTCATCCTCGATTTTCTTATTTGAATCTCTTTGACTATCCACTTGTTCCTGCAATTCTTTAAGTGAGTCAGTCATACCAAGAATTTCATTCTCTTTTTGTCTGAATTGCTCACTATTCTGCTCAAGCT
>MIYX01000020.1 GCA_001875365.1 Marine Group III euryarchaeote CG-Epi4
CGCATAAAGATAATTTAGCTCCAGTAAAAGTGCTAAAAATTACTGGATTTACAAGAGTAGAAGATAAGCCATACTATGTCGAAGGCATTGGGGATACTAAGGTAAGACCACATTTTGAATTACTAAACAGGCCTTAAATCACCCCTCCCTGTGAAATATTTGTGGCCCTGTGGGGTAGTTTGGCATCCTTGTGGCTTTGGGAGCCATAGACCCCGGTTCAAATCCGGGCGGGGCCACCACCTTAATTGTATGCAGATTTTGTTGTTGAAATAATTACTGCGCCTATTTTGTATGGATCACCATTAGATGCTGGCCTTCTATCTTCTAACCTTCCCTTCCATCCATCATCGATAGTACCTATTGGAATTCTTATTGAAGCTCCTCTATCTGAAACGCCATAAGAAAATTGATCTATGGATTGTGTTTCATGTAATCCGGTCAACCTTTCTTCATTGTGAGCGCCATAAACATTCATGTGAGCCTTAATGTTCTTTCCGAATTCTTCACAAATTTTATTAAAAATTTCTTCGCCACCAATGTCTCGCATTGTTGAATCTGAAAAATTTGCGTGCATTCCTGACCCATTCCAATCTCCTTTGACTGGCTTAGGGTGGTATTCAATATAATAACCATAAATTTCTGTTAATCTATCAAGCATATACCTAGCAATCCAAAGCTCGTCACCAGCTTTCTTAGCTCCCTTAGCAAATATTTGAAATTCCCACTGCCCACATGCAACTTCTTGATTTATTCCTTCAAATCCTAGACCTGCTTCAATGCAAAGATCTGCATGTTGCTCAACAAGATCTCTACCGTGAGTGTTTTTACCGCCAACTGAGCAGTAATACAAACCTTGAGGCCCTGGATAGCCTCCAACAGGGAAACCTAACGGTAGTTGAGTTTCAACATCCATAATAAAGTATTCTTGCTCAAAACCAAACCAAAAATCTCCATCATCATCATCTATAGTTGCACGACCATTGCTAGGATGAGGCGTACCATCTGGATTCATCACTTCACACATCACCAAAAAACCATTTTCTCTCTGAGGATCTGGATAAATCGCTACTGGCTTTAAGACACAATCTGAATCGCCACCATCAGCTTGTTTAGTGGATGAACCATCAAAACTCCACATTGGACATTGATCAATGTTACCTGTAAAGCCTTTCTTAATCATTGTCTTACTACGCATATTTTGTGTAGGTTCATAACCATCAAGCCAGATATACTCTAATTTTGAGAATTCGCTCATAATATAGTATATATTGAAACACACTATATAAAAAATACGGATAAATTAAACTAAAGCATCAAAAAAACTAACTTAAGCAAGTTTATACATAGTAATTTATATATAGGCTGAACAAACGTTCATAAAATGAATCTAAGCGACAAAGATTTTGAACTTTTGGCACAGTTGAGTAAGAACGGTAAAGCTTCACAGAGAGAACTGGCCGGAGAAACTGGAGTGGCATTAGGAACTGTGAATTCACACATTAAACAACTCGAAAAGAATAAAATAGTAAAAGGATATCTTGCAGAAATTGACCCTGAAAAAGTAGGATTTAACCTAACTGCAATAATAAACTTAAGAATTAAGAAAGGAACATTAATGGACGTACAGGCCTCAATTGCAAATCACTCAAGAGTCTTCGGAGTTTATGACGTAACCGGCGAATGGGATTCCTTGATTTTGGCTAGATTTAAAGATAGATTAGAAATGGACAAATTTATCAAATCTACACTGTCTCAAGAATATATTGAAAGAACAAGTACCTCTCTTGTCCTGAACACTGTAAAAGAAGAACCTCGAATCATATTATGATTTTAGAAAAAACTATTAACTGATTCTATTTCGTTTATTGTTAATCCCCTCTGTAATTGACCATCCCATCGTTTAACTGGTATTCCATTATCAAAAGCAAACATTGTAGGAACTACTTCAATACTAAAATCATCCCATAATCTTGATTCAACGTCTGTAATATCTGCAATCAAAACATTATCAACTTTAGAATATTCTGCCCAATTATTAAAAAAGGAAATGCAATATGGACACCAATCAGCTGAAAATATAATGATTAACTTATCTTTATAGGTTATTAATTCACCTGAATCAAAATCATCTTGACCAATCCTTTGAATAGATTTCACTTCTTTTTCCAGATCATTAGAGTTTCTCTGCCTACTCTTTTACTGATTGAATCTCTAGGCATTTCTTCGGAATCAAGTTCCCAATGCAAACCAAAAAGTTTGTACAGTTCGTCCTTTGTAACTCCCCATGGAGGACCACCCTCATCTAATTCTTTATCTAATGGTAAAAAAAGTCCTAATAGTTTGCCTTGTGGCTTCAATAATTGCCAAACTGCCCTATCGTATTCAAAGCGACGTAATGGGCTAATTGCACAAAAGCAAGTATACTCCATAACATAATCAAAAGAATAGTTTAAACTTTCTGGAAGATTAAATATATCCTCTTTAATTAAATTCATTCTAACATTAGCTTCCTCTGCATTCACTTTTGTTGCTGAAATCGCATTGTCTGTAAAATCTATAGCAGTTACTTCAAAACCTTGTCTGGCAAAAGTAACTGCGTCATAGCCTCTACCACAGCCAATTACGCAAATACTACCTTTAGGAATCTCTGAGGACAATCTTTGGAAAACTGGCGTTGGACCACCTAAATCCCAACCGTCCATTTCAGATTCGTAGCAAGCCTCCCAAAATTCAGGAGTATTGACTGGGTCTTCCATAAATTCTTAAAGAGAGGTGTTGTTAAAAAACGAGGGTAGACTTTTTGTGACGGCCTTTAATCATACAACATGACTACAGTCGTAATGCGAACAAGTGCTGGCGATATAGAAATCGAACTCTTCGATGATAAAGCTCCTAAAACTGTCGAAAATTTTCTTAAATTGGTTGATAAAAAATTCTACAATGGATTACATTTTCACAGAGTAATTAAGGATTTTATGCTACAAGGTGGTTGCCCAAACTCTAAAGACCCTAATAATCCAAAAGCTGGAACTGGAGGGCCAGGATACCAAATTAATTGTGAGTTCCATCCTGAATTGAAACATGATAAACCAGGTTTACTCTCAATGGCAAACGCTGGTCGAAATACTGGTGGATCACAATTTTTCCTAACTACTGTAGCTACTCCTTGGCTTGATGGTGCTCATGCAATATTTGGAGAAGTTACTAAAGGAATGCAAACTGTTCAGAAAATTGAAAACAGTAAAACTGGCCACATGGATAGGCCAAATAAACCTCAACAAATTATATCGGTATCAAGACTTTAGACCTCTAAATGGCCGAAAATTTGGAAGAGCCTGAATTTAAAGTCATCGAAGAGTATGAAGAATTTGAAGTCCGTAGATATGCTGACACAATACAAGCCCAAGTAGCATCCCCCCTTTCTAAAGAAGTAAGTCCCAGCATCCATTTTAGGGAAATTGCAAACTACATTTTTGGCAATAATCGTAAAACTCAAAGCATTGCTATGACTGCTCCAGTTCAAACATGGGAGGAATATGGGGAAAATTTTATGGCATTCACGATGCCTTCTAAATTCAACATTAACAACTTACCTGAACCCAACAGCAATCGAATAAAAATAATGGATGTCGAAGGTGAGTTTGTAGCTGTATTAAAATTTTCTTGGTTCTCAGGATCTGCGCGGACTGGAAAATTCATAAAAAAACTTCAAAAATTAATTAAGGCTAAAGCTTTAAAGCAAAATGGGAGCCCTAAATTAGCCGTGTACGATAATCCGATGACAACTCTGCCATTTATGAGAAGAAATGAAATTCATTTACCAATAGACTGGTAACTAATCATCTGTCGATGAACCTTCTTCCATATAAGGTATATCAATATCTAACTGGGCAATATATAATCCAGAAGTTATACATGATAAATAAGTATACCCATCATGATATTCTGCAGCCCAAAGGAAAGGTATCCACCCAAAATCATAGAAGTTCGAGTCAAGAGGTTCTCCATAAGCATTATTTTGAGGCAATATGTAAGCAACCGTTGATAATACATGTGAAGCATTTCTATCCACTGAATTACCTGTAGCAATCATTGATTCAACATCAACAACCCATAATCCTGCATGGTAATGTGAAATGTACAGCCTTCCGTCCCAGCCACCCCCATAACTTTGATCTGGTTTTTCAGAATCTGTAATAAAATGACCTGAATCTAGATTATGTGGACTGAAAAGTAACCATTCATCTCCTTTAGAATGTGCTTCGCAAGAAGAACCATAACAGTGTAAATCTGAGGTAGGAATCTCCCAATCTCCAATCAATTTAGGAAGAAAACGTAGATTGCCATTAACAACTTCATAATCGGTGTTATCAATGACGTAAACCATGCCAGTGCCAACATATGTTGAAAGAACTTCAACTGCTGCAGTTATCAAATGTCTCTTCCCTTCTAAATCTGGCCTAATGTGAGAAATATCTACCATTTCAGGATAAGCTTCTGTATAGTGTATGTAAGAAGAGCGCCCTCCATTTTCGTTACCTGTAGAACCGCTATCTGGTTGCCCATCTCCATCAAAATCTGCAAAGTCCATCCAATATCCTACCTCAGGCGCTCTCCATAAACAAGTCAAGGGAGAACCTATTGTACTTTTACAACCTAAACCATAAAATAGATAATTTTCAGGACTGTTAACTGGATGTGGAACATCTGTAACGTCTCCAATTCTAACGCCAGCTTCCCAATAAGCTCCATAAACATAAGTGCGTTCATATCGAGGGTCTAGAGGATCGGTTCCTGGCCAAGTTTGAACCGTCATATCATGAATATATATCCATCCTCCTCTTGTAGTCTCCCAAGCTACTTCATACTCTCCGACCTTAATCATAGTATGTCCATAGCCTGAACCTGGAACTCCTTCTAGTGTTCTAGCTGCAGAGCCTTGAAGATTCAGGTGAGCTATAGTTACACCTCCGCATGCTTCACCTACTGCAATGTCACAACCTTCATAATCAGGATTTGCAACAAAGATGTACCACTCATTATCAATCATATGCGTGTATAAATTGTGAGGTCCTGTTGGATGATCTGAATCGTACCAACTATCTACCCAAACAGGATTTGTCTTATCTGTAACATCCACCAAAACCACACTTACTTGGGTAGGATCACCCCATTCACCTACTTCAGGGTCTGCATAGCCAGGATCAACGAGTTGATTCTGAAGGATTACATACTCTCTCCCACTAAATTCAAGATATTTGATATCTAAAAGTTGAGTGTTAGGATCTGTATATTTGCCAGTAACTGTTGTATTATACGGATCAGTTACATCTGTTATGTGAAATTCAGACCAACCTGCCTGGTAAGCATAAGTTCGACCATCTGGTGAATCGGCCACTGTAACTTCTGCATTCCCTCCATTAGTCAAAGGATTGTAAGAAATCTGCTCAATATTACCACTACTCATATTGTGCATTGAAGCATCCATGTGATCGTGGCCTTCTTCTTGAATCAAAGGATCGTCTAAAATTACAGTATCATCAGATGAATAAGTTTCCTCACTGGAATCAAAAAAATAAGCAGTGCCGGTTATTAAACTTAAAGAAATCAAAACTGCTAAAGCTATTTCCTTTGTTTGCATTATTATTGCAGTATAACCTTTTATTTATAGCCTATTTACATTGTAATAGTATGAAAGCCATAGAATCAATTATTAGCATTGCAATCGTAATTCTAATTAGCTTTCAAGTCTTTTCTCCAACTACATCAGCTCATACTGGTGAAAATTTTATGATTATAATCAAAGAAAATGAAAGTGTTCCAGGAAACCCAACAATGATGGTAAATGACAGTGCTCTTTGGGTTAATGTTGATAGTAGAGATAACATTACCCATCAAATATTTGTGGATGCAAATTCAGATGGAATCTACAACGGAAGTGAAGATTGGATGTCTGTAAACTTAACACACGAAGGAAATTGCAGAAATGATAACGGAACAAGAATAGAAAACTGCGAGGCAAGTTACACGATTACATTTAATGAATCTGCTATGAATATGAGCTATTATGACATCGTTGGAACATATGCCTACATCGACATTGATTCTAATGGAACTAAATTTTATGGAAACATAACCGTCATTCCTGAATTGCATGTGACCGCAGGATTCCAAAATTCAAATACAAATAACAACATAAAAGATGAAGAAGAAAACTCAAATTTTCTTTTAATTGTGGCTGCAGCTTCTGCAATAGGTGCATTGGGGCTAGGAGGAATGATTCTTTTTGGTAACGAAGAAGAATAAAGACTACCTTAAAATTTTGTTTCTTAGTTTACTCTCTTTCTCTGTTCTGGTGAGTGTTTATTATTTGAATGCAGATGAAAATACTGAAAATGAAGATGAAAGTTCTTACTTGAAAAGCGAAATATGTTACTACGCATTAAATGGCATAATTGCCGACCATCATTATCACTTACAGCTAAACATAACGGTAATAAATGAAAGAATTGAAATTCCAATTAATATTGGGTTTGAAAGGGATTCTGAAGGTAATACTATTTTTTTGCATCCGATACATACATATGATAATAGTGGAAGAATACATGTTGAAACTACAAAAAACACCACTGCCGAGCTTGGTTTTTTCTTTGATATTTGGGGTAAAGATTTTTCAAAAAGTAAAATTCTAAATTACACTTCAAACGAAGACTACAGTGTCAAAATGTATCTTAATGGAAATAGAGTAGAAACGTACGAAAAAACTGTGCTTGAACCTTATTCATTTATCGAAATTGAGTATACAAAGAATGACTAAAGTTTATTTTAGTGGCCTAAGATATTAGTCCATGGAATCTGTTATTGAAGGATTAAAACCTGAAATTATATGGAGACATTTTGAATCTCTGACTCAAATCCCCAGACCATCGAAACACGAAGGAAAAGTTCTAGCCTATCTAAAGAAATTTGCTAATGAAAGAAAATTTGAAATTCGCGAAGATGAAACTGGAAACATAGTTGTTTTGAGACCTGGAGGCGGAGGCGGAGAGAATGCCTCTACCGTTATTATTCAAAGTCATGTGGATATGGTCTGTGAAAAGAATAGAGACTCTCAGCACGATTTTATGAATGATGCACTGAAGTTATATCTTGATAATGGATGGCTAAAGGCTGATGGTACGACATTAGGTGCAGATAATGGGATTGGAGTTGCTGCTGCGATGGCGTTATTAGATTTACCAGAAAGTACACCGTTGCCTCCTCTTGAATGCTTGTTTACAGTTGATGAGGAAACTGGTTTAACCGGAGCATTTGCACTAAATGGAGAAATATTAAAAGGGAGAACTATGCTAAACCTAGATACAGAAGACTGGGGAGAAATTTGTATTGGTTGTGCAGGCGGAGGAGATTCTAGCATTTATTTACCAGTTGATTACATTGAGGCACCTGCAGATTATTTATCTTTTCAACTTTCCGTGGAGGGGCTGAAGGGAGGTCACTCTGGTGTAGATATACATGAAGAAAGGGGAAATGCAATAGTTTTCATATCTTCAATAATTGATGATATTTTAGAAAATGCTAAAATTTCTGTTGCCTCTTTAGAAGGTGGAGATAAGCATAATGCAATACCTAGAGAAGCATTTGCGCAACTTTACATTCATCCAGAATCAGTTTCAGACGCACAAAGTTCTGTAGATAATACAGCTAGATCTCTTAGAGATGAATTTGGCACGATGGAGCCAAACATTGATATTAAATTTACAGGTTCTAACGAGCTACCAGACAAGTGCCTTTCAGATAGTAGCCAAATGGAGCTAATAAGATTGCTAAGAACCCTACCTCATGGAGTACTCAAGTATTCTCACGAAGTGGAAGGATTAGTGGAAACTTCTAATAATTTAGCATCCGTTAAAAAAAATAACGATAATATTAACATTGTATGCTCTACAAGGTCATCAATTTCAAATGCCCTGGAGTCACAAAGAAAAAGAATAAAAATAATGTCTGAAGCTTTCGGTGCTATAGCTGAACAAGATGAAGCATATCCTGGATGGGCACCAAACATAAATTCTCCTGTGCTGGAAACAACTACAAAAATATATACTGAATTACTTGGTAAAGAACCACACATATGCGCTATACATGCTGGGCTGGAATGCGGTGTGATAGGAGAAAAAGTTAAAGGTATGGATATGGTTTCTTTTGGCCCTACAATAAAGGGACCTCACTCTCCTGATGAAAGAGTCGAAATTTCTTCTGTAGCTAAATTTTGGGATTTATTGCTTAAAATACTAAATGAACTTTCAAAGAAGTGAAACTTGATTAAAAACATTAGAGATAATTTAGAAATAGAATTACCTGGAATAAAATCATGGAATCGAATGGCTGTTGAGCCAATACAAAACAACAGAAACATTAATGAAAGAAGAATAAACTACAAAGAATGGTCATCTAAAGAAAATGTAAGAAATATGAAAAAAGCGGCTGTGCTAGTTTGCTTTTTTAGAAAAGATGAAGAATATTATTTCCCGTTAATAAAACGTCCCATGCATGATAGGAATCATCCTGGCCAGATTGCTTTACCTGGCGGATCTATGGAAATAAATGAAACTTTGGAGACAACTGCCTTAAGAGAATCTTTTGAAGAAGTCGGAATAAAACCTAATGATGTCAAGATTATTGGTCAAATGACGCCGTTGCCGGTCCCTATTTCAAATTATATGATATATCCGTTTATAGGGACTACTGAAATTGAACCTAACTGGAAACTAAATAAGAAAGAAGTTGATGACCTTATTATACTGAAATTCACTGATCTTGTTAGATCAGATAATGGATACTACGAAGACTGGAAGCGTGAAGAGAATCAAATTAGAGTACCTATTTTCAAAATTATGAATATACATATATGGGGAGCTACGGCCGCAGTTCTAAGTGAATTAATTGATTTAAGTAAAAAAACTAACTAAACAAAGAATTCAATGGCTGAACTATGTTAGAAGAAAAAATATCTCCAAAGAAGGCCGTAATTACAAAAGATAATGCTAGTGGAATAATATAAGGTATTTTGAGTGTTACCCATGGATAATCTATGCCCTCATCTTCCAATCTGTTCCAGTCTTTATCAGAATCTGATTTATGCTTAACAAAAGCTACCATCACTACTCTTTTCCCAACAACTTGCTGCATAGGCCAAACAAAACTTTCTTTAGCCCTATTTAATTCCATTTTTGTACCGAAAAAAATTTGAAAGAATGGACTTTCAATATTGCCTTTGATTATATTAAAAATAGCTAAACAAATTGGAATAAAAAGATAAATTAAAAGAGAATTCATAAAAATTACAAAAGGATATGGAAAGCCCCTATCATCGAAAGCAGTCAATGAATCATCAGTAAAAGTTATTGAAAAAGGAGTGATTAAGCTAATCGCCATAATTGCTTTGACATCAGCCCCTCCTATGGTAGGGCCAAAATAAAACCAAATATACATTAAAATCATTAAAAAGGGAATTGAAATAAAATCTAGCAATTGATAATTGTTCTTTGAAATATCATCTGAGTCAAAGTTAAAAAAGAAATATATCGAACATAAAATTGCCAAATACTGACTTGATTTCCAGAGCATTGCTTGATTCTTATCTAAAATATATTCATCAACAAATGAATTGAAAAAAAGTGTGAAAGTAGCAAAAAGTAAAGCCCAAAGGTATAATCCATAGTCTTCCCAAATTGTTGAAAGTTCATAAATTAATAAAACTGAACCTAAAATCCCACCATAAATCCATACTAGATTAGGAACTCTGCGAGTTTTTAGATCTGACCAAGAACCATATGAAAGCATGACAAAACCAATTAAAAAACGTAAAATATCAATATTGGCCATACTACCATATTGTAGTGACTGCATATTAATATATGTTTAATCATAAACTTATTGAATATATTTTATATACTAAACGAAGTTAGTGCAATGTGGATTTAAGAGAGCAATTGTTGCCCCGTGAAAAGATTTTAAGCGAATATAAAAATTTGCTTGTTGAAAATAAAAAAGGAAATGCGTATCTTACTAATAAAAGATTATTTTTATCTACTAAAAATAATTTATGGAATTTCCACACAAAAGATATAAAATATATAGGAAGAATGAATAATCCTCGTTTTTCATGGATATGGCAACTTCCTATTTCGTTGATGATTTTATTTAGTATTTTATGGGGCTATACTTTACTATTTCTAATTTGCATTATACTGTCTGCAGCTAGACAATATCTAAAGATAGACAGTTTAGAAATTGGTTTGGAAAATAAAAAATGGACTTTGTCTGATGATAATCTGCAGCTTGATGAAATGGTTCTTCAAATTCAAACAAACGAAGTGACTGGATTGCAAAAAAGCGAAGGTAAACCGATAGTAGACGCTGAAGAAGAACAAATCTCAAAGATAGAAATCAATATTGTAGGTGAAAATGAATCTGGGCCTCTTAGATCTGCGTGGTTATCTCTTTCATTTGCCTTTCTGTTCTACTATCTGAATTCATTTAGCGATTCTGGAAGCGTATGGCTTTTTGTTCTTTTAATCTCGGCTTTGTGCTCATACATCATATACAAAGACAGAAGAAATACCAATGCAATGAGAAATGTTGAACCTGAAGATGGTATTATACGTAAAGTTTGGTATTTTATTCTGAATAAACTGCAAATTAAGATAATAAGAGCTAATTTTTCTCTGAACATATTTAATAAACAAGTGGAAGTGAGAAATTTGGGATATTTACTAAGTTCTATAATTCTACTTTTGGCATTCACTTCTACTCACATTAATTCAAACCTTATTCCAATGCTATTTGGTATTTCACTTGGAACTACAGTTTACATGGCAGGAAGATGTTTCGCAGGTGTACCCCGGCCGCGTAACCGAATGATTGCAAGAACCTTTGTTTGTTCAATAATAGCTATATGCGTAGTTCTCCCATGCCTAAGTCTTACGCCTTTGTACATACCTGCAAATGCAATACTTTCATCGGAATATTTGGATGAAGGAAGTGGAAATGGTTGGAAGAAATCATATTCACAACTTGATGAGTATGGTCTCGGATTGGCATCTACAAGCATCTATCTTTATGCTGATGATGCGAGAGACGATGAAGGAAATGATGATGGATATCCGGCTATTTTATTTGTTATCGTTTTAAAAGTACCATTTGAAGTAGATGAAGCTGTTCCTTTGGACATCCTAAACGATCAATTTCAGAAAATGGCATTAGAGCAAGACATTGAACTAGATTCTGAATTGGAGAGTGGAAAACGTGAAACTGCGCAAGGTTATGAAACTGAGTATATCATATACAACGGAACTACAAAAACTGAAAGAATAGGAACTGAAGAAATAAATTATAAAGTAACAAAGGGGTCCGAATCAAGATATATTGGTGAAGTTTGGAAAGCTCCTGAATATAATTTACTTGTTGTTTCAATGGGAATTGGTATTATCTCATCTGAAACTATCAACGAAGATACTGGAATTGAACCTATTGACGACTTAGTAGACGACCTTATTCCAAATCCAACAGACACAACTGATGAAAAGAATTGGAACGAAATGATAGATTTAATTCCTGAAATTAATTGCTATCAAAAAGATTGGAAAGCCTAATTCTTATCTATTACTAAATTTTTTTTCAACGGAAAAGAAACAAATTCTCCTTCCCATTTAACTTCAGAGTCTTCGTCTAATAATCCTGCTGAAACTAATTTGTTCATCATCATTTCCGCATCCTCTTTTGGTACTTTCAAATACTGTCTTTCATCTTCGCTCATATTACCCAAATTCTATTCCTTGTGCTAGTGGTAAATCATCTGACCAATTAAGCGTATTGGTCTGTCTTCGCATATAAACCTTCCAAGAATCCGAACCTGCTTCTCTACCTCCTCCTGTATCTTTCTCTCCACCAAAGGCTCCACCAATTTCAGCGCCGCTTGTTCCTATGTTTACGTTAGCAATTCCACAATCACTTCCTGAATGACTTAAAAACTTTTCAACTGATTGCATATCTTTAGTAAATATCGATGATGATAAACCCTGATCAACTGAATTATGATATTCTATCGCCTCTTCTAAATCATCGAATTCAAATAAGTACAAAATAGGTGCAAATGTTTCTTCCCGAACAATTTTCATTCCCATATCTGCCTTTACAATAGTAGGCTCAACATAAAAACCATCAGTTTGAATTACATTGCCTCCACAAAGAATCTCTCCCTTTTCTTTCCTAATTATTCCCAATGCATCGCTGTAATCTTGAACTGCCTTTTGATCGACTAAAGGACCGACTAAAGTATCTGAATCTAATGGATTTCCTATCTTTATTTGAGAATATGATGATATTAATTTTTCGGTAATCGCAGATGAAATGGATTTATGTAAAAATAACCGACGTGTAGAGGTACAACGCTGACCTGAAGTACCAACTGCCCCAAACAAAATGGCTCTAAGTACTAGCTCAGGATCTGAATCAGGCATTACAATTATTGCATTGTTTCCTCCTAATTCCAAAAGTGATCGTCCTAAACGTTTAGCTACAGCTTCGCCAATCTTACGCCCCATGTGACAAGAGCCCGTTGCTGAAACAAGCGGTATACGTTTATCATGAACTAATAATTCTCCTACATCTCTGCTAGAGCCAACAAGCAATGACATTACGCCATCCCAACCTAACGGAGTCATAACCTCGTTAACAATTTTTTGAATGGCAATAGCTGTAAGTGGTGTCTTGGATGAGGGCTTCCAAACCATTACATCGCCGCAAACTGCAGCAATCATTGCATTCCAGGCCCAAACTGCACCAGGGAAATTAAAAGCTGTAACGATACCTACAGCACCTAGTGGATGCCACTGCTCATACATCCTGTGATTTGGTCTTTCTGAGTGCATAGTTTTCCCGTAAAGCTGCCGACTTAATCCAACAGCATAATCTGCAATATCTATCATCTCCTGGACTTCACCTTCTCCTTCTGCTTGAATCTTACCCATTTCCCAAGATATTAATTTACCAAGAGAGATCTTATGCTTACGAAAGGCATTAGCTAAATTCCTAACAACTTCTCCTCTTTTAGGGGCAGGTTCCATTCTCCATTTATTAAAAATCTCTGTAGAACTTTGCATTATATTCTCATAATCACCTGGATTACATTGTCTAACCTTTGCAATTAACGTTCCATTTACTGGAGTTATGCAATCCAAATCACTTCCAGAGCCTAACCACCTATCTGAATAGCCTCCCAAATTTACATCTTCAATTCCTAATTCATCCAAGAAATCCAGTTTTGTCATAGAAGTGCATAGAGAGCTACAATAAAGAACTTAATTGCACTAATCATTTTTAATTGCCCACCTTTTACAAGATTATGATAGTTGAAAATTCTGAACTTCAAGGATATGACGAAGCTCAAAAAGAAATGATGGATGAAAACTGCATTATAGTAGATAAAAATGACCATATTGTAGGTAGAGATTCAAAAGTGAACTGTCATCTTAATGAGGGAAAATTGCACCGAGCTTTCAGCGTTTTAATTTTCGATTCTGCCGATAGATTATTGATACAACAAAGAGCCAACGAAAAAATAACTTTTCCCTCTATTTGGGCTAATAGCTGCTGTAGTCACCCCCTTTACCAAAATGGCGAGGAAGAAGATGTCAAAGGCGCAAAAAAAGCCGCTGTCAGAAAATTGACACAAGAACTTGGAATACTCCCTAGTGAAATTCAATCTGAAGATTTAAATTTTATTACTAAAATGCACTACAAGGCTAGAGCTGATCAAAAATGGATTGAGCATGAAGTAGATTATATTTTTGCTTTAAAGAAAGATGTAAAAATTGATCCAAATCCTAACGAAATACAAAGAACTAAATACGTCGACGTAAAAGAATTAAACGAACTCTTTGAAAAGTCTAATGACAATGGTGTTGAAATAGGACCTTGGTTCAGGTTAATAAGAGATAATTTTCTTAATGAGATATGGAAAAGTTTAGATTCTTTAGACGCTATTAGTGATAATAAAGTTCATCACATGGGAGAAGTAAAATGAGTATAAAAATCAAATTAGCTGAAAAAGCAAAGGATGTTGAGAAGGCCCTAAACGAGTACTTGGTCGTACGAGAACCGAAAAAATTATACGAAGCTATGGCCCATATACCTCTTGCCGGTGGAAAACGTCTCCGTCCGGTTATGGCTCAACTTACTTGTGAAATGGTTGGAGGAGATGGAAGTAATGCAATTCCATTTGCCGCTGCGCTTGAAATAATCCATAATTTTACTTTAATCCATGATGATGTAATGGACGATGACGACCTTAGGCACGGGGTTTCAGCTTGTCATACCATTTACGGATTACCTACTGCAATTCTCGCTGGCGATTCTCTTTTTGCATATGCGTTTGAAATGATTACAGAAAGCGATGTGAGTGACAACGTTAAAACTGAATTGGTGAGGCATACTGCGTATACGGTTAGAAGAATTGCTGAAGGCCAACAAATGGATATTAATTTCGAAGATGAAGAGACTGTAAATCCAGAGCTTTATCTGGAGATGATCAGATTAAAAACTTCCATACTTTTTGGTTCAGCTGCATATGGTGGAGCTCTTATTGGAGGTAAAAATATCGATGAGGCAAATGAACTTCGACAAATGGCAATATGGGTTGGCTTAGGATTTCAAATCTGGGATGACTACTTAGATGCAACAGCGCCTGCTGAAGTTCTTGGAAAACCGTCAGGTTCAGATATACGGCAGGGAAAGAGAACTCTTTTGGTTATTGAAGCTTTAAATCGAACAGACAATAGTGAAAGAAAAGAGCTTATTAGAATACTAGATGACACTAATAATACTGATAAAGATGTAAAAAGAGCTGTCGAAATTATATCCGGTTGCGGAGCACTTGACAATTGCCGCGAACAAGCTTTAGAATATCTTGACGGTGCTAAAAAAACAATTAAAAAGTATCCACAAGGTGAAGCTAGAACTATGCTAGAAGAACTACTGGAGTATATGGTTACGAGAGGGCATTAACCTACCTAATCGCCTAAATACAGGTTACAAATAAGACTACAATGAGCGACTCTGAATCTTGGACTTCCGAACTAATAAATGGGCAGCTAAGAAAAAGGTTTGAAAATCATGATACTGCTAAAGTTACAAATTTAGCAAATCAGGCATGTATTGCTGCTAATATGCCTAAAAAAACAAATATAGTGTTTGAAGGAAAAGCTGGAGATAATTTTGGAGGTTTGAACCAAGGAAGTAAAATTATCTTAAATGGAGATGCCGGAAGATTCGTAGGTAACGGAATGAAAGGTGGAGAAATTATCATTAATGGTAATTGTGATGATGGCGTAGCTCATTCAGCTTCTGATGGAAGCATCACAGTTCAAGGATCTGTGGATGGGGATGCTGGAGCGGCAATGAAAGGAGGGAATCTACTAATCAGTGGTAGCGTTAGAGGAGATTTAGCTACTTGTATGAATCAAGGAAGTATCATTGTATGCGGGGATGTCTTAGGCGATGTAGGAAGAATGATGGAAAACGGGAAAATTTTCATCGCTGGAGATTTTGATGATAATGATAATTTAGAAGTAAAGAATATTTCACCAAGTGACTGGAAAAAGGTGAAAAAAGAACTTAAAGATAATGGTATTGATTCAAGAGATTTGACATTTAAATCCGTTTTATCTAAAAAAACATTTAAAAAAGGTAGTACAAAAAACCCTGAATATATCAGTCTAACTAATGATATCATTTCAATACCTGCTAGCCTTACCAGAAGACCTAGAACGCCTGGATTGGATGAAATTAATTTATCCTTGACCATAGGATCTAAAAGGGAAGAACCTCTAAACCTTACTATTCCTCTATTGTGGCAAGGAACAAATGCTCCAACATATTTCAGTTGGAAGATTAATGAAAAAATAACTAATGATCTTGACAACTCCAATATAGCCATAATAGATTTGACTGCCACAAATATTAGTCGCAGACTGGATATGAAAAAACCTACTGACTTAGCAAATGTTATAAATTTATTGAATCAAGGTTCTGCAAATAGATTGCCTATACTTGTCCGAATTTATGCCGGCGACCTGGACAAAGATTTAGGAGTTATAGCAAAATCGGGAGCAGACGGCGTAATCTTGGTAAGTGATAAAATGCCTATTGAAGCTGCGCTTGTTTCTTCAAGAAATTATAGCAAAGAGATGACCATTCTTGCTGAAACTAATCAACTAAATTACCAGTATTCAGTGAAATTATTTGCACTTGGAGCTTCAGGTATATTTTTACAGGGTAAATGTAGCGGAAGCGATTTGAAAGAATTTGGAATAAGCTTATCAAAAGAGATAGGTTTACTAGGAGTTGGAAGTATTCATGATTTAGGTACAGAGCACCTAAGAACTACTAGTCAAAGAGTTGCTTCTATGACTGGTATTGCCATTGCAGGATACAATTCTGTATTGCCAATCTGGCGTCACTGATTAATCAATGCAAGAAAGTGCCATTTTAGCTAAGTCATTAACCAAAAAATATGGGAAATTTTGTGCAGTTGATAGTATAAATCTAAAAGTTCCTAAAGGAATCTGTTTTGGACTGTTAGGGCCAAATGGAGCTGGGAAGACAACTATGATTCAGATGATACAGGCGTCTTCACCAATAACAAAAGGTGAGTTAGAAATCCTAGGTAGAGATTCAGTTAAAGAAAGTCGATTCATAAGGAAAATAATTGGCGTAATACCTCAAGAAGATAATTTGGACCCTGATTTTACTGTAAGATATAATCTTCTTGTTTATGCTAGATATTTTGGACTAAGCGTTAAAGAAGCTAAAGAAAGAACTAGAGAACTTCTAGAAAAGGTCGAATTGATGGAAAAGGCCGACGAAGAAATTTCTAATTTGTCTGGAGGAATGAAAAGACGTTTAATTGTTGCAAGAGGAATGATAAATAAACCTGAAATGCTAATTTTAGACGAACCTACAACCGGTTTAGATCCTCAAGCAAGACATAGTGTTTGGGACCAAATTAGAACTTTCAAGAGCAAAGGAAAGACTGTTTTACTCACTACACATTATATGGATGAAGCTGAAATATTATGCGATGAACTTGCTATAATGGACTCTGGTAAGATTTTAATTCGAGGAAAGCCAAAAAAATTAATTAAAGAAACTATTGGAACTGACGCCGCTGAATTTGTATCGTTGTCATTTAATCAAAAGGAAAATGTACTCGACTTAATTGCAAAAGAGTGCAAAGTTGAAAAAATAAAATTCAGTAAACTTACAGATAGAATCATAATATATGGGAATGAAATTGAAAACGTAATTTCTAAGTTTCGAGAGAATGAATATTTAACCGATATTATTAGGCGAAGAGCTACGCTTGAAGACGTTTTTCTGAACTTGACGGGGAGACAACTTAGGAATTAGATATGAGAGAAATTCAAGGAGTCTCACCCAAAATGGTATACGCTGTATGGAGGAGACATGCTGACGTATGGGTTAGAACTTGGAAAACAAATTTACTACCGCCCATTGTTGAACCTATCTTATATCTTTTAGGATTTGGTTTCGGTGTTGGTGCATACATCAACGAAATGGGGGGTGTGAGTTATATAGAATATATCGCCCCTTCTATTCTTGCAATCTCTATGATGTTTGGGGCTTTCTTTGAAGCAACCTATTCTGCTTTTGTAAGAATGTATTATCAAAAAACTTGGCAAGCAATAGCTGCAACACCAGCTTCAGCATCTGATGTACTTGTAGCTGAATTGATATGGTCTACAACAAAATCAGTTACTAACGCAACTCTAATGACAATCGCCATATTGTCTATAGGATATTTAGTAGGTCAACCCTTGATTTCAATAAACGGAGCATTACTAATGCCGATAGTAGCAATTCCAATTGGATTAATGTTTGCCGGAATGGGACTCATACTAACTTCATACACACCTTCAATTGATTGGTTTAACATACCATTCTTTCTATTCATAAACCCAATGTTTATCTTGGCTGGGACTTTTTTTCCACTAAGTGAATTCCCTCCAGTAGCACAAAATATAGCTATGTGTTTACCATTAACACATGCAGCTCTAATTACACGCTCACTAGCCTATGGACATGGACTCGAAAACCTAATATTTTCCGTAATTTACATAATAATAATGACAATTATAATGACGTATACTGGTGTAAAACTTTGCTTAAAGAGAATAGTGGTGTAAATTATTACAAAAAACTATACTTTCATTTCTGAGGAACGGATATAAGACCACGTCGAAACTGCAGTTAAAATTGCAGAGATTACCATCTCTCTTTGATGAGCTTCCCAACTTATTGCAATAATTACTAATGAGGCTAAACCAATTATTCCTGCATAAAATTTTGCTTTATCAGGATCTTCAGTAAAAAAAGAATGATTCCTGCCGGACATAAAGAACCATATTGTCACATAAACCATTGCAGAAATTAAAACTGCAGTAGATAGAGCCCCTGAAGTGTCGGAAACTCCAGAATCTGAGCCTAGCAAAGGTATGTCCATACCTTGTTGGATAACTAATACCAGATACACAACAAGTGTTCCATAGCCTGCACCTGCGACGAGGTATAGCCAACCTCTCAATGATTCAGCTTTTTCAGCCTCAAAAGACGACTCATCAAATGAAAAATTTGAAGATTTTAATGATGTAGACACATCGGCCTCCCGCCTGATAACTTCTTTCTCAATATCTTCTTCTATTTCTTGACCTGGTAGTGTTTCATCAATATCTAAATCGTTCACTATTCTTCCTCTTTCAATGGAACAATATTATGTCCCTTAAAATCAAACTTTACTGAACGTCTAACTAAGCCTTTTAATGTTAACGAACTAACACCGATGTCTCTTCCAATATCATTTGCAAAAGTTCCTTCATCTCCGATTAAATCGATAATTTTAGTTTCATAATTACTAAATTCTTTATTTGACATCAAAACAACTGTAAGAAGTTCTTGTGTCTCATCAAATGTTAAAGATGTCGAAATCTGGAAAGCATTGTAAAATGTTCGATAACTTTTTTCTGGCCTTCCTGTTTCTTTATTTACTTCCCACCTAGATTCAATTAATTTAAATTTTTCATAATAAACAATTATATCATTAGCTTCTTCACCAAATTTGTCATTTAACTCACTAATCATAGTCCAGCCTTCTGCCAGTGTACTCAAAACATTTCTTCTAACCTCTGAATCTACAGCTCTAAAAAGTGCTACTAGTTCGGCTGGGTCGTTAATTAACTTTACGCGCTTCATCTCTATGTGTCCACAGTAGAAGAACCCTATAAAATATAACTAGACACTGTCTAAGTGTCAATTTCCCCTTCTAAACCACAATCTGGACACTTAAGCTGCTGAGATCCTGAAATTTTTAGAACCTCAATTTGTGAGGAACATTGTGGGCACTCGACAGTCATCATTTCTGAAATATCATTACTAACTGCTTTTTTTCTAATAACCTTTCTCTTCGTTGTTTTTCTAGCTTCTTCTTCTGAAGACTTTGTTTCAAAAAGTGAACTCTCAGGTGTTGCCTTAGAAGGCTTAGGAATATCTGGCGGTGAGTAACTATCAAGACTATTTCTGTTAAAATAGAACACTAAACCGCTAATTCCAGCTAGCACTATAGCAATACCTAACAAACCTCCAGCTGTTGTTAATTGTGAAGAAATTCCTCCATCATCCCCTGACGATGAACCTGAACCTGTAGATGATTTCTCAACAATTGGAATCTGACAATAATCTGTAGCCGTTAAACCATCATTATCTGTAACCCTAACCACAACTATATAACCATCGGGATCTTCTGATGTCAAGTTATAAGAATGTGTAGCAAAATTTAAACCTGTAAAATCAATTGAATTAGGTAAAACTCTGCTAGAGCTATCAAAATCCCATTCGTATTTAATTATGGAACCCTGTGGTTTGAAAGCTGAAGCTGTGAAGAAAGCTTCTTCGTTCAATTCTATCTCCGGATCGCATACTAATTCTACAGAAGGTTGCGATAATATTGAGATTGTTATATTTAGTGTATTGCTTTTTGCTCCTTTAGAATCTTGAACATATACCGAAACTATGTGATTGCCTTTGTCAGTAGACTCTGAAGAGAACAACGCTTTATTATTATCATTAAAAAGGGTCACTGTTTCGGTAGACCAAAAATAAGAGAGTATGTCTTCATCATCTGGATCTAAGCCTATGACTGTTATCTGAGCTTCCTCGCCAGCAATTATTGGATTAGGATTTATTGTGTCAAGAATAATTGTAGGAACTGCATTCACAAGCACATTGATGCTTACATTAGCCGACCAGAAACCAACACTATTTTTAGCTCTAAAAGTAAGGACATGGCTTCCTATACCTAGCTCTGAGGTAGTTAAGTTTAAGTCATTTGAAATAATACCGTCTAAACTAGAAAACCATTCAAATATTTCCATAGTTATGTCGTCAGAAGTTGTTGAATATGCTGAAGCTGAAATTGACATTGTATCTCCTAAACTTATCATACAATTAGCTAAATCAGAACAATTAGAAACTGACAGGATAGAAACTTCTGGAAAGTCACCTACGCCAATTTCCAATGTAACTGGATGACTCCATCTTCCCTCATTATCTTGTACCATGAAATATATAGTATGCAACCCCATTGTCAAATTTGATATTGTAAAATTATCCGATAATGAAAGGTTACCATCTATAGAGGAGAACCAGTGATAATTAGAAACAAATCCATCTATATCAGTACCTGAACCTGTAAATAATATTTCCACACCAGGTAAAGCAGTACTTGGATCGATAATATCTATGCTAGCTGTTGGAGCTTGATTATCTAATAATTGTTCGTAAAAGAGAGATAATCCTGACTCAGTTCCAACAAGAAGATTTTCACCTTTATAAGATAGGGAAACTGAAGTAACTGAATTCGCTGCATTTACCCTCCATAATTCATCTCCATTAGTTACATTAGTTAAGACTAATTTCTTATTGTCCGACCCTGCAAAAACGTAAGTTCCTTTACCATTAAAAGTACAGTCTGTTATAACGCCTCCAATATCTTTCTGCCAAATATTATCACCTACAATACCGTCAAAAACGGTTAGCATGCCCTCTTCTGTTCCATATGTATAATACTTTGAACCAATGCCTGCTGAAACACAGGTTACCTCATTTGGCTGAACCATAGTGATTGGATCGCCACCTGAAGAAGGATAAACATGAACGCTGCCTGATTCAGTTCCGATAATCAAATGAGAGCTATCTCCTGAAAAATCAATACTTGTTATCTTTCCATCTAATGCATCCGAATGATACCAAACATCCTCTTCATCAGAAGTTAAAAAAACATACACATTCCCACTAAAAGTTCCTGCGGCAATATACCTACCATCTGGTGAAATACTAACTGTACTCATTTCCTGTGATGGAAAGTTTGAATTCCAAACTTCGGTATTACTGTCCGCATTGAAGAAGTAAACATTCCTACGATCTACTACGGTAATATTGGAACCATCATCTGATATATCCAAACCATATAATCCCTGTTGAAAACCTCCCCTCTCCCACTTCTTAGATGACTCTTCATACAACCAAATCCTACTTCCTTCTGCACCAAGTAAGATATATTTTCCATTTGAAGACGTCTCCATATAGCTTGGATATTCCGAAAATGTACTTGAGTTATAGTAAGGCTGACTGGTGTCATTTTTCCACAACGAGTACTTACCTCCATATACTCCTGTAATATTTATTGAGTCAGATGAAATCGCGACATTAGTAACTGGACTCGAAGAGGTCCATGACCAAACGGGCTCTTTTTCAGCTTCACCCTCGTTGAAGGAGAAAATGACTATTAGTATGAAAGCTAATGCAGCGAATTTTCTTACCAAATTCAAATTATACTCTATAACTAATTGGTAAGGGGTTTTATTACAGTGAGCCTACCCTCTCATCAGATTATATCGGCCACGTAATTCTAATACTTCTAGAGCTTTCAGTACTTCTCCAGAGGAACTCCAGTTAGAATAAGCATCTAAGAATTTTTCCCTTCCTGATATTTCAGAATGATGAGCTTCCAAAGATTCTAAAAAAACACGAAGATCTGAAGCCCTAGATTCTGCATCGTCATCAAAAGTAGATAAACCAAAATCAATTGCATAAAGATCTTTGGAAATTACAAAATTGCTAGTTGTAGGATCTCCGTGAACTATACCGGAAGAATGTATTTGCGACAAAATTTTTGCACAAGCTACTAAATGGAGCTCAAAATCTTTCGTTCTGAGTCCTTGTTCAAGTGTAATACCATCAATAAATTCCATTATAATTTGTGATTTATCAATATTTACTTCGAACAGAGAAGGAACCTGTATTCCATCTGACAATAAACGCTCTATGATACGAGACTCACTTCTAAGCCTTTCTGTTACAAGCCTTCTTTCAAGTTCAGGATGCCTGTATGACCTCTTATTTCTTATCTTTGAAACTGCAATAAAGCCTTGCCAATCTATCTTTTCTACAATAGCTTCGGCTCCTCTAAATATCACCTCCAAGTCACCTCCACCATATCTGTACGATATTTTTGATGAACTTTATTGTCTTCTTTTGTTATTTCATAATCTCCATTAACCATCTGGTAACCCAACCAGCCTATCATTACTCCATTATCTACGCACAGGTCCTTTGAAGGAATAAAACACTTTACGCCTCTCTCCTCAGTCATTATAGTTGCCATTTCTCTAAGTCTTTCATTACAAGCAACCCCTCCTCCCAAAACCAACTCAGTTTTTCCCGTATGGGCTAATGCTCTTTCTGCAACTTCACAAGACATTGCAAACGCATTTTCTTGTAATGAATAGGTGACTGTTTCAAGTGAATGCCCAGAATCTAATTTAGATTTAGCTGCAGTCATTAAACCAGAAAAGGCCATGTCCATTCCTTTGACTGAATACGGCAAATCCAAAAGTTCAGGCCCTTTTGCCAATTTTTCAATCTTAGGACCTCCTGGAAAACCCATGCCTGCTTCTCTAGCAAATTTATCCAGACCATTGCCAATTCCAATATCAATTGTTTCTCCAAACACTCTGTACTTTTCTGATGCGTAAGCTATCACTTGTGTATTAGCTCCTGACAGATATAACAATACAGGATCGGTAGCTCCTTCAAGCAATCCTATTTCTAAGTGAGCTACGCAGTGATTTACTCCAATTAGGGGAATATCATGTGAATAAGCAAATGCCCTTGCAGCTGTTGCCCCCGTCCTTAAGCAAGGCCCTAATCCTGGGCCTCGGGCGTAAGAAACTAAAGAAATATCTGAAGGATTCAAACTCGCTTCCTTGAAAGCTTTACTAAAAAGTAATGGAAAAGTGTCTGAATGATGCCTCGCTGCTTCGCGAGGATGAATACCACCTTCTTCAGGGATATACATTGATCTTTGATTAGATAAGATTTTTCCTTCTGAAGTAATTATTCCGACGCCTGCTGTATGGGCAGTTGACTCAATACCTAGAGTTATACTGCTCAAAATGATTACTCTTCCTCAGAAGACTCATTGGGAATTGCTAATTCTCTCTCAAAGTCATCTTCATTTATTTCTTCCTCTAAATCTGGATCATTATCAGATGGATTAGAATCTAACCCTTCATCTTCCATTCCACTGTAAATAACATATGAGCATACCGTTAGTATAATGAATACTGCAAATAACGTAAGCATATTCCCTGAGTCTGTGGTATCTTCACTTGTATCTCCTACTTCAACAAATTTCGACATTGAAAGAGTAACATTTCCTGAAGAACTTAAGTCTAAAAATGTGGTTATTTTAAGGGATAATGGTCCTTCCAAAGAAGCCTTCCATGAAATATTACCTGTAGTCTCTCCCTTTGGAGAAAGTGAAATACTTTCTCTAGCAAAACCTTTGTTGTTACTAATATCCATATCTAAAAATAAATTAGAAAAATTATAATCTGTTGGGTTTTCTATAGTTACAAGGACATTAATCTCAGACCATTTTGAAACAACTTGGCCAGGTTCCCAAACGTTACCTGAAGCATATACTTCTGCAGACTTATATTCTATTGATGATAAATTGAGATTAAACAAACGAATTAAAACCGTATTTTCAGTTATGACTTGTGTCCATTTATCATCGACTCTGGCGAAACCAAAATTTGCAAATGCCGTAAAGCTAGCAATGTGATCAATACGCTGACCAGTTGAATCTATCTCATACTCTTTAGCCCAATTCCAAGTACCTAACATTTCGCCATCTGAATCCCATTGACGAACTTGAAAACCTAAAACAGGCAGATTAGTATTACTATCTACTGCAGCAAAAGTCACCCACCACTCTTGGGTCATCCACGAAGTACAATTAGAAAAAGTAACTTGATTTTGTACAGGTATTGATCCTATTGAACGAAGGCCTAATGTATAATTCGAAATTGAAACGTTATCCATAGTTAAAATTGTATCTTCAGAGAAAACTCCATAATTTACAATACCATGTCCATCTAGTACAGCATTTTCAATACTAGCGTTTCCACCAACAAGCCAAATCATTGAATAATCTATAGTTGTTTCCGAAATAATTAATGAACCTGCGTCTGAAACTATAGTGTACATACTGTAAGAAAAATTATCATCATTAATTGTTGAAATTGTACAATTAAAAATATTGAGACTTCCGGTTGAATTTACTCTAATCTCTGATATTGTCATATCTAAAGAGCGATTAACGTTGATATGACTATTTTCGATGGATAAATTTCCATCAACTAGTATATCTTCTTCCAACCAGATTTGAGCGTTGGTAATTATCAAATCTTCTTGTAAATTAACATGCAGACCCATTGTAAAATTGTGCTGTAAAACAAGATGCAACGTTGCTTCACTCTGAATATTATAATCTGATAAAGTGCGATTATCCTCTAATAACTTACCTGCAAAAAATAAAAGCTGACTTGCGGTGGGGATGTTCTCTTTATCCTGAATTTTTTGCTTGACATTAGCGATGCCATCATCCGGTTCAACATCTAAAACAATTGTCTCTTCTTGTAAGTCTTTAACAAATATTTGCATAGCTTCTGTATTTGCTGAAAAAAAACCGATAAAAACTAAAAAAAATATTGATGAAAGGAGCAAAACTCTAGCCATTCTCATGCATTCTCAGAGACTATCCCTTATAAATTCTATCTGTGCAAGGTGTGAAACTCGTTTTAAAGGGAGCTTTATCTGACATCTAATGAGAAAGGTCCTAGGCATAATCATAATCATAATGATGTTGCCTATTGCGCAATCTGAAATTGATGATTATACAAGCCACCCTGGCAATATACCTAATTTTCACAATTTTAGTACACCGCAATTGGAACCTGGTGAAAACGGGATTTTTTCATTGGAAATACAAAATAGATATATTGAAAATATTACAAATGTCAGCATCAATGCTGAGATATATCACAGAGCAGATATTGATGAATCTGAAAGCTTAGGCGACATTAAGACTAAGAATAGGCCAACTGTCACGCAGAATTGTTGGAATTATAAAAACAGTGAAGAAAGTTGCTCAGATAATCCTAGTCCTGAATCTGCAAAATTTAACATCGAACAACTGCTGGTTAATCAAACTGCACTGCTTAGATTTGATGTAAATACTGAAGAGAATACTAAAGAAGGAACTTACTTTGTTAGATTTTCTATGAGCTATGAGTTTAATGAGACTGATAGAAAGCTCCAGTCAAGAGGATTCTGGAATATGGAAGAATGGACTAATGCTACAACAAATCTTTCAGAAAACTATCCTGGAAATATAAATCTTGATTCTTTAAATGTTGATGGTATAATCCCAGATTCTTCATTTGGAGTAAAAAAACCAATACCTAAGTGGCCTTTGTATCTACTGATTACTCTTACAATAGTCTTTGCTGGACTTTCTGTAATTTTTTATTTAGAAGAAGAAGAAACTTATCCTGAACTAAATAAATGGCTTCAGAAGATGAGGGGCAAATTTAATCAATTTTGGTTGAGTCTTAAGTACGGAAAAGGCAGCTAAAGAAGCATAGTCTAAATCACCAGTCTTCTCAATAGTTTTCTTTACTTTAGGTTCGCCAAGAATTGATATTATTTCTGCTAACTGATCATCATTTAAACTCAAAAAGGCTTTCCTAAGGTAACTTCCCTTTGACAGCTCACCACCGATTCTTTCTGAAATTAATGACTGATATTCACTCAAATTACTTGAACTCAAATCTCCTGAGTCTAAAGCTTTAGAGGCCACCTCAAAAGCTGCGTCTGCAGAAATTAAGCCCGAATAAATCCCACCGCCTGAAGTTGGTTTAGCCATGCCTGCAGCATCTCCAGTTAATACGATATTATCTGCATAGCTAGGATTCGCAGTTCCAAATGGAATGAGTCCACTTATTAAATTAATAATTTTTGCACCACCAAGTAACTTTGATGGCGCACCTTTCAAAAAATAATCTCTAAAGAAATGCCTTGGCTTATGAGGTAAGGTTGTGGCAATACCAATCCGTCCTTCATCAGGACCTGTAGGTATTCCCCAGCCAAAAAACCTTGGCGCTAATTCAGAACCAACAAAAAGATCTACATGAGTATCCCTACCCTTGTATCCCTTTACGTCTGCACCAAATGCAGTCAATATCTCTCTCTTGCCACTAATTCCTGCGTTTTTGGCAACTCTAGAAAGAGGGCCATCAGCACCAACGAGTAACTTAGTCTCAAGACTAAATTTTTCATTTTTATTTTTTATAATTGCTTTGATGCCACCATCAATTATCTCATGACCCAAATAGGTGTGGCCATGAAGAACTTCAGCGCCAGCTTCAGATGCTTTTTTTGCAATTGAGCGATCTAAATCTGGCCTATCAATAACCAATGCTTTGGTTTCAGATGCCTGAAAATCTAAAAACGAGTCTTTTGGGCCCCATAATCTAGCTCCATCCATTTCTTGCAAAATAGGACGCTCATAGCCAAGATACTCAAAGGTTCTTGGAGTAACTAAGCCCGCACACTGACAAGGTTCCCCAATAGTTTCAGCCCTATCTAGTAGAACAACACGGTATCCTTCCTTAGCGAAATTCCAAGCAGTACGAGACCCGCTTGGTCCAGCCCCTATAACTAAAACGTCAAGCATTGCTTGAGATTTACTCTAATGGAACTAAATCTACCTGGCACTTGTCAGTTAATCCGGCATCAGCAAGTGTTAGATTATTATCAACTGCAACACCATTCAGCATTACTGCAAAGTTTGAATGAGGTAAAGGGAACTTTCCTACACAATTTTGCAATAATTTGTTAACTGGCATATTAGATGGAACTTTAACATTAGCTGTTTTTCCATCAATAGTTGATACTATTGCTACACTTATTTTAGAAGGAGGTGCTGCTGCAGGCTCTTCAGCTGCTTCTTCTTCACCCGAATCATCTGAATCTTCTGATACTGGAGAACTTCCTGATCTTCTGCGGTACAATATAACTGGTATTGCCAAGGCAACTAAACCTACTAAGAATAAAACTGGTAATAGCAGAGGTACTCCCTTCACTAGTTCCCTCTCTGATAATGTATTTATAAATTCAATTTCTCCCAAAACTGCTTGCAGTTGAAGTTCAAAATCGTCTTCAACATATTCATCATTGTCGGTTCCATCACCTGAATTAGTTATGTCACAATCATTACATTGTTGTATCTCGAAGCTTCCTGTACCTGCATCAATTGTCCATGTCAAGGTCAAGAAATCTTTGTTATCTTTATCGGGAACTGTCCAACTGAAAGTGACTTCGGTAGAATCATCTTTGTTTATTGACTCACTAACCTGCTGTGAAAGTTCAGTACCTGCACTATCTTCGAATTTAACTTGAAGTGGTTTTGATGAAATCTGCCAATCTGCATTACCTATATTTTGTACAGTTACAGTTATCTCGACTGTTTCTCCAACTTGAGGATTAACTGGATCTTTAACTACTTTCTTGATTTTAAAATCAGGCAATACTGAAAACTCAACTGGAGCGCCGCTCTGCTCAAAAACGCCAGTTCTTGGCCAAGCATTGTCTGTATATCTACCTAATTCATCAAACATGCGTCCTGTATCTGTGGAGAAACCATCACCCTCTGACTCACATGTAAAGTCTGGGATACTGAAATCATCACAAACTGGATTTACTTCAGCACTGAATGCTGTCCACTCTTCGAGTGTTGCTTTCCATCTAAATCTAACTTCCTGAGTCTCACCAGCGTCCAAATCGAATAATACATACTCTTGATTTGTACGATCCTTCAAGACCACATTATCTGTACTACTATCTGCAGTTATGTATAATCGACTGTTATCAACATCTGCAGCTCCAGCATTTGTTACTGTAACTGTAAAGGTAACTGTGTCATCTACGTTTGGAGTTCCTGAATTCTCACCCGCATATTTACTATCAACACGCATTGCTGTTATTTGCAAATCAGGTTTTACTCTAAGTAATTCGGAATATCTAGCATCATTGTTATTCTCATTTTCTTCTAGAATTTCTCCATTATCATTATTTTTATCATAATCGGCTCTAGCTTCCACATACCACTCACCACCTTTGATAAGCCAGTCATCTGAAACTAATTCTTTAGAATTTCCTTCCTTAATGTTAGTAGATCTTCCTGAACTTCCATACAACTGGTAAATGTAAGTATTTTTGGAGTCGTCAAATTCAAATCCTGCAATCAACAATTCATCAATTTCTTGCTGCGTTGTCGGTGCTTTCTTTGGATAGTAATAAATTTCCACATTAACATTATCTGCGTCTGCTGAACCTGTATTTTCAACATCAACATAAATAACAACAGTATCTCCATCCTTCACCTCGGAAGCATTACCGAATACCCCATCGATTTCTATTTTGATGCCGCTTTGCTGGATAATAATTTCAGGTCTCTGAATCTGTACTGTTAAATCAATTTCTTGACGAGCATTGGGATCGTCTTCCTCATTTCTGACTGAAATTTTAACTGTTTCATTTCCTACTTCGGCCTCATCATTCACGGATACGAATACCCAAAGATCATCAAGCTCGCCTTCTTCAATAGTTACACCAGAATTTGGCCAAGATTGCGTCTTTGAACTATCTTGGAAAAAAGTTACAGTCCAACCATCTTCAAGTGTGGACTCCACTTCTGGAATGAATATGTCGTCGTTAGATCCTGTGTTATCTAATTTAACCTTGAATTTTACACTATTCTGCGTAACAGAACCTTCATATTCTGGATAAATCTCTTTGAGACTGTCGATTGCTGTAGCATCTAGCTCTCTCCTAGGAGATGCAACTTCAAGACTTACTGATACTTGCTCAGCAGGATCTATGCCATTATTAGGTGAAAACTCAGTTAGAACACTGTAATTTCCTATGTCTGAGTCCTGGTCAGGTTCTACACACAAGTAGAGATACTTCGATGTCCCTGCACCTATTGAACCTGAGAAACTACTTGTACATGAAGGACTCTGGAATATTTCTACAGTCCATTCATCTGGATAAGTTGTTGCAATTGTCTCAACACTTACTGAATCTTGGCCGTTACCCGTATTTGTAAGCTTAAAAGTGAACTTTTCAGTCCTTTCGGATGCTTGCGTTTCAGTTGAAGGATAAGATGTTATGGTACTTGCACCTACAATTTCCACTTTAGCCCCAAAAATCTGGCCTATATCGACTTGTAGAGAGGCTGTGTCGCTAACTGATAAATCACCGCCGGATTTGACCTTTACAGTTATTGAGTAACTGTTAGCCTGCAAAGCATTTCTTTCCTGATTAGTTAAGTTATCTAAAACATATTCAGGCAATGTTACGTTTACAGTAACTGAACCCGTTTGATCTTTGTCTAAGGTCAATGAAGTAGTATTAGACAACGCCCAACCCAAATCATCATCTAAAACGGAAACAATCAAAGTATCGGCCCCGTCTCCAGTGTTTTTAACATCGATTGTAAAAGAGGCTGTAGTTCCTGGTAACTTTTCAATTTCAGTTACATCTGTACTAACTTGAACACCTCTGCTTAAGTCAACCTTAACTGTTAGAGTAATTGAATCTGTAGACTTAGTTCCATTCTCACATCCTTCACAGTCCGATACGCCCTTGACTGTAAGCTCATAATCTCCCTTAGATGTACTTTCAGGTACTGTTATGGTCAGAGTAACTTCTTCTTGACCTCCCTCAGCCACGTTAATGAAGGGATTACTAAAGTCAACACCAGTCCAACCTTCTGGAGGTGTATTGGTCATAGCTATAATGTCATCTCCAGTTCCAAAATTATCAACATCAATAGTGACTGAAACTGGGACACCAACTGTAGCTTCTACGGTTCTATCTGAATCTGCGACGGACAAATCTATCCAGTATTCCTGATTAACTATCGTAATTATACTAACTGTTTTATTAGCATACTTAGGCGGATTCTCTTTCTGGGCTTCATCTGATGAAGCTGTCAAATTAATGGTAAAAGCCTTATTATCTTCACCTGATCTAACAGTAACATTTACTTTAACAAGTTTTTCACCACCTGCTGGCACATTTTCAACCTGGAAAGAAACAGGATCTACTGACCAACCTGCAGGATAATCATCAATGTTGACAGTAAAAGTATCATTACCAGTACCTTCGTTTTGTATCCTTATGTCATACTCTACAGTTGAACCCGGGTCCCCACTCTTTGATGATACTACTACATCTACCTTAAACTGCTTATTAACTGAAACTTTAACTGTTCCTGTATCATACGCTGAAGGATTGTCTTCAGAAGTACCATTTACGACTATGTCATTATCTCCAACGGTAGCATCATCGTCTATATTTACCGTTAAATTAACAACTTTTGTTTCGCCACTGAGTAACTCAACTTCATCTGTAACTGATGCCCAAGAAGCTTTGGTGCCTTCAAGAGCCAATGAAACTGTGTCTTCTCCATTACCTTTATTCTTGATTGTTATTTCAAAGGTCAACTCGTCGCCGGGATCCCCTTTCTTAGAACTGTCTCCTGCGACTTGAACTGAAACTTCATAAATTTGAAGAACGTTAACAAAAATATTACGATCTGCTATTGTTGCACCATCTTCAGATGTAGCTCGAATGGTTATAATATAACCATTTTTGGCTTCTGTATCTTTAGGCGGAGTTACTCGCAAAGTAGTTGTGGCATTAGTATTAGATTCAAGTGTAAAACTTGAATCACCCAATTGACCCCAACTAGAATTACCGCCTATTAATTCTAAAGAAATATCATCCTGACCATTACCTAAATTCTCTATTTTTATTGTAAAATTTACCTGTTCCTCTGGTTTGGCTGATAAAACATCAAACCCGACAGTAGATACCTTTGGATCATATTTTTGAAGAACCGTTGTTCGAGAGGTGTATGTAGCGTTAACTGTAGTATTGTAATCTGATGAAATTGTAACTACTATACTAGTCTCTGATTCTGCCGGAGCATCAATAGGTGCTTTTACAACTAAAACATCTGTTAAATTAATCTTTTCATCGACACCCAAGTTACTGATAGTATCTTGATCCAATGAGGCATCCCAACCTACTGGAAGACTAGATAAATCTACTGCTAAAGAAAAAGTATCTACTGCATTTCCTTTATTGGTAACTGAGAACGAATAATAAACTCTCTTTCCAGCTTCAACATCTTTTGAACTTGTATCTATCTTGTCAACTTGAAGTGCTGGTAACTGCTTAACTTTTACAGTTACCGAAGTAGAAGACACTGTTTCTCCATCTTCAGAAGTTGCTAAAACAGTTATACTTTTCAGTCCTGCAGTAGCTTCAATATCTGGTGTAACTGATAAATTAAAAAATCCTGTAACATCAACTGCAAGAGTCATGGTTGAAGGCTGAGGATTGACATCCCAACTGTCAATTCCGTTTGCCGTATACGAAATAGTTATACTGTCTGGAGTATTACCCTCTGTATTGTTTATGCTCATTGAAAACTTAACATTTTCATTTGGTTCAACTTCCTGTTCTCCAGATATTGCTGTAAGGGTTGTTCCATATGTATTTTTCACTGTAATACCTGCTAATGCAGTTTTTGTTTTTCCTGCTGTGTTCACAGCCTCTGACTTAAACGAAATTGTATGAGTATCGCCACCTTGTGAATTTATATGGTCTCTAGGTGCTAATTTTACGAAAAGTGTTGCAGTTGCTGATTCATCCTCATCTATAGTTAGTTGTTCAGGTATAATAGAAGCTGTATATCCTTCTGGAATAGATGAAGATGTAACGCTCAAATTAAAACTGTCATCTTCGCCTTCATTTTCTATAGTGATGGTATATTGAAGTTGTTCATCAGGTTCTCCTTCCTGTTGAGTTGGAGTTACGGTCATTTTGTGATCATATCCAGCTTCTACAGTTCCTGAAATCAGGAGAAAACCAAAACATATCAGCGCAAGCGCCAATGTGTTAGCAAACCAATTTTTTAGGTTAAGGCTCATAACGTATCAATATTTTCACCAGAAAGTAGCATATAAAGCTTAGTGAATAATTATTAATAATAGTTAATAATAGTTATTATATGAGTAACTCCTATTCATTGCCTCCAATACTAGTCATGCAAATCGAAGCTCTCGTCGATTCTGGTCACTTCAGCAGTAGATCTGATGTTGTAAAAGAATCTCTTAGGTTTATGATCGAAAAGAAGAACCACTTAAGATATGCGTCTGCAGTCGAGATATATAAGAAAGGAAAAGCTACATTAACTAAAGGAGCTGAGATAGCTGGTGTTTCGCCAGATAACTTTAGGGGCATATTAAATGATCAAGGAGTTGTTACTCCTGACACCGTAGAATGGGAATCTATAGAATAATGAAAAAAATAGAATCATACGAAGAAGCTTTGGCATGGCTTGATGATCTAAACCAGAACAAAATTATGCCTGGACTAGAACGAATACGGAAAGTTATGGATTTATTTGGAAACCCGCAGACTAAGATAAGAATCATCTCAATAGGAGGGACAAACGCAAAAGGAAGTACAAGTTACAACCTTAGCAGAACATTAATGCAAACGGGTAAAATAATAGGTTGTTTTACATCACCACACATACACACCGTGAGAGAAAGAATTAAAATAAATCATAAAAATATAAATAAAAATTTATTTACAAAATATATATTCAAATTGAGGGACATTTCTGAAAAAAATAACCTCAGAATAACCTATTTTGAGGTATTAACTGCTTTAGCTTACATATACTTTCATGAAAAAAACGTTGATTATGCCATTATGGAGATTGGCCTAGGGGGAGAATGGGATGCTGTGAACATTGCCGATACAGAAATTGCAATATTGACTACGCTAGGATTAGACCATACTGAATACTTAGGAAGTAATTTGGAAAAAATTGCAAAAACAAAGGCCAAAATAGTACGTAAAAATAGCACCGTGATAACTGGTTGGAAGGAAAAATATCACAAATATATACCCATATCAAAAAAAATAATAAAAGGTGAAAATATCAAAGATTGGATCAAAGCATGTGTTGATACTCTAAAGCTATCAATTAAACCATTAATTTCAAGCATTCCTGGCAGACAGGAAACTCATTTAAACTTCACAATTGATACGGCACATAATGAACAAGCAATCAAGTACCTTTTATCCATAACTGATGATTACGACAGAATAATTCTTGGAATGCTCAAAGATAAAGATGTTAGAGGCTTTATTTCTAGACTACCTAAAAGTAGTACAATATTAGCCTGTAATATACAAAGTGAAAGAGGCGCCACCTCGAATTATATCTCTAAGATTTGTAGAGATTTAGACCTTGAGTGTATCAAATTTAATAATGTAAAAGAAGCTATCTTATCTATAAAAGAGGAAAAAACATTGATTACGGGATCATTTTACACTGTTTCTGATGCAAGGAACTATTTCAAACTAGAAGGATATAGTGAACTATAATTATGAGTCTTTAATGATAAACTAATGAAACATGTATCAACTATAGTTGCAACTCTTGTTTTGCTCACTACCGCAAGTAGCGGATGTTTGGAAAATGGATTCTTTGGTAATGAAAATAGCGAGCCCTCTTTAGCATCTCCAACTTGGGAAAAAGGTGATTTTTGGGAATACTCAATCACTGTAGACGATAAACAATTTTCAACTACTATGGTTGTCTCAGTAGATGATGACGATTCAGACTATTATATTGGTGCCGGGAGTTTGTCTTCAGGAAGTGGGCTCGATGATGCTAAGAGACATGCCGTCTTGAACTATAATCCTGCACTCGGCAGAGTCCAGATGGCAGATTATGCCATCTATGAGAACAATATTCCACAAAAGATAACTGATTTTCCTTTAGAGCAGGATAAGAGTTGGGAATTTTCTCTCTACGGTGAAAATTTCAAAGCAAGCGTTATCGATATTACTGAATCTGTTGCTGAAATGAATGCGAATGCAAACAGTGGAGCATTTATCAAATATACCTTTGATAAGAATGCTAGATGGTTAGATAATTTTGAATATACTAATTCAAACGGTGAGGTAGAATTAGTTATGAATTTAGCAAATTACGGTAGCGGATACACGGGAAATTCTTACTTTTGCAGAGGTGGAGATTTATTCGACGAAGAATTTATTGGACCTGACTTTGGAGTTTATGATACTGTATTTGCAAATGAGGGACACGAAAGATATGGTCCTTGGAACTACATAGTCTATTACTTGGAAGCTGACATCGGAAGTTCGGGCAGTGGAGAACTAGTCTTGCGTGATCATGAAGGTACTGAAGTCTTACTTGAAACATTTAGTCCAGGAACTAATCAACATATCATGGGTACTGTAGCTGGAAGTAGTGGGAACTGGACACTAGAAATTTCACTTTCAGGTAATGCCGACGTAAGAGCAAGAATTGCTGGAGCAATTCAATATACATATTCAGTATAATTACTTAACAAATAATCTGTATTTCTGATCGGTCTCTCGAATTTCATTCTCTATTCTCTGAGATAAATATTTTTCAGGGTTTCTAAAACTAGAAATTTTCTCTTCCATTTCTTTGAAAGTTTTGTAAGGTCTATTTCTAACGATAAGATTCATAGTTTTTTTACCCAATCCAGGAATTAATTCTAAAGAGTGATACCTACGTGAAATAGGGCCTGCATGATTGTAGAATTGTATAAACTTTTCTTCATTATCTTTTACAATTTCATCTAGGACGAAACTTAATTCACTTTGTGCAGTATGTGTCAAGTCGGAATAATTAACTCTTGCTCTAACATGATCAATTTGCGTTCTATCCTCTGTTTCTTTCCCAATATAACACTTATCGCCAATATTTATTGCTGCCCCAACTACTGGCTGCATATCAAATATTTTAAATTCTTCGATACCCAATCCGTATACTAAAGGTTCTCTTCGAAATCTTCTCTTACTATCGGGCCTTCCTTCTGGTAATACATCAAGAACGTAGGCATAATCTTCCATTAATCATACCCCCATTATCTCCTTGACAGTTGAAATTATGACTTCGATTTCATCATGTCCAAGAGAGAAACGTTCTCTAGCGAAAATAGATCTAACTGCATCTGCATGCATAGGTAAAACGTCAACTATCTTAGCTGCATAATAATCATTAACATGCTCTAATTCAATAATTTTTTCAATAATTTGCCTACCTTGCTCAGGAGTAGCCTGAGTAATCAGGCGAACATGATCTAGAGCTAGTTTGTGCTCATATTGTATTTGCTCAATCAAAATTAGCCTTTGAGAGTCACATTTTTCACAGATTGGACCTTTGTATTCGTCTGACTCTTCTTCATCTTCAGACTTTTCAGTTTCGGGCTCAACGTCAGGAACTGCTTGAAAATGACCGCAATCTACACATCTCAAACGATTTTCTCTCACACTTAGCTCTTTTTCGAGTAACTCTTTTGCTACACCTAAAGGTACCGGTTCGGGTTGTTTTTCTACGTCCATGTTTATACTCCTACTTAGCTTTCCTAAGATGCTCTGGTCTTATTATTAATTCTTTGAGCATGTTACCAACGCGTGTTGATACCACATAAGCCTTACCTTGATTACCAGTCACTTTGCCCGTCAATCCGTGAAATCTATGGTGTGGTTGACCTTTCTGGTATGAAGGATCAATTACAACATTAACTGTATCTCCTACATTAAATGTTTGCAATGAGCGTGTAATTGGAGAAAGTCCCTTCTCTTTGAAAGAGCGTGAAAGCTTGTGGCGTGAACCACTTCTTAATCCTTGTGATCTTTTGGTCATTTTGTTTCCTCATCGTTTTCAAGGTGAAGATTAAGGACATCCAAAACCTCTACCTTGCATGCTTCATCAACCAGTGAGGAAAAACTAGGAACTGTGCGTCCCATGTCTCCACTGACAAGCTCACGAATATAGGTCCCGTGTTGAGCTCTGATTTCTAATTCGACCATTCCTTGCTCAAATGATAATACATTTACCGATTCAACAAGGCGTGGGCGTATCAAATCTGCTCTACGGTGCGCTACACGTGTTGGTGTCCGCTGCTTGATAAGCTTCTCCTTCAACCTCTGCGCCCCGTTCTTAAGGCTTTCTATTGTTAAGTCTTCAGGAATAGACACGTCTACTCTGTATGATTTATCACATACCGTATTCTTAAGTTCAGCCACTCTTTTTCGAGGAACAAACTCTAAACTATTTACTTGAATACGACCCATGTTAATCTCATTAATTTTATCTGTAATCTCATTTAAGTTTACATCTCGATTCCTAGGCATTCGAAGTTCGAGTACAAAAGGTCTACCTGAACCTAACATTGCCGCATCGATGTCTTCGCGTCCCATCCCGTGAAAAAGATTTTCAGTTGCCTTCGTGACTTTCATGAAAGGTCTAGCTACGAGAGACTGAACTGAATCTGGATAAAGTTGACCAGTGTCATTGCAACTTTTACAACCCCTTCCTTTACAGCTTCTACAAGGCCAATAAGTCTGAGGTATAGTTCTATCGTATTTGTTATATTTCCCCTCAACAAATATAGACTTAATTTCTAAGTTAATTGTATCATACCTAGTATCGATAATTATTGTTGAATCGGGATTATCTAATCTCGCTAAAATATTATTTTTCTGAAAAACCCCTATACCGATCTCTCTGTTTAATTGAGATTTAATACTCTCTGATAAATTCACACCAAAAATATTTGCAAATTCAGATTCTAGGTTTAGGATGTCCTTATCGACAATCGTTCCTATTTTAAAAGTTTCAAGCGAATAATCTGAGATTGATTCAGAGGCCAAGTCGATAAAATTATCAATTTCTCCAAACAATCCATCACAAATCTTACAATCCTCTGGGGAGCAAATATGATCTTCCTCAATATTTTTATTCTCAGATAATTCAATAAGGTTAATCATCTCAATGCCTCTTTCCCGATTATCTAGACCAAAACCAACTAATCCTACTGAACGACCTAAGCAAGAAAGACAAAAGGGCGAGTACTTCTTTATTTCTTCTAAATCAAACATTTTTTAAATTTTTAATTTCCTAAAATTTTACTAGGAACATCCGTTACTATAGAGTGGATATCACTGTTTATTAAATCTTTCAAAAGGTTTAGCTCGTTTACAGTCCAAAGCTGTATTGGAACCTCTTTTTTCTGGAAATTTCGCATTAAGCCCATTTCGTATATTTTATAAAAAGGAGCTATAAAATCTGCTTTGGAATAATAAAAATCCTCCATAGAAATGGCTTCCTTAATTATTTTGTAGAAAACTTGGTAACTGATAGCGTCGCCTAGTAATAATCCAGATACAATTTTCGAATCTTGACACTTAACTCTTCGAATCACTGAAGGTATGAAAGATGTAACATATATATTATCATAACTAAAATTAGCTACTAATAAATCAACTACTTCAGTCTCAAATCCTTCTTCTTTTATCTCTAGATTTACACCAATTTTGCCTTTACATAAGAAAAGTACTTCCTCTAATCTGCATAAATGCTCATTAGAACTTTTTAAGGATCCATAGGTAAGGTTGGAAACTGAAACGCCATTAATTTTGGCATCATGTTGGCATACTAGTACTTCATCAAATGTTTTTCTAACATCAAATTCAACCATATCTACTCCCAGATTAATAGCCTCTTCAATTCCAGTCAAATCATTCTCGGGACTGCTTAAATCCGTCTTGCCTCTATGAGAAATAATTCGCGGGGACATGAAGCCTCATACAGATGTTTAAATATTAAATACTGTAAGTGGATAAAGGTTTGATTAAAATGGAAAGTGATTCTAATTACGGCGGCAGTTCATCAGGTAGAATACAAAATCTTGTTGAAGATTTAGGTGATGAAGATTACAGTACGCGCAGTGAAGCATTAATGACCCTAAAAGCAATGTTACCTATCAGCGAAGTTTCTATATCTAAGAGCCTTGTTGAAGTTGTATTAAGCCATGGTGAAAACAAAGCTGGAAGTAGTACTTCATTTGTAAACAAAGGCGCTATTGAATTATTTCAGAATATGACTGAAATAGGGCTTGAACCTCTCGTAAATGATTTACTAAAGAATGGAGATTCATACGCTAGAAGGGTAGCTACGGATGCTATGGGCCGAACTGGAAGAATGGCTGTTTTACCCTATCTTGTAAAATGCATGGATGATGATGACATGTATGTCAGATGGCAAGCTGCTAAAGGGCTAGGAAGATTTGCAGGTTCAAGCGATGCACGTGATGCACTTGTTGATTGCATGGATGATTCTGAACCGTATGTACGAAAAAGAGTTGCAAGATCACTTGAAATCTTCGGTGGATCTGGCCCTATTGATGAAAAAGTCAAAGGTCCAATGGAAGAAGATGGTAAAGGTGACATTGACGGTGATGGAATATCAGACTCTGATGATGAAGAACCTAGAATTCCAGATGATAAACCTGATTATGGCTCAATGACTGTTGCTGAACTTAAAAAAGTTCTAAAGGGGAAAGGTTTGTCCGTTTCTGGCAAAAAGGCTGACTTGATTTCTAGATTAGAAGAATAATTCTAAGGCGTTGTTCTACGCATAGTGCGTGGGAAAGGAATTACATGCTTAATATGATCTGAACCACAAAGCCAACTTACCGTTCGGTCAATACCAAGTCCGAAACCTGAGTGTGGAACACTACCAAACTTTCTGATATCTAAATACCAACCATAGGATTCTGGTTCCAAGCCCTCCTCTCTGATTCTCTCTACTAACTCCTCAGGCGACCAAACTCTTTCCCCACCGCCGATTATCTCACCATAACCTTCTGGAGCTAGCAAATCATGACAAACTAACGACTTAGGATCACTAGGATCTGGCCTATGGTAAAACCCTTTTTCACGAGGGAAATTTGTTATATACATTGGAGATTTTAACTCCTGAGTAAGTGCTTTTTCCTCTTTGTACCCAAAATCATCACCCCACGATAAATCGAAACCCATTGAATTTAACTTGACAAGAACTTCCTCATATGTCATTCTTTCAAATGGAGCCTTAATATTTTCCAATATTGAAATATCTCTGCCTAATATTTCTAACTCTTTTCTATTAGATGATAAAACCGAACTTATGATATGCATAATCATACCTTCTTCTAGTTCCATCATTTGATGGTTATGCATCCAGGCTGATTCTACTTCCGCATGCCAGAACTCAGTTAAATGACGACGAGTTCTAGACTTCTCTGCTCGAAAAGATGGAGCCAAAGTAAATATATTTTCTAAACCAAACATTGTGGCTTCTGCATATAATTGCCAAGATTGACTCAAGTGGGCATAAAACTTTTGACCTGTTTTTTCCTTATCATCGTCGTAATACACATTAAATAAAGTCGAACCCCCTTCACATGCTGAGGTTGTAAAACTTGGAGACTGAATTTCAGTAAAGTCATTATCTGTCCAATAATCTCTAAATGCCTTAAAAACGGTCGAACGGATTTTAAGAGAAGCAACCATATTTTGGCTGCGCAACCACAAATGCCTATTATTCAGTAAATGCTCATCACTCTGGTCCTTGGTAATTGGAAAGGTATCTGCAAAATGAACCACTACAAATTCGCTGGCCCTTATTTCCCAACCGCCTGGTGCTCTCTCATCTTTGACTGGAATGCCTCTAACTATTACTGAAGATTCAATTAACGCCTTTCTTGCATCCGCAAACGAATTTTCGCTAACATTTTGCTTAGACACTGTTGTTTGAATATTACCTGTCGAGTCTCTCATTACTATAAATGCTAATTTACCTGAAGAACGAGTCCTGTAAATCCAACCCCTCACCAAAATTTCTTCCTCACACTCGCCGGCGAGAACTTTGCCAATCTGCGTAAATTCATCATGATTTGGAAATTCAGGATAACTCATACTTTGTCAACTAGATATGCCCAAATAATACTTCCCACAAGATTTAATTAATGTCAAGTTTTTACAATTTATAGTATGTATGGAATTATATGTTGCCCTAAATGCCGATTTGTTACAGGAATCGATTTGCAGTTTAAATCAAAGAAATGTATCAAATGTAATTACAATATTAATCTCAAAAAAGTACGTATAATTTTCAAAACTGAAGATAATAATGAACTAGGTGATCTTATTAAAGATGCAAAAAAGCGAGTTGAAAGTGGAAATTTATTTGTTAATTCGCAGTAGGTCGCATTTTAAATACGGTGGGCGAGTGCGACCATCCTAATAATATGAAGAGAAGCTCTCGAGTTTGGAAAAAAGCCGGAAAGCAACGTTGGAAATGGCGTAAAAAGAAAATGCGTCGTCGTAAGCGTGAAAGAAGGCGTAACAAGTAGTTTTGAAGAAGTTTTAGACAAATTTCCTTATAACACCTTCACAATAGGAATTTAGGATGCCAGTCATTAACATAGTACTAGAAGACTTAAATCGAATGCTTAAAGA
>MIYX01000021.1 GCA_001875365.1 Marine Group III euryarchaeote CG-Epi4
AAGACTGAAAATATTTCATGATCTGAAATTGCAAAAACATCTTCACCACAATCTTCAAGCATTTCAGATACTAGAAGTGGAGCTGCAAACAAATCTTGTTCCGTTTTACCATAACTGTTGTAATTGATTGCTAAACCAATCTCCTTCAAAAGCTTAGTTTTCTCATCGTCTAAACCTTCGGCTTCAGCTAAATCATAAGCTAGATCAAAATGGTTATCGCCAAAAGCTGTTGCAATTGCCCAAATATGATTTTTACCATTAACATGAGAATCTACAATTCTACCTGTTGTCATATGTGGATCTGTGTCTATATGGTATGTAATATTTGGATGATCTATTAATTCTGAAGGATCATGATGATCAAAATATTCAACTTTAGCTCCTGCTTCAAGTATCCGTAATACGTCTTTACGATTCTTAGCGTGAGAAATATCCATGACCGTTACTAAATCGCCCTTAGCTGGTTTGACATGCCTAAGAAGATTAACATCCCTCTTAACTCCACTAATATTTACAGTATCTAAAGGAATGGCTAGTCTAAGTTGATGGCGCGCAAAAAGGCCATCTGTATCTCCATTAAATACGTCGTAATTAGTCATAATCTTTTCATAAGCTCTAGATTTTTAGATTAACTTTAACTAAAACCAAAAATTAGCCACTTCTCCTCAATTTTTTCCTTTCGTTGACTAAAATATCATTAATTAATGTTGAAGACGTCCCTTTAGTATACGGAAAATATATAACTTTCACTCCAATCTTATTAAAATCTGATTCAATCTTATTCCATTTATCTGTATTTTGCCAATCATCGCCAACAAACACTACATTAAACTTCAAATTATCCCAGTGAGAAAGTTTATCCATATTCTCCTGAGGAACTACTTCATCAACATATCTTATAGATTTAACAATACTAATTCTTTCTTCAAAAGGTATTATTGGACTCTTATTCTTATAGACTTTCAATAATTCATCCGTAGTCACTCCGACAATTAGCTTATCACATTTTTCTCTTGCTCTACGAAGAATATTTAAGTGACCTATGTGAAATAAATCAAATACTCCTGTTGTATAGCCTATAATCAATTGAACATCTCCAAATTTTTCTTAATCCAATTCTCGTAAGATATTGGAACTGGAAATCCCATTTTTTTACGTTGTATTATATCTTTTGGTACTATTTTAGAAAATACTCTCTTAAGTGAGGATTTGAAAGTCGAACCCATTTTCCAGTCAAAAGAAACGCCCGCTATGCGATCAACTAGTCTGTGATCTAAAAAAGGAACTCTACCCTCAACACTACAAAGCATAGTTGAGTTATCAAGACGACGTAATAAGCCTTGAATATGATTTGTTAAAAAATAATAATTAACTTTCTCAAGACGTGTTTGACCTTTTGTTTTACTTAATGCATACTCCATAACTTCAAGGTCACTATGTTTCCCATAGCTATATTTTTCATCAAAATCCAAAATGTCAAACTCATTAGATGAATTTGCCCATTTGAATATTCTATCGTATCCAAAAAATAACTCATCTGCACCTTCGCCCGACAAAACAACTGTATTCTTAGTCTTAACGCGTTTTGTCATTAGATATATCAAAACCTCATTTGGTACTGAAAGAGGTTCTCCTCTCTTTTTGACCATGAACTCCATAGTTTCCCAAAACTTTACTTCATCAACAATTAGAGCTTCGTGGTCTGTCTGATATAGTTCCGAAGCTATTTCGGCCCACTTGAACTCATTGAGATCTTCAAAGCCGACTGTCCAGCTATTCTCAGGTTTGAGAAGGGCCGTAATTATTGTGCTATCCAACCCTCCGCTGAGATAACTGCCAACATTAACATCTGCGATTGCCCTGTATGATACTGAACTAGACAGCAAAGCAAAAAGCTCAGAATCTGATGGCTCTTCTTTAAAACTCAAATCAATATCCCAATATCTTCTGGGTTCCTCTCCACTATACATGTAGTGTGCTGCAGGAAATTGCTTGATTTCTTTAAAAAAAGTGTCATTATTAACGCACATCCGAAGTTTTTCATATTGGCGAACAGAAAAAGAATCTATCGATGTTGAAATCAAAGCTTTAATCGAGCAAACTTCACTCGAAAAAATATCTTTACAGTAAGAGTCATGATGCCAATACAAGGGCTTTATTCCTAATCTATCTCTAGCTACAAAATACTTCTTGGTAGTAGTGTTGTAAATGACAAATGAAAACATTCCATTAAAAAAAGCCAGACATTTTTCTTTGTATTTTTGGTACATCAACAAAACAACCTCTGTATCTGAGGTTGTAGTTAAATCCAAATGATGTTCTTTGGCAAGCTCTTCATAATTATATATTTCACCATTGAAAATTATAACTTCATTAGCAATCTTGAAAGGTTGATTTGAACGTGGATTTAAATCTATGATTGACAATCTCTTATGACCTAAAAAAACATCCTCTTTTTGCCATATTCCAGTATTGTCAGGACCTCTATGGTTTTGAAGATGTAAAGAATCCTCTGCATTAATGAAATTGAAACCAAAAATTCCTAAGATTCCACACATAATAATTTTAGTTGTACTATTTTGAAACAAGGTGATAGGATATATATCTATATGTTAGTAAAACTAGACAGATTAAAATAGACTTGTACACATTAATTATTAGTGATAAAAGAAACGGGTTTTGCATTTAGGGATTGGATATTTAATGGATTTGTAAGCCTCAGAAGCTTATCTAAAGTAAAAAATGATAAGATCACCGTTGGATTCGTCTCAGGAACCAAAACCGGACTTTCTGGATCTTCAAAAATTCTATTCGAAGCAATGACTGATGATTCGAGATTCTTTACATACTTAGTTTACCAAGAATCTAGCATAAGAAAAGCATGGCAAAATACTACTGGCAATGCATATTATAGACGAGCTTTTACAAAAATAGGTTTATTTCTAAAAACTGATATTTGGATTACTACTCACGGAGATTTTGGAATACCTATCGATTATAAAAAATACAGCCAAGAACGTATGGAATTGTGGCATGGAATACCTTTCAAAGGCTTTCTTGAAGAAAATAGAAAAAAAATATCGGATGATTTTAATAAGGCTTCAACTGTAGTAATAACTTCTAATTTTTTTAAAAAAATTTTCTCTGAAAAATGGAGCGTGAAAAAGAAGATCCTAAAAGATTTAGGACAACCTAGAACTGATATGCTAATAAAAAAACCTATTCCTGTAGAGAAAATAAAACAAAATTTAGGAATATCTCAAGAAAAAGTTATCTTCTATGCGCCAACACATGATCAAGACGAAAATAAAGAAAAAGAATTATTTCCATGGAAATCGGATGAGACTTTTAACAAAATTATGAGTAATATTGATGACGAAACTGCGTTAATAATACGCCCTCATCCTTATTGGAAAGAACTTATCACTCCATTTGTAGCTGATAAAATTAAAAATGATAGCCGGGTCTACTACATGCCCTCAAGTGTTGTAAATGAAACTGAAGAACTCATCTATATCTCCGATGTCTTAATCACGGACTGGTCTAGTATTTATTTTGATTTTTTATTGATGAATAAACCTACTATCTTTCTTGATTTACCTAATCCATTCAAGGATAATTTCCTTATGAAACCTGAAGAAAGAATTGGTTACTTATGCTCGGATTCAAATGAATTACTCGTTAGCATTAGTGAATCAGTGAATAATATTGAAAGCTACCATAAGAAATATGATGTTAGATTAAGGAGATTAAAGTCAAAAGTTTATTCAAATATTGATGGAAGATCTACAGAAAGATGTATTGAAGAAATTATCAATTTAACTGAATAAATTACTTTGAATGTAGATATTTCTCAAATATAAGATCTGATAGTAATTTCCGTGGATCTGGATTACTAAATTTCGGTAAGATTGAAGAGGCTAAAGATTCAATTTCACTTAAGTTAATTGATAATCCATTAGAATAAAATTTATCAATTATGGTGACGAATTCGGAATCTGTGGAGAAGATATTATTTTTAGGTAGAAATTCCTCAACACCTTCCCAATTTCTACTCAACGGAAAAGCACCACAGGATAGACCCTCAAATAAGGTCAAATGTGTTGATTCATGTTCAGAAAAAGATAAAATAACGTCGGTTTCGTGAAATTCTTTCCTCAAATCGTCTGCGTATCCATTAAAAAGTACATTGTCATTTAATCCTAAATCTGAAACTAAAACATTCAAACTATCTGAAAATGATAAATCCTTGCTTTTACCGATTATACTTAATTGAAGATTATCTCTCTTCTTCAACAATTTAGAGAACGCAATTATTGCCTTGTCATGCCCCTTTCTTTTTTCAATGTTGCCAACTATTGACAGCTTGTTGTTGATTTTTCTTCTTGTTGGTTTGTTCCAAAAATTAACGTCAACAAAATTATGAATACACATTATTTTACCCTTTAAACTAGGAACCTTAAGTTCTAATTCTTTTTTCATCCAATTATTAACCACAATAACAATGTCAATTACGGACCAATCTGCTTTAGGTAAATTGAATAATTCATATCTGTGTAATCTAGTGACTATCATTTTTTTTTTCCGAATTCTGGAAACTAAGGCTAAAGTTTCATCTGCAAACTCTACAAATAATATATCTGCATTACCCGATGAAAAAAATGTGCGGATTTTCTTATTGATTAAACGAAATGGGAAAGAAACATATTCGAGTATTTTTTGGGGTGGTGGCGTATAAGGAATAGGAGACCATTGAACCTCAAAATTAGACTCTAAATCATTTCTATATGGTGTAATGAAAGTAGGTGTACTAAATAAAACTGAAATTCTCGGTTTGATATTACTATTGGACATAAAAACTATTTAAGACCTAAAAGCTGATTCTTACTCTCAGACATAAGGCTTAACGACCATTTGGCAATTACAATACCTGCTAATATTCCAATAAGAGGATCTAAAATAACTAGGCTAGGAACAAACATTCCAATAATCAAAGCTAGAATGACTAATACTGAAACTAAAGCATCTGCTAAAACATGCAAGTAAGCTCCTCTCCTGTTTAAATCCTCTATCTCATCAGGATTAGTTAATAGATTGAAATTAGAAACTATAGAATCAAAATCTTCTTTGTAAGAATCCATAACAACTGCCCATGTACCTCTTTGAGCTTCCTTGTGGTCATGGTCGTGGTCATGGTCGTGATGATGTCCATGATGGTGATTTTCTATTCCTAGAATATTTGCGCAAGCAATATTTACCAACAAACCAATAATTGCAACAACAATTGCTTCCATGAACTGGATTTCTGTAGGATTAACTATTTTGTCAATTGATTCATATCCAATATACAACGCCACTAAACCTAGTACAATGGCAGACGCAAAACCTCCAAGTGCCATTACTGAATCTCTCTTGCCTTTTACTGAAGCTTCAGTTCTGGCATAATAATACGCATAAAGTGTAATCCCTAATGCTGCAGCATGAGTCCCCATATGCCAGCCATCTGCTAAAAGACCCATTGAATTAGTGACTAGGCCAGCATAAATCTCTACAAGCATTGTAACTAGAGTAATTGCTACAACAATGCGAGTCTTAGACTCAGAATCGTCATCGACAGAATGATGGTGATGATGTCCTGACATTATTATTACCAGTTAGCGGTGGAGGAAAAACGCTTTGTCTCCTTCCAATCTAACAAAACCAGTTCTCTCAAATTGTACTACTGAGCCATCCAGTCCCTCTAGATTATCTTCTACTAACCCTTTAGAAATGCTGCCATCTGGATAATGTAATTCTATCTCTTTACTCCCTGAGCACCATTGGAAAATTGGAATTCCTTTCTTGTGCTCAAAATCCGAGAATTCTAAAGTATTGCCATTTATTTTAACATTACAAAGATTCTTCAAACGTATCTCTGAAGCACCAGATATTTTGCTTAAATCGCTACCTGGCAAGTATATCTTTGAACCTGACTCAATAGACTCTATTCTATTGCCTAATTCTTTATTGTCTGGATGCCAAGGGGCCTCTTTCATAATTGTCTTTTCTGCTTTGAAAATGAATTCTTTAGGTTCTGAAACAAAAAATAATCTTTTACTTTTAGCATCAATTAAATCCTTATTCATTGCATCAAAGTTTTGCCATGAAAATTTGATATCTACTTCTTTTACTCCAGAAGCCTCCCAGTACTTGCTAAACGTCTCTGATGAATAACCTCTCCGTGCTAAGGCCTTGATTGTCGCAATTCTACAATCATCCCAACCACTATACTCACCTTCCGAAATAGATTGACTAATTTTACTTGTCTTTAGATTAGTTTTTGGAATAGATACAAGGCCGTAGTGGATAAATTCAGGCTCATCCCATCCCATGTATTTGTAAATCCATTTCTGTTTTTCTGTATTATTCAAATGATCCTTACCTCTAAGGACATGGGTTATACCTAAGCGATAATCATCAATTGCCACCGCAAAATTATAGAGAGGCCACAATCTGTATTTAGATTTTTGTAAAGGATGAGGGTCATCAACAATCCTAAAAGCAACAAAGTCCCTAAGTGCTGGATTTGGATCTTCTAAATTTGTTTTGATAACTACTATTCCATTCTCATCATTTAACAAAGATTCAAATTCTTTGATTTGAATTTCTGGCTTTCTATCGCGATCAGGATGAGCTTTTTTCTCTCTCTTTAAATCTCTCCACTCTTCCGCATCTGATTTAGTTACGTAGGCTCCACCTTCTGATATAATTTTGCGAATATCTTCGTAATAAGTATCGATCCTCTCTGATTGAATGATGACTTTATCGGCTTCAATGCCCAACCATTTCAAATCCTCTTGAATCATCCCATAAGCATCTGAATCTATAGCATTTGGATTTGTGTCTTCTAATCTTAGTATTAGTTTCCCGCTGTATCTCTTTTTGTAATAGTTGTTAAGAGCTAAAGCTCTAGTGTGTCCCAAGTGAAGAGGACCACTTGGACCTGGTGCAAATCGTAAAACTACATGTTCAGATTTATTCAAAGGAGGCAGTTCTTTGGGCTCTGATTTAACCTGTTTCTTCTTTTTTGGTAAGTAAGATTTTAAATCATTGATATCAAGAGAATTAACTTCTTCAATAACTTCGTCAATAATTGACATTAAGTCTTTAGCTTGAGTACGGAATTCAGGATATTTTCCCATTGCTTTTCCGATAACACTCTTAGCTTTAGCCTCTCCATATTGAGCAGCTTCAATTTTAGCTAATTCCAAAAGCTTGCCTTTGACATCCGACACAAATGCTGAAAGAAGGGGGGGTTTAGGCCTTTTACTAACTACAAAATCTTTTATTTACTCCTTTTGAATCCAAATTTTGTGAGGTTAGCCTTAGCAGTCACTCTGATGTTTTTGTCAATAGGATGTATTGACGTACCCGCAATGAACGGTTTGATGGACCGGCTTGTACCTGAAAAAGAGAGGACATACTCTACTATTGAGGTGTGGAGTACGCAAGGAAATTTTGCGCCGGATCCAAACCAAGACCAAGAGACCGTAACTAATGCTATAGCCGATATTGTGGAAGATCCTCTTCAATTTCAGAAGCCTCTACAGAACCTTTCATGGGAAATAAGTACATATTCGTTTGTCATAGAGAGTGAATGGGAAGCAAAGTACGTTGAACTTACATTGAGCGTAGTATACGAACTTGTTGGAGGAAACCAACCAAGTGAGGGGCCTGCTGGAACATTAGATTTTAGCCTAATAGATCCTACAGGTGGACAGCATGGAGAAGGCTACGAAATAGTAACATGGAATAATCCTGTAAGTGAAAGATTGCTAGTTTTACCACCTATATATGGAACTTGGACAATCAAAATTTCGGGTTCAGGATTTGAGGGCGTAGGTGCATTAGTTTATTCCGGAAATTTTGATATTAAAGTTGAAAGTGAGCAGTTAAATTAAAGAACTCTCGAATATCAAAAAAGTACCAATCACTAAGCAATAAGGAGTAAAATAATGGAATTTTTGGCTGTTGATTACTGCTAATAAGAATTTAATAGATACGAAACTAGAAATTACTGAAAATGAAAAACCTAGTAATATTGATACCAAACCAACACCTTCTAGTGTATCTCCAGCTTCATTTAATTTAAGAAAAGTGGCTCCAATAATTGCTGGAATAAAGATAAGAAACGAGAATTTGGCTGCTTTGATTGGCTCTAACCCAAACATTCTAAGAAATGCAATTGTGGTACCAGAACGAGAAATACCGGGAAGAATAGATAGGCCTTGAACAACTCCAACACAAAATGCTTTTGAATATGATATATTTGAAAAGTTTAAATTATTATTGTAATTCTTAGAAAACCAGATAACAATACCTGTGATAATTAAGCAGGTACCTACCAAGTACATTTCTTCATAAAAATTTTGAATGATTTCTCCATCAAATGCCAACCCAAACAATGCTGTGGGTACTGAGGCTATAGCTACCAATAGGACTAGTCTTTCTTCCTCGTCAAGACTACTTTTTCCATTTATTTTTCTTATAATTGAAGGGACTGCACCTAAAAAATCGCTTATCTCTTCCCTTAAAATATATGAAACTACAAGTAAAGATCCTAAATGTAGGATTACATCAAAAAGTATGGGTGGTTCTTCTTCAAAGTAGTGCTGAAAGATTGCTAAATGTCCGCTACTGCTTATGGGAAGCCATTCGGTAATCCCTTGCAGTACTCCAAGAATTATAGCCATCCACCAGTCCATAACTGCCCAATCGTCATGTTTATTTAACCAACGGTTGATTATACTCTAATGGTTGAGTCTAAAATACGCTGTACAACTTGCTACAACGTCTTCAATACAACAAAAGTTATTGGAACAAAAGCAACATGTCCTATGTGCGACTCTGCTGTAGAAATCAATGAAAAAAATATTGCTGGTGATATCAAAAAACAGATTACTGATTTATCCGATAAAATAGGAAAAGAAGTTAAGAAAGTAATTACTGGTAAAACTAAAGCTAAATCAACATTAGATATTAACGGTAAAAAATACGATAAAGAATTGATAAAATTAGTAATGGAACTTACCAAAAATGAAAATGAAATTACTCTTATTGATAGTAAAAAAATATTTGCAAAAATTAGTGACTATAACGATTATACACCCATTGAAAAACAAACTGTAGCACATATTAGAAAAGAATATAAATTCACTCCTGAAGCAAATAGATGGCTAAGAAATGAGATACGAAAAGATGCTGCAACAAGGATAAGGGACAACAGAACTAAAGATCCTACAAGTGAAACATTTAAAGATGAAACTCCCATCAAAATGGTTTTTACAAATATAAAAGATGCATACACTTGGGAAAATATAAATAATTTAAGTGAAAAACCAAAAAGTAATTCTCAGTGGGCTGGTATTCTTCTTTCAGTCGTATTTGTCTTAGGTCTACTATCTGGAATCATGTATGGAATCAAGTGGAACGATCAAGAAGATCAATGGGACAATAATGGCCTTTCATCCATACATGGTTCTGTGATTGATGAAAATGGAAATGCTATGGAGGGTGTTGCAGTATACGGCGGGAGTAAACAAACTACGACAAATAATCAAGGGCAATATTATCTTTATGATTTACAAGGTGAAGAAATTAGTATTCTTTTTTCTACTGAAGGTTACAAAGACGTCAGTGTTTGGATAGATATAAGATCTGGAAGCTCGAATATTCTAGAAATTGAGGTCGAAAAGGGCGATGGAAATATAAAGCTTGATTATAGAAAGAAAGTTGCTGAACCTTGGCCTCCAAATTATGCACTTGCTCCAATATTTATGATTTCGGCACTTGTTACACTTATGGGGAGTGCTGCAGCTTTACTTCAAGAAAATTTCAAAATTGCAATCACTGGCTGTTTATTCGGAATTATTAGTTATGGTTTCTTAATAGGAAGCATATTATCAGTTATTGCTCTAGCACTTCTACTAATGGACTATCAGAAATTTAACAACAAATGACCTCTTGGAAAATTATAGAAAACTGGAACCATATGGGTAAGTGGAACAAAGTAAGTTTTGTCCTTCTTTGGGGATGGCTTTCTTTACTCTTATTTAGCCCATATATGATCGACAATGGAACTACTGGCGATTTAAGTGGAGTTGTAGGGAAATATGATAACAAAGATGTGATAAATGATATGAATCTAGTTGCTAAAAGTATTTACTATATTGGAGATTTAAATTGTCACCAATTATCACATAGATCCTATGCTTACAACGATAACCAAATGTCTTTTTGTGCTAGAGACACCGGAATATTTGTTGGACTAGTCCTAGGCTTCACTTATGCTTCAAGAAAGAAAATGATTCTTACTTTACCGTTGGTCATTGCTGCACTAATTCCGATTGGCCTTGATGGAACAATACAATTATTGACTGATTATGAATCTACGAATCCTAAAAGATTGGTTACTGGTTTAATGGCTGGAATAGCTACAGGAATTGCAATAAAAATTATAGCTGATTCTTTGGATGAGAAATGATTACCATTCTAATTCTGTATCACAAAAAGGACAATTAGATGCTTGATCAGGAACTACACGATAGCAAGTATTGCAAAGGCGACCTGGATTGAATATCTTTTGGTAAGCAAAAATAGCTAACACTGCAAATACAAAAAGGAAAACTAATACTATAGTAAATATCATAATTATCTCTTGAGTTCTTCTCCAACGTACTTTTTCATAGAATTAGGGCTTAAAACATTCCAAAAAAAGTTGAAATCTTTATTTGTAAAAGCTCCAAACATTGATAAAAGAAATAGATACAATAAACCACCAAGACTTGAAAAAAATAATAATTCAAACCATCTTTCTACTTCAATTGAAAGTTGAACTTGCCACATTACTGAACAAACTATAACTGCTGTAATGATTTGAACGAAAAAGTTGGACTTTGGTAAGATATTCAAATATTTGAAAGCTAAAAATCTCAAAGAAAGCCCCCCTAAAATTTCTGTTATTAATATTGCATAAGCTGCACCTTCGCCACCCATGCCATACAAATTCTCTAAGCCAACCTGAGGAATACGATTAGGGACTAGAATTATCATTAGTATAATACTTAAAATAGCCATTAGAACGCTTAAAAATGAAGTCAAATCTGGCCTATCTGCCCCTCTTAAAGCTACAGACCATGGCCTATTAAGAACTCTTACTAAGGCGACTATGGCTAAAATCTTTAGTATATTTGAAGCTGGAATGAATTCTTTACTTATGAATACCAATATTATTTCACTTGACCATACAAACGTCATGATTACAATAGGAATACATACCATTCCAACATATCTTTCAGCATCATGAACTAAAACCCTAATTTCCCTTCCTTTCTTACTAGCGTGCAGATTAGATATTGCTGGTAATAGCATGCCTTCTATGGCTAAAGCCATAGTTCCAATAAACAAGGCTATTCGTTCTACTCCAAAATATAATCCTACTTGGTACTCTGTCCAAAAAATACCTATAAATATTTTATCAATATATTGCCTTAAAACTCCGAAAATTGAAGCAAAAGCAACCGGTAATGCATATACTTTGTAAGAATCAAAAGTTTTAGAGTCTGGCTTAGAAATAGGAAAATCACGGAAATACCAAATAGAGAGCAAACCGACAGTTAATATTCCAATGAGGTAAGCTCGTGCCAACCAAATGACTCCTAAGCCCATAACTGCTGCTGCAATAAAAATTAAAGAACGAACTGTTGTACCTATGATATTTGGTATTGCAACTCTAGCACTTTGCTCTAAGCCACTAAATGTCATTGGCATCACGCTAATAATACAAAAAGCAATGTAGTACAAAACAACTGTCAATATTAATCCTGGTGTTTGAATATCGTATATTTCTTTATCCAGAATTGCAGTCCAAGCCCAATATGAAAAAATAAATACAAATAACATTAATGACGTTAGAAAAAGCCTAATCGACAAAAAAGTCCCAATACATCTACCCAAGTCTAAGCCCTCACTCACACGCTTAACATGGGCCATACCAAATCCAAGAAAAGCAAGAAATGTAAAAGAACCTACGAGACTGAGAGCGTAACTAAATTCACCTATTGCTGAGGCTCCCATCCTCCTTACAACAAAGATTAATGCTATCCAGCCTACTATTGCATTTACATTCTCTGCTGCAAAAAGTAAAGCTATCTTGCGAGATGTTGCCATTGATACTGCACAGTAGATGGGATTTAAAGCAAGACCTCTTAAGGGGACTGTGAGCTCAAAACTAATTGTAGCTGGTGTTTTAGCATTAGATGATTTAAAAACTCCAAAAAGAACTGAAAAAGGCATTGTTGGTGGAGCTGGTGTTTATTCTAGTGTTGCATCGAGTTTCTTTACAAATGCTGCACTAATCGCAGCAATAGGTAATGACTTCCCAGATTACATGACTGAAAGATTGAAAGATAAACGCATAAATCTTGATTCTGTCAAAGCTCTTGACTATCCAACATTTCACTGGTCTGGAGAATATATTGGAGACATGTCACAAGCAATTACTCACGAGACGGATTTTCAAATTAACGATCATTATAACTGGGAAGTAAGTGAAAAATACAGGGAAACTGATTATGCTCTTTTGTGCAATAATGACCCATCTATTCAAAACAAGGTTCTTAGTCAGTTGAAATCTAAAGTTATAGCTTTAGACACTATGAACTTATGGATTGATATACAAAAAAAGAAATTGGATGAAGCCGTATCAAAAATACAACTTTTATTTCTTAATGATGGTGAAGCTCGGATGTATTCGCAAGAAGAAGAATTAGATATATCTGCTGAAATTTTATTAAAAAAAGGCCCTGAATATGTTATTATTAAAAGAGGAGAAAAAGGTGCTACATTATACAGTAAAAATACAAAAGATATAATACCGTGCTACACTGTAAAAAATTTTGTAGATCCGACCGGAGCTGGAGATACTTTCGCAGGTGCAGCAATGGGCTATCTTGCAAAAGAAGGTAAATATGATTATGAAAATCTTGTTAAAGCAATGTATTACGGATCTGCAACGGCATCAATTACCGTAGAAGGTTTCGGAACTGAAGCCATAATGAATGCAACATTTGAAAGCATAAATAAACGATTCAAAAAAATACTTGGTGGGCCCGGCCGGATTTGAACCGACGACCGCCCGGTTATGAGCCGGGAGCTCCACCAGACTAAGCTACGGGCCCCGTGGCGCCGCTGATCGGATTCGAACCGATGACCGTCCGGTTAACAGCCGGATGCTCTGACCTGCTGAGCTACAGCGGCACGGAACTCTTCCACTAAAGTATGGTTTAAAACTTCTGCTATGGACCAAGAATGTATTTATGGAGCAGTTAATACACCTCTGTGTCCCTAGTAATTATGGTCAGAACAAGGCTAACTACAGGCGGTTTTGCTGAACCTGTAGTTGCCGATACCGCAAAAAGTCTATCAAAAATGGGCCACCGCGTAATCCTATTGGCATGGGACCGAACAGCTAAAAGTGAAGAAACTGTTACTACAGAATGGGGAACTATTTGGAAATACCAAGAAGAATGCTCACTTAATAATCCACTAGCCTTTGCAAGGAAGCTTCCGGGATTTTTAAGATGGAGTACTTGGCAAATTCTAGCTTTCCAAAATATCGAAAAAGATATCATACTGCATTATCATGACTTAGATACTCTGATCGGAGGAGTATTTACATCCAAATTAACTAAATTGCCATTAGTTTATGATTCACACGAAAATTACCCTGGTTTGGTTAAAGGCGCAATATCTTCTAGAGGTGCAACATTTCTACACAAAATAGAAGCTTATCTTCTAAATTTTTGTTCTGGAATTATGGCAGCTACCCCTGCCTGCTATATTCGATTAAAAAATATGATAGAGAAAGGTGGTAATGCTCCATTTAATGCAAATGAGGAAGAGGCATTGAAGACTTTTAATACTCCTCAAAGTGAATTTTTGAATTCAAGATTAACAAGAGTAGGGAATGCAAAAAGATTAGATGCTTATCCATCGAGTCGAATTGAAAAAAGAAAACGAAATGAGAAGTTTAGACTACTGTATATTGGCGTCCTAGAAAAACACCCATCAAGAGGCATTCTGGAAACTGCGATTACCGTAAATAAAATGAAAGGAATACAGTTCGATATTGGAGGATTTGGAACATTAGTTCCATCTATAAAGAAAATTTGTGAAAAAATGGAAAATGTGAATTATATAGGTTCAATTCACCCAGATAATGTACCGTTACAAACTATAGATTGTGATGCTGTAATTATGGCCTTAGATCCTAGTAATGACAATAATCGTATGAGTGCACCAAATAAATTGTTTGAAGCTATGTCTGCCGGAGTTCCCATAATAACTTGCAAAGAATTGCTAATGGGACAATTTGTAAAAAATGAGGAGATAGGACTTACCTTTGAATGGGGTAAATGGGATCGATTAAAAGCTGCCCTGATGAAATTAGTTTATGATGAAGAATTACAAGTAAAAATGGGAAGAAGGGGAAGAAAACTTGCTGAAAAAACACATAACTGGGATAAGTGTGAAGAAAGAATTGAATCATTATACCGCTACGTAAAATTAAATGCGAACTAAGTATTATTAAAAATTGAAATCCAAGACTTGTGTTTCAAAAGTTTGCAGATTAACTGCAACTGCTCTGCACGGATCTGGTTGAAAACCCATCATCTTTTGATAATCCGTTTGTGATTGCCAAGTTCCAGGATTTATCATCAATATTCCATTATACTTTTCAACTCCAAATGAATGTACATGCCCGGTCACAAATATATCGGGAATATCATGTATCAAAAGATAATCCTGTTTTTCTGGCGCTAATGGCGTTTTGGCGCCATAAATTGGAGCTAAGTGTCTTCTTTTTAGTAACTCTTTCATCATTCCCATTGGATTATCATATGACAAGTCCCTAAGGCTTACTAAATCGTCTAATGATTTACCATGATAGCACATTGCTTTTACTCCTGCTAAATCTAAAAGAACTGGATTGGCCGTAAATGTTAGATTGTCTCCAAAATTCTTAATCACTTTATCAGGAAGTGGCAATTGCGGTTCCATTAAACGAACTGCATCATGATTTCCGGGCATAATCACAGTTTGAATCTCATGAGGTATTTTATTTACTGATTTAGATAGTTCAGCATACTGCTCCCAAACATCAGTTATGGAAAGATCTGCTTCCTGTCCTGGATAAGAATCAATACCATCTACTGCATCTCCTGCAATTACTAAATAACCCGGATTAGGAATCCATTCCTTATGATAATCTACATCTCCATTTAACCAGGAAATGAATTTGTCCCATTCTCTTTCCTGAAAAGTACCACTTCCCAGATGAACATCTGAAATGAATAATGCAACATGAGGTTCATCTGAACGCGAAACTTCACGATATCTACCCAAATGAGGCCTGATTATTGGTGAATTAACAAATAAAACATTCCCCTGTCTACTAAGTTTACCTGATACACCAATGACTTCATCCATAATCAAGTTAAGGTTTTCATCACTTGATTCCTGAAGCATAACACTAATTCTTCCACTCTTATCTTCGAGTGTTACTCGTGTCCGTCCATTGTTAAATGTTTGAATATCTGCAACCATTCCAATAATCTTATTTTCTTCATCCGGATTTAAATTAGAGGTATCTCTTATTGCATCACGCATTGAGGGATCTCTGCGTACTAATTTAGATAAATTATTAAACCTATCATTAAACAATGAAACATAACTTTCCAACTTGCCATCAGACATACTTTTCTCTATTTGCCTTTCAATAATTACTGGCGGAATATCAGCAACCTTTTTTCTTTCTATTGGTTTTGGAGCTTCAGATTTTTCTTCTTCAATTAAATCAGATATGCCTAAGAATAATTTTGGACCTGTCAAAGAGGAAACTGTTCGTTCTAGTAAAATTAGACCTTCGGGATGATTAGAAATATGGCTAACCAACTCAGGCGAAGGCATTAACTTACGTTCGGAAAGCCAAGCAATTACTTCTTTTTCTTTTGCGTACAAGAAATATAGAATTAGGATATCAAATAAACCCTTTTGGTAGCAATTTAATGTATATCTAAACTGATTATATTTTGCCAAAAATCGAACGGAAAAAAGGAGTATAAATAGTATTTTTTTTTGCTAGAGACCCCGCAAGTTTATAGCGAGTTGGCTATATGCTAAGTTCCACTTATTGTGAATTTAATTAATATGAATAAGGAGTTAAACACGGCCAAACGCAATGTTTTCGATAGACTTATACACGATGAAAGAATTTTCAAGAATCGTGAATCTCTTTCCACATCATACGTGCCATCTGAATTCCCACATAGATATGATGAAATCAATGAAGTGGCAAACATTTTAAAAACTGCTTTTTACGGATCAAGGCCTTCCAATATTTTAATTTATGGTCAAACTGGAACTGGCAAAACGGCCATAGCTAAATTCATATGTAAGCAGCTAAAAGAAAAAGCTAAAAATGAAAATGTAAAGGTAAATACAGCTTATATTAATTGTAAACAAACAAACACTCCTTATGGTGTTTTAACGAACATTGGAAAGACCTACTCTGCTGAATGGGAAAAGCAAGTACCTAGCGCGGGATGGAGAATAGATAAGGTTTATTCTTCGCTAAAGGAAAAAGCCGACGAAAATGGAGGAATTGCAATCGTCATCTTAGACGAGATTGATACACTTGTTTCTAAAAATGGTGATGAAATACTATACCATTTGACTGGCTTGAATTCTGATTTAGATAATTCCAAAATATCCATAATTGGTATTTCTAATGATGCTAAATTTACTTCATGGTTGGATCCTAGAGTTAAATCTAGACTCGGTGAAGAATCTCTTACTTTTTCACCATACAACGCGCCTCAGATAGAGGACATACTCATTCAAAGAGCGAGAACTGCTTTCAAAGAAAATACTGTCGACCCTATCGTAATGACATACTGCGCTAGTAAAGCTGCCCAAGAGCATGGAGATGCTAGAAAAGCAATCGATTTGCTCCGGATTGCCGCTGAATTGGCCGAAAGAGATGAAAGAGAAATTGTTACACTAGAGCACGTGAATAATGCACAGAACGTAATGGAGAAAGACCAAGTAAAAAGTATTGTTATAACATTGCCAATACAACATAAAGCTACCTTAGCTAGTATAATTTTAAACCAAGGAAGTAAAGATAATAGCCAACAAACAACCGGAGAAGTTTATGGAACTTACACTAAACTTTGTAATAGCTATAATTTAAATGAACTTTCACAAAGAAGAATTGGACATATAATATCTGAATTAGACATGCAAGGGTTGATTAATGCAAAAATTGTTAATTTGGGAAGACATGGAAGAACTAAGTATATTGATTTAGCTGTAGACAGAGAACAATTATTAGGAATAATACAACATGATCATTTCTTGTCAGACTTAATTGAATCTATGACAAAACTTCAAATATTTACAAAAAGTATGCAATCGAGACTAATCTAAGGCTTACTAGCAATTCCCTCATTCCAACCTTTTTCCCATCCTGCAGCAATTGCACCCTGGAGTCCAGCATTTCGAGCTGCTTCCTTTGCCAAATTAAGAATTTTATCTCTATCTTCTTTGCTATCCTGAGTATTTACTTGGATAGCAATCTCTTTTGCCGTATTTGTTAAATCTTCTACTTGAGACCATAATTCAGCTTTAGTCTCCTCAAAGACTTTTTTAATATTTTCAGACGAAACTGCGATTGCTTTTTGATAGCCTTTTTTCTTAGATTCGTTATAAGCATCTACTTTCATTTCTGTACCCTTTGACTTTTCCTTACTGTATTTGGCCCATGACAAACCTCTAGTAATTCCAGGCACATATTTTTTTACAAATTCCGGAATTTCTGAGCCTAGATCGCCTTCAGACATAAATTACCAACAACGGCACTGTAAAGAAACTTAACCTTAATCTCTGTAAGTATCCGGAAAAAATAAAAGTAGAACTGTAATTATCTCGAGACGTCCGAGCATCATTAAAAATGATAAAACTAAAACTGTAGGATCACTAAAGCCATAGTACGTTGACGAAGGCCCAATGGCGCCAACTCCAGGGCCAATATTAGCTAAGCATGATAGTGAAATAGATATTCCATCTATTAAAGTTAATGATGGCTCTAGATATAACGTAGCTAAAGATCCGAATAGAAATATTATTATGAAAATAAAAAAGAAAACACCTACATTCCTGAATAAAGATTCATCCAATACTTTCTTACCTATTCTCAGCTTAATTATTGCACGAGGATGAATAACAAGTAATAATTCTCTTTTTAGTGCCTTGAATAGAAGCATAATTCTAACTGTTTTCATACCCCCTGTTGTTGATCCTGCACATCCTCCCATAAACATTATGAGGAGCAACACAAAAATAGACATTTTAGGCCATAAAGCATAGTTTGTGGTGGTAAAACCTGTACCTGTCAAAAGCGATACAGTTTGGAATACAGTATAACTAAAGTTAGAATTAAAAGAGTTATTTTCATTAAACTCTAAAACTAAGTTTAGTAATATAAGACTAGAACATGAGACAATGAGAAATAAGTATACCTTCAATTCTTCATTATCTCTAACCAAGAAGTAAATATTCCTTAGACGAGATTGAATTGATTTTGAATTATCTTTAATATGGTTAAAAATGTAATAAAGAATAACAAAGTTAACTCCAGAGATTAGCATAAAAAATGTAACAATTATATCTACATATGCACTATCGTAAGAACCAATGGAATCTATTTTTGGTGAAAAACCTCCTGTAGATACTGTAGAAAAAGAATTACATATAGAATCATACAAAGGTAAGCCTGCAAAATACAATAATGTAATTTCACTTAAAGTCAAGAAAAAGTATAAAGTCCAAAGAAGACGTGCCGTTTGTGCCATCTGAGGCTTAAGACGGGTAATCCCCGTACCAGGCATCTCTGCTTGTAACACCTGAATCCCTCCCCCAAATAGTCTTGAAAATATTATTGTAGCGAGAACAATAATCCCCATGCCTCCCAGCCATTGTGTCTGAGATCTCCAAAGTAGTAAAGATTTAGGAGCATCGAAATATCCTTCAGAATACTGTTCAGTGTTTATTACTCGATTTTCATCTGTAATCTCTAGTATTGTAGCGCCAGTTGTGGTCAAACCAGACATGGATTCGAAAATAGCTCCCGCCATTCCAACTTGGTATGACATTAACTCACCGTTTTCAGCCGCATAATACGGAAAAGCACTGACTAATACTATAATTATCCATACTATACTAACAAGCGCAAAAGCTTCTCTATTCCTAATGTCTTCTTCGATGTGAAAATATGAACTAAAAATATAACCTAAACTTAAACAAAAAAGCATAGGAATAACAAACATGTAAAAAATGTCTTTGATATTTTCTCCTAAAATAAGGCCCGTAATTATTGGAAATAAAAAAGATAAACCAAAAAAAGCTACCAATGTACCTGTTAAACTTAATATTAGACTAAAGCGCATTAAATCCTAATAGAAAAACTTCTCCACTTCAGGTAATTTTCCTTTGAGAGTAAAGACAAGTACATGATCTCCTTCATTGAAGATAAATTCCTCATCAGGAAATATAGCTTCACCATTTCTGTTAACCATTGCAATTAGTGTTTTATCTGGAACTCCAAGTTTTTCGATAGGAAGCCCTATCTTTTTACTATTCTTTTTTATCAAGAACTCTCTGACCGAAGCTTCACCTCCTTCTAATTCTTCCATGCCTTCTATTTTATCCGTAGAAGTTGCTCGGTTTACGATTGCATTAACTGTGACCCTTTTTGGATTAATAAGTGTATCAATACCTGTATCCTGGATTACATATTCTAATTCTGTTTGGTAAACCAGTGCTACAGTTCTTTTGGCACCTTCTTTTTTAGCTAATAAACAGCTTAGAACATTCCAATCTTCCCGATCTGTTGCAGCTACAAATAAGTCCTCATATCGTATTCCTTCTTCTCTTAGAAAATGACGATCTGTAGATGAACCTACGAGAACTCTCACCCCTTCTGGAAGAACTGAACTTGCCTTTTCAGCCATAATCGGATCAGGCTCAGTTACGTATACTTCTATATCTTCATATTTAGGATCTTCATGAACTTGTTTAGCTAAATTTAAGGCAATTCTGCTAGTTCCTGCAATCATTAATCTTTTGATATTTCTTTCGCTTGTAATCTCTTTTGGAATTCCTAAAGAATCTGAAAGTTCCTCCAATTCACTGTTTTCGCTAAGAAGAATTAGTATTCTGTCTCTAGGCATCAAAATGTCCTGCTCTGAAGGAATAGTAACTCCTTCCTCTCTTGCAATCAATGCTATGCGGCAATGGGGTGGCAGTTTAATATTTGAAAGCGGACGACCTACTGATGGCGAACTATCGTTAAGTCTAATTTCTAAAATTCTGAGACTACCTACCGAGAAGTGCTCCAATCGTGTTAGTGCTGGCCTGGATAAAATTTGCCATATCCTATGCATAGATAATTCATCTGGACTAACAAAAGCATCTACGCCAAATAGTTGCTTATGATCATAATCTGAAGGTAATGCAATTATATCTGGATTATTTAGTCTAGCTATAGTACTACATCCCATTTTCTTAGCAATAGAACACCCCACTAAATTTACGACATCCTTCCCAGTAACTCCAATAAAAAGATCGGCCTCTTTAATTGAAGCTTCCTCCATCAAGAATTTAGCCGAGGCTGCGTTTCCCTTGAAAACTTGAACATCTAGTGTTTGGGCTCTTTTAACAGAAGACGGATTGGAATCAACGAGAGTAACCTCATGACCTCGATATACAAGATCGCGACCTACTCGGAATCCGACTTCACCAGCTCCTGCAATTAGAACACGCATAGATTAAGTTGACAGTTAGGGTTTTTAAAAGCTCTCGTTCTGATTAATTCACATCTTTTTCTAACTTTTTTAAGGCTAAATACAATCCAAAACCCATGAATCCAAAAAATATTACGCCTATTATTGATAAAAAATCAAAATTATCAAACACTTCATTAAGGCCTAAATTAGGTGATACTCCTTTTGTATCGTAACTTTCCTTCCAAGGCCAAAGCGTTGCTAATGAACCTATCATTAATCCAGTTAAAACTGACATTACATCTTCTCTGTAATTTAATAGCACAAAATTCATGAAGGGTACAAATGTAAACAATCCAAGTAATCCTCCGCAAAGAAAATAAAAAATAATGTTAAACTCAGAATCATGAACTGCATTTGCCACGACAGTGTATTGCCCTAATGTCAAAAGAACAAGCGCACCACTAATTCCTGGCAACAACATAGCAGTAAGAGCAAGTGCTCCACTAGTTATTAGTAGTAGGTTCCCTCCATTATTCGTCAGCGATAAATTTGTATAAAGTAAAACTAGAACAAATGCAATAAAGCTGATAACATAGCGGCTAAATGTACGATTTTCAACTCTTTTCCAAGGCTCTTTAACGCTTGATAGAACTAAACCAAAAAAAAGTGCAAAAATGAAAGGTGCAGTAGAAGATTTCAAAAGTAAGCCCTCTTCTCCTTCTGAACCCACAAGAACTTTAGTAATTACATAATATGACACAAGCATTCCGATACCAAGAGTAAAAAGAAATTGAAACGAATTAAAAAATGTAGGGAAAGCTTTCGAAGGGAATCTATCTTTAAAAAAATTCAAGAAATCAGACAAAGAAAAAATTAATTTATTGTAAATTCCCAGAATTAAGGCTATTGTTCCACCACTGACTCCAGGTACAGCGTCTGCCATTCCCATTAGCAACCCATTACGAAACGTTGAAAAGTCAAAGGTTATCTTATTGCTCATTTTTACCTCTGTAAAAATCAATCTTTGCAGCTATAGCCACTTTTGATGCTAGAGAACGTGTTACTTTTCCTTTTTTCTTATTATGTACTCCTTTTACGGAAGGATGTTGGTATAGTATTCCATGCTTAGGTGGTAGAGAACCATCCAACATGTGCCTGAATAGAGCTTTTTCAGCACCCAACAATTGGATTGTAGATGATGGAAGTCTAGCAAGTTTTGCTAAAGATCCTGCAAAAGATACCAATCGAACTGTTAATTGTGCATCCAATAACTTCACCATTTCTGGAAACACTTTAGGAGCTTCTTCATTAATAAATTCCGATAAATTTTCAATTAAGATTTGGAGATGAAGATAAGTATCTTTAAGATTTGAAATTGGGAAAGGCAATGAATCTATGTTTAATAAATAATCAACGGTACTCCTGGATTCGCCAGTGGTATGTGCTTGCCAAGTACATAATCTCTCTGATAGCAAATTTGAACTAGTATGAGCATCATCTAAAGCTTGTATCGCTTGAATTAGATTCTTATCTGACGTTAAAGAATCCAAAATTCTTTTCTCAGTCTGAATTATACTCGCATCTCTAAGGTCTTTAATATCTACGTCGGGTACTTTTTCGGATAAATTATAATACTTAGAATCATCTATAACTGAAACTACATCTTTAGTTTTCTCTTTATCTGCTGTTACAGATTTCAAACTAAAATAACTCCTAAAACTTCTTCTTTCGACTAAATGAAATAATCGTGATAATAAGTATTGTACTAATTAATCCCAATGAAGGAAGTGGAGAGTCTTCCTCCTCCTCTACAACGGTATCATCAATCAAGTCAGATTTTAAGACTGAAAATGGTAAAGTTAGTTTAACTGACTTGGATGAATCACTACTCAAAGTAACATTAAGAATACCTGACGTATCTGAAGCGGCCTGAGTAACTGGAGGGCGAACCTCAACCATAATTTCTTCATAGCTTCCAGGTTCGAGGGACAGTGTCTCCTTTGGCAATGTAAACCAGGAAGATCTCTTGCCTTCTAATGTTAAAGATAAGGTTTCTACTGTATTTCCATTATTTGTAATTAAAACTCTAAAAGAACCTGATAAACCTGCAGTGACGTCTCCTGCAGTCGTTTTCAGTTCAACATCGATATCTGCTTTTTCTTCAACATATACTGTAAAATCTATTGAAGTCATTTGATTCGACTGATCTGATGATATCTTAGAATTAATCGTACTGTTACCTCCAAAAACATTAGCCGGAACTTGAACGTTCAGATATACTGTTTTTGAGTCTTGAGGTTGTAGAGTAAATGAAGATTCGGTATAAGTCCCAATCCATCCTGAAGGTAAAGTAGGCGAGGGTAAAGTGATATAATCTACATCATTGCCAATATTCTTAATTGTTAATTGGAAAGGTATTGTATCTCCTGACACTCCAGTTTTTGCGTCTGAAGGTATGTCTACTGAGAATAGATATGTGGGGTTTGTCATTATCTTAAAACTTTGACTAGTTTCAAATTTATTATTGAGTGATGAAGTGCCTACTAAATTTAAGAAAAGGCCATTAGTGTTTGCAGCTTCGTTATCTGGAGTTGTAATTTCAAGAACAAACTCTGTTGTTGCTCCTTTAGCAATGTTTAATGAATTCAGGCAATTTCCACTAAATAACACACAGTATGTCCAAGTTGATGGAAGGCCATCTACAGTTAAATCAATTTCGTCATCAGCATTTGCATTATTATCTATTGTAACTGCGAATTGGTGTGTAACTCCAGGGTCTCCTGTAGATTGGTCAGAAGCAATGATTATTGCAAAATTGGCATAATATTCTATCTTAACAGACAAATCAATAGAATCTACCTTAATTCCTGATGAAGATAACTTAATATCAATTGAAAAGTTGTAATAACCTGGGTTTTCATTTTGTGGGACTTCAAAAGGAAGAGTGAATGTTTCTGTCCCCCCGAAAGGATTTAAACCCTGAGTCTCAAAAATTAAGGTATCATCAAATTTCCAATCGCTTGGTACATTATATCCTTCACTAATTTTATAGCTCTCCACACTATTACCGTTGTTAATTATAGTTACATTAAATTGATTACTATTTCCAGGATACATTGTAGGAACAGTTGAAGACATAACATTTTGATTGTAAACCGTGTTTACTGTCGAAATTACATCAATATCTGCATTAGCTGCTGAATCATCATGTGATTCGGCCGTAAATGTAAAAGAAGCTTCATCAGTTGCTCTTGCTGAGGAAGGAACCTTAACTAACATTTGAACATCTTCTGAATTTCCATTGGCAAGATTTACAATTGTATATTTGCTCAAAGAAACTACCCAAGCGTTACAAGAATCACATATTTCAAAACCTAAATTAATATCATCAGGATCTGAACCTGTATTCATGACTGAAATTGTGTAAGTTAAAGTAGAACCTGGATTTCCATTTAGAGTGTCTTGAGGGGAAGACAATGATACTCCCCTTTCAGGAATTCTAATTATTGTATTAACTTCTAAGTCATCATCAAATTGCTCTCTGCTTTTTGAATTAATGTAGATAGCTGTTAGTAAAGAGTCTTCTTCTTCTGAGTCCTCAGGAGAATAGATAGTCAATACTACAGTATAAGTTTCATCTGGACCCAAATCATCTATTTCAAATTGGCTTAAATTTGAGAGCCACCCTTCTTCATCATCAGAAGTAATAGTCAAAGCGAAAGAATCGGTTTCATCACCACTGTTTGTAATTGATAAATCGTAAATTATCATGCTTCCAGGTATAACTTGCTTTGATTCAAAATCTGAAACTATTTCTACATCATAAACTCGCCCATCTTCTACAGTTGTATTTGTAGTTCCAAATCCATAAATGTAATTATAATTTGATTCTTGAACTCTTGCAATAACTTCAATTAGTGCATACTCATCTACTGCAGCAGTACTAGGAATACTTACGGCCATTTCAAATTCATGCGAGACACCTGGATCGAGGTCTATTGAGGAAATGCTAGTTGAAGCTATCCAGTCTTTAGGTAGTACGCCTGTGGCAATCGTAAAATTATCTGGATTATTGCCAGAGTTTGTTATTCTTACAGAATAGCTCAATGAGTCTCCTCTATTACCTGCCTTTGAATCACCTTGCCTTAGCTCAATATCTACAGCGTATGTCATTTCAATATCTATAACCTGATCTTCCATACTTATGACTGAAGTATCATTTTGAGAAGTTGCCCTTAATGTAAAAGTCATTTGGGATTCATCGTAAACATCTTGAATCGGTGTTTGAAAGTTAAAATCAACAATTTCTTGATCTCCCGAATCGATTGTGATGGTTTCACGACTTGAATTTGCAAACCACCCCAAGTCATTCTCTTCCCAACTAATACTCAAATTATATGTATCCGGCAATGATCCAGTATTAGAAATTAAAAATGCTATGGTTGCAAACTCATTTCTAGTTAAAGATTCAAAACCCGTATTGTCTCCATAAAACTCAATGTTAACACCATAGCTCGATCTTGCCAAATCAATTTCTTCGGCAAATAAAAGTTGAGAATCGCTGTAAACAAAAGTACTACTAACTCCAGCAATAGGTGCTGCCAAAATTAAGGCGATGAGCGAAACAAAAAAAGAATTAAAACCTTTCTTCATAGATATCATTAGAGTAGAAAGTTTATATAATTACTTACTATCTTCTTCAGTATTCATTTCCATATATTTTGTAAGATTCTTAACTTCGATACGAAGGCTATTGATATCATCTTTAAGCCTAAGCATAGACACCTCAAAAGGCGTGAAACCCTGGGTAGATAAAGTCCTTGTAGCTATGAACATGCCAAGAAGTACTCCACCTAAAACTGCAGCCAAAGAAACTGTATAAACTGAAAATGCGTAAAATGTCAACAACGAACTTACGTCAAATTGTATATAACCTGTTAAAAATAATATCAGATAAAGTAAAAATGCAACTACGAAACCAACTGTTGCTTGATATGCGAGAGGAGCTTGAGTTATATTCATTGTCTATAATTTAGAGGCGTACTATAAGGCAGTTTCCATTCGTCTCCTTTTTCCTCTTCTCCTTCAATGATAAGTACATCTAAAACTATTCTTTCATCTGTAGAATCTTGATTCAAACGAAATTTACAATTCAGTTCCCAAAAAACTTCTGATAAATCTGCCTTAAAACTAAAAGAGACAAAATTATCTGAATCCTTCGTCAAATCATCAAAAGATACTTTTTTTTGATAACTGTAAACTAAAGGAGCTATATCATTTCCAAGGCTTGACTCTATTGAAAAATTACCCATTTTAGTCCTAGGTACTGTGTATAAATAAATCCAAAAATCTTCTCCATCTGAATCAATTTGAAATGTTACAATTGTTCGATTTGGTGTTGAATCTGTACAGCCTGTAAATGAAGCTGTCAATAAAATCATTGTAAAAACAACGCTGCGAAACATAACACTCTTTACAAATAGGGGATAATAAGGATACTCTCAAAAAGGGGCTTTCGTAAGCCAATTATGCCTGCAACTGCATTTAGATTAATTTCTATTGAAGCAAAAAGTCATCGTAAAGCTACAAGACAAAAAGAATTGCAAATTAACCATAGTACGACGATCTTATCGTCAAGAATAAAAAGCGATAATCAATTAAATGTAGAAATAAGATATTCCGTATCGTATGGTTTATTAGGTATGGTACAATTAGATTGTGAAGTTACGTATTCTGGTAAAAAAAATGATGTAATTAAATCTGCACAAAGTCAGTGGGAAAAAAATCATAAACTACCTGAAAAAATGACTGGTGAATTGTATAATAGAGTCTTGGGCGAGGGGTCTTTTGAAGTTCTAAATATAGCTAGGAAATTAGGACTTCCTCCTCCGTTTAAAATTGAAGTTCCACAAGTTAAAGTGGGAGAAAGTAAGAATATTAAGCCAAATATAAACAGCCCTGAAATAGCCTAAAAATGCCAAATATAAGCTTCAATTGTCCAAATTGTAATAAAAGTAATAAAATTACGCTAATGGGAGAGGACCAGGGAGTCTTTGAAAGAAAATGTAAAGAATGTGGAATTACTATTGAATTAACTGTTGAAAATAATGAATTAAAGAAAAATAGGATAAAGAAAAAATACAAACAAAAAACTAATAATAAAGTTCCTAGAGACTACGAAAAATACGATTTTAAAAAAAAAGATGTAAAAAAGAAAGAAACTCGCTTTTGGGTTAAAATAATTTCTTTTTTAATTTTGAGCGCATCAATAATGGGATTAATGACTGGAGGTTCTCTTTACTATGCACCCGAACAATTCAGTGATTCTGAGGATATAAAAATATACTTGATTATTGAAAATAAAACTGATTATGTGAATAATGCTGTAATACTTATAGATAATAAAGAAACTAATCAGACATATTCGGCAAATGGAACGTATAACGTATACTTGAAACCTGGAAAATATGAAATTAAAGTAAGTGCTGAAAGACATCGAACCTCTATTATGAATGTTTATATCCCTCCACAAGATTCAGACCTAACTTTAATTGATTACAGTTCAGGTCTTGAAGGAGTTAATCGTTTTACCTTTGAACTTGAAGAAGGTGAAGGAAATATTTCTCTAGATGAGAATACATATCTGAAAATGCTTAATTGGTGTCCAATTCTAATTTTACTATTTTCGTCAATAGGTGTTTGGGGATCATGGGTTACATACACTTTACAATCTTATAAAAATGCTCAAATCGGAGCCTTCTTTTCAATAATGGCTATGGGATTCTTGATTATAGGGCCGTTATTAGGAATTATTGCATTAGTTCTCTTACCAAAAATAAAAAAACATTTCACCGGTCATTTTAAAAAGTAGATATCAGAGTTAAGAAGGTGGCGCTTAAAGCAGGACTCGAAATTCATCAGCAATTAAACAGTGGAAAACTATTTTGCAATTGTGATTTTAATGAGACTGGAAAAGATTTATTGTTTAAGAGAAAACTGCATGCTACTTCAAGTGAGATGGGAGAAGTAGATATCGCTGCAAAAACTGAACAAATTAAATTGTTTACTTATTATAATAAAAGCTGTAACTGTCTAATTTATGCTGATGAAGAGCCTCCAAGAGGACCAAACAAAGATGCTGTTAAAATTGCCTTACAATTTGCTAAATTGGTCGGAGCAAAAGCTGTTGAAGAAATGCATTTCATGAGGAAAGTGGTAGTAGATGGATCAAATACAAGTGGATTTCAAAGAACAGGACTAATAGCAACCGGAGGGAATATTGAATACGATGGGAAAATACTTGAACTTGACCAGTTATGTCTTGAAGAAGATTCATGTAGGCATGGAGACGAAAATCACGAGTATCTGCTAGATAGGCTTGGAATTCCTCTTTTAGAAATTACTACTAAACCTCAATTGAATGATAGTAAAGATGTGCAAAGCGCTGCAAAGGCGATTGGAAGACTGCTCAGAGCATGTAATGTTAAGCGGGGACTCGGGACAATTAGGCAAGATGTGAATGTTTCAGTAAATAATGGACAAAGAGTTGAATTGAAAGGATTCCAAGACTTAAGCTCGATGCCTAAGGTAGTCGAAAATGAAGTGAAAAGACAGACTAATCTGAATAAGATTGAGAAAGGAGATATTGGCCGAGTAACCATCGTAAATGATTGTTTTAAAAATAAAAAAGAATTTGCTCTAGCCCTAAAAATAGATAACTGGAAAGGTATTTTAGGGAATAAGAATTCTCCGAATAATCATGTACGGATGGGTAAAGAACTTGCTAATTACGCTAAAAGAGCTGGAATGAAGGGAATTATGCACAGTGACGAGTTACCAGCTTACGGAATCGGCGACGACGAAACAAATAAAATCAAAAGAACGCTCAAATGCAAAGAAAATGATGCATTCATTCTCATGTTTGGTGAAGAAAAAAAAGTTGAAAATGCAATGAATCTGGTAATTGAAAGAATTAAAACTAATGGGGTTCCAGCTGAAGTAAGAAAAGTTACTCCTGAAAATCTTACCACATATTTAAGACCAATGCCTGGCGCATCAAGGATGTACCCTGAAACTGATATTGCACCATTAAAAATTAGTAACATAAAAGTACCAAAACCTGAAACACTAGATGAAAGAGAGAAGAACTTACCACTTAATGACGAGGAATCAAAACAGCTTGTAAATAGAGATTTAGACGAACAGTTTAATTATTTGAATAATAGATACGAACAACCAAAATTAATCTCCCGTATTTTACTACATACATTACCGCAATTGAAAGACAATGGGAAAAGTATAATAATTAGTGATTTAGAAAAAGTTCTAGACTTATTTAAAGATGGAAAACTTGTTAAAGAAGGCATCTCAAATGCGCTAATTCAATCAAGTAACAATGAAGAAATCCAAATTAATAGTGGAAACGTACACAATGAAGTTCAAGAATTTGTAGATAATTTAATTAAAGATAGAGAAAAATTCATAAGGGAAAGAGGAATGGGAGCTGTCGGTGCTTTAATGGGTCCTGTAATGTCAGAATTTAGAGGGAAAATGGATGGCGGAGACATAAACAAAATGTTAATGAAAAAAATTAAGGAGCTTCTGTGATTAAGGAAGCTCTAATTTTAGCTGCGGGAAAAGGTAGCCGAATGTGGCCCTTAACTGAGACCTATCCAAAACCGTTGCTTCCTTTGTGTGGCAACCCAATAATTGAATACCAAATTAAAGCATTAAGAAATGTTGGTGTAGCGAAAATAAATATATTAATTGGACATAGAATGAAAGAAATTTCTGATTTAGTTGGGAATGGTGGAAAATATGGTGTTGAAATTAATTACATTGTTCAAAACAAGCAAAAAGGTACCGGGCACGCAGTTTCTTTAGCTGAGAAACACATTGATGGAGCATTCTTTTGCTTAAATGGAGATACTCTAATTAATGAGGAAAATTTAAATTTATTATCCAAACAAAAAGGCAGTATGGTTATGATGATTACTGATGTTGACGACGGTGAAAAATTCGGTGCGGTTCAAACGAAAAATGGTATTCTTGAGTCCATTATCGAGAAAGGTATCAAAGGGCCCGCATCAATAAACGCTGGAATATATCTATTTAATAAAAAAATATTCCAGTCTTTGAAATCTATTGAGAGATCTGTTAGGGGTGAATTAGAACTAACGGACGCTTTGAAATTAAATAAAATATATACCGTTAATTATCAAGGATTCTGGAAAGATATTGGATCTCCATGGGATTTACTAACGGCTAATGAAGTCTGTATTGATCACATTCTGAATAATATTGAAGGTACCGTGGAAGATAATGTAAGTATAAAGGGCAATGTACACTTAGGTAAAAATTCAGTAATAAAGTCTGGGACTTATATTGAAGGACCACTTTGGATAGGTGAAAATTGTATAATCGGACCTAACGCTTATCTTAGAAAAGGAACGGTATTGTGTGGAGAAAATAAAGTAGGGGCTTCTTCCGAAATTAAAAATTCAATCTTATTTAAGGGCGCAAAAGCACCACATCATAATTACGTGGGTGATTCAATCATAGGAAAAAACTGTAATTTGGGTTCCGGAACTAAAGTTGCTAACTTAAGATTGGATAAAGAAGAAATACATGTCATTCACAAGGGTAAACGTACGAATACTTCTAGAAGAAAATTAGGAGTAATCATGGGAGATAACGTTGCAACCGGGATTAATGCATCTATAAATTCGGGCACCATTATTGGAAGCGAAACCCAAATTGGTCCAAATGCTCTAATCTCTGGCACATATGAAAGTAAAAGTTTGATAATATAATGCACATTCTTCAAGTAACTCCATATTTTTTCCCCCACTTTGGCGGTGTAGAATCTCACGTACTAGGCCTTTCTGAAAATTTGATAAAAATGGGGCATGATGTAGAAGTTGTAACATCAAGATATAGTCGAATGCCTGAAACTGAGACTCTTAATGGAATTAGAATAACTCGCTTACCCCAATGGATTAATATGTACAATACACCCATCGTGACATCAATAAGGCAATTTGTTAGAAGAACGCATGCTGATATTATACATGTTCATTCACCTCCTCCTTTTACTGAAAGATTTGCTGCTAAGGGCGCTAAAGAAGCCGGAAAACCTTTCGTTGTAACGCATCATTGTGATTTAGAACTAAAAGGCATATTTGGAAATACTGCTGTAAATTTTTACCAAAACTTCCTAGGTAAGTACTCCTTAGAAGAGGCCGATCGTGTGATTTCTACAACTGAAAGTTATGCAACTACATCTCGTACTTTATGGGACACGGATGTAACCGTCATACCAAATGCCGTAGACATAAAACGATTCAACCTTGAAAACAAGGGCGAACTTATCCGAGATAAATATTCTATTGGAAATGATCCTTTGGCTCTTTTTGTTGGAAGGTTAGTCCCTCATAAAGGAATTGGAATTCTAATTAGAAGTTTAAGTTACACTCGTAAGGGTAAATTATTGATTGTAGGAGATGGACCTTATAAAAAATGGCTAATAGACCTAGTGAAAAAATTGGACCTGAATGAAAGAGTAGTTTTTGTTGGACCTGTTGACGATTATTGGTTACCATCTTATTATTCTGCAACGGATGTTGTTATCTTACCTTCTACTTCGAGATTGGAAGCATTTGGGATAGTTGGGCTTGAAGGAATGGCATCTGGCAAGCCTCTTATTCTAAGTGATATCCCTGGAGTGAGAGATGTTATATCTGAAAAAGAGGGTTATATTGTAGAACCATTAGACCCCAATGCGATTGCTGAAGCTCTCGAAAAAATATGGGGCGCTCCAGAAATGGCTCGCGAAATGGGAAAAAGAGGGAGAGAGAGGGTTGAGGCGCTTTTTTCTTGGGAAAAAGTTTCTAAAGATGTAGAAGAAGTATTTAATGAAATATTAACTAGATAGTTAAGTCCTTATCAATCTGTGAAAGAATATGTTGGTAGGAATCATAGGACATTCCTTTTTTCTTCAATGCTAAACCTTTACCATATAGTGCTTCAGAACACAATGTATCACATCCTAAGGCTATATCAAAAAAATTGATTGCTCTATTGTAATCTTCCAGTTCAAAAGAAATCCACCCACCAGTCAAAAAGCCTTCAATATTACTAGGATTATTATCTATAAATTTATTTACGAAGGAAAGTGAAGTCTCAAAATTAGATATTTTCAAAAAACATTGACTCAATAATAAAAAATGTCCTGGATTCTCCTTATCCAAGAATTCTAATGCCAAATGCGGGTCATCTTGCATAATCTTTTGAGCTATTAGTAGCTGAGCTTCTGAGTGTGTTTCTTTAAACATTAAAAACTCTGCTTTTCTTCGAATTATTTCATTAGCTGATAGTGTTTTTAACAATAAAATCTTACCTGAAATTGATTGAGGATCTATGGCTAAACCTTTCTCTATCAATTCCCGAGCATCAGACAAATTATCAAAATCAATCAATACCTGTGCATTTCTAAAATAAGGTCGGCCGGTCTCCGGAGCGACTGTAATTGCGTTAGAGTATTGACGAAAACCCTCGTGAACTATACCTGCAACTTGTAGAATACGTCCTTTTTCAATCCAGTCTAAGTCTCTCATTCTATTTCTCGAAAGTACATCTTGAGCTCTAACTGCTTCATCAAAGCACTGCATAGCTTGCAAGGTATTACCTACTTCTATATTTATGTCTCCTAAAGCAACCCAACAGGGTACATGCTGACCGTCCACTGACAAACCTACATTGAGAATCTGCTTCGCCCTATCATATAGTCTTAAACTTTGGAAACAACGGCCCAAAGCTTCATGATAATCTGGATCTTCAGAATCTAATTCAATGGAGGTTTCAATAAATTCAAGACCTTCTTCTGGACGACCTAACCTAGTAAGTGCCCTTCCTTTTGCCATCCATGCATAATGGAAAGTAGAATCTAACTCGATTGCTTTCTCATGATAGTATATTGACTCTTCATATCTATGCAAGTGATCAAGGGCATTACCTATGTTATTAACTGCGATAACATACTCTTCATCTAAATTCAAGGATTCTTTGTAAAGCTCAATACTTCTTTCATAAAGTCCTTGATTATAATGCACATTAGCTAAATTATTCCATGCAATTTTGTCACTTGGGTCCAGGTCTACTGCTTTTTGGTAATAATCCTTTGAATCATTTAGCCTCCCGGACAACTGAAGTGTATAACCATAATTATACCAAGCAACCGCATACGTTGGATCTGAGTCCATAGACTCATCATAACATCTTAGAGCCTCGTTCCAACGATTTATGTTAAAATTTGCAAATCCTCTATTATTCCATGCAGGTGCATTTCTTGGTTCTAATTCTAGAGATTTCACATAAGCTCCTATGGCATCTTCATATCTTGACAATCTTTGTAATGAATCTCCTAAACGCATATGGTACCTAGCTACCTCTGGAGCTAATGCACTGGCTTTTTCATAGAAAACTCTGGCCCTATCTGGATAATTACTAGACATTTCTAGCATACCTAGTCTATTATAAATTTGGGGATCTTCTGGAGCAAGTGAAGAAGCTTCTAGAAATTTTACTTTTGCTGAATTATAATCTCCATTTTCGTAAAGTTTTTCGCCCTCTTCAACTAAGTCTATGACATCCATCATTCACCAATTACTTTCTTTAATCTAGCGATAGCAACATCAGTATCTTTTTTTAATTTTTCCCACTCGGCACCTCCATGCTCACTGGAATCTGGCTTATGTTCTAATGTAATTTTGTAACTCTCAAGAGCTTCACGTGGTCTATCAAGTAATTCTAAAGCATAGCCCTTGTTGTGCCAAGCCCAAGCGTATTCCTCCTTCAGTGCTAAGGCCCTTTCGTAACAATCTAAAGATTCTTCTAATCTATTTAATTGCCTCAAAGTTACACCTCTATTATTCCAGGCACTTCTGTTATTGGGATTAAGTTCGGTTGATGTTTGAAATGCAGTAAGTGCGGCCTTTAGATCTCCAACCCTAAATAGTGCCTTACCAAGATTGAACCAACAAATGGAGTACTTAGGATTAGAAGCTAAAGCTCTTCGATAACTATCTATTGCCTTATGATTATATCCTAATCGACTAAGAGCAACACCTCTATCATTGAAAACTATTTCATCGTCAACATTAATACTCTTTTTCAAAGCTTCTGATGCGTCTTTATACTCCTCTAGCTCATCATGAGAAATTCCTTTAGCCTTCAAAACCTCATTGTCCCTTGGTCGAAATTCTAAAACTTTATCAAATGATTCAAGTGCCTCTCGATACTTTCCTTTTTGGTGGTATATTTTGCCTAATTGATAAAGAGCATCTCTATTGTCAGAATCAATTTTTAACAACTTACTAAAGGAAGACATTGAATCTGAGAATTTTCCCATTTCTTTGTAAATTAATCCTTCCACATAAAGCGATGAAATATTGGTTGAATCTTCTGACAAGGACACTGTAACTGCTTCCAGAGCTTTTTCTAATTCATTCATTTTATAGTAACACATCGCGATGTCCTTGAAAAGAATTTGGCGACGCTTAATTTTCTTAGATAACTCTCTTAATATCTCAAGACTATCTAAATATTTTTCTCTTTTAAAATAGATTTTGGCTAACTCATGATTAAAGCCATTATCTTCCGGCCTTAGCTCTAAAGCTTTCAAAATAGACTTTTCAGCTTTGCCAAAATGTTCCAATTTTTTATAAGAATTTGCCTCTAACTTTAAAGAATTAAGCTGTAATTCTACGCCATCTGCCACAAGCGAGTATAAACAGGTTATAAAAAAAGTAAAGGGACAGTGAATTTTATTTAAGTACTAATACCTTAATAGAAATGTCTGTAGTAATCGATGGAAAAAATTTAACGATTGACAAATTAGTTAAGGTGGCTAGAAACAAAGCTAATATTTCAGTTTCTAAGGACTCATGGGGAAAGATTAACTCTTGTCGAAAAATGCTAGAGGAAAAAATCAATAATCATGAAATAATGTATGGAATAACTACAGGGATTGGTGAATTTTCTGAAGTTACTTTGGATCCTGACCAAACAAATGAATTTCAAAAATTGCTGATATATTCTCATGCTGCAGGAATTGGAAAATCAATGGATGTTGAAATTGTAAGGGGAGCAATGTGTGGAAGAATTAATGTACATTCTAAAGGACACTCTGGCGGTAGAAAGGAGATTACAGAATATCTTATTGAAACTCTAAATCAAGATTTAACTCCTGTGGTTTGCGAAAAGGGTTCAGTCGGTGCCTGTGGTGATTTATCTCCGATGTCGCAAATAGCTCTTGCCCTTATGGGAGAAGGGGAAATGATTGTAGATGGGAAGGTTTTTGATTCTAAGAAAGCTTTAAACAAAATTGGTTTGAAACCACTTGAACTGGAAGCCAGGGATGGACTAGCACTGATTAATGGAAGTAATGTCTTGACAGCATTAGCTGCAATTGTACTATATGATGCTAAAAAATGGATGAAATTACACGATATTGCTGCAGCTATGACTTTAGAGGCTTTAATGGCAAATATGAAACCTTATGATAAAAGAATTCATGAATTAAGAGGATTTAATGGTTCACAAATTATAGCAAATAATCTTAACATACTAACTGAAGATTCCGAGATATTGTTTAGTGGAGGTAAAAAAGTACAAGACGCTTACTCTATGAGGTCCACACCACAAGTTGCTGGAACTCTAAGAGATTCCATAAATTATGCAGTGAGTCAAGTAGAAATTGAGCTTAACGGAGTTGGAGATAATCCTATATTCTTAACTGATGAGAAAGACGTACTAACTGGAGCTAATTTTCAAGGAAGCCCTGTTGCCCTTCCAATGGAAATGGTAGGAACTGGATTAAGTATGGTTGCAGTTTTATCTGAAAGAAGAATGAATCGACTAACAAATCCGGCCTTATCCGTAGGACTCCCTCCATTTTTAGCTGAAAAACCAGGATTACATTCAGGGATGATGCTTTCTCAGTATACTGCTGATGCATTAATTGCCGAAACTAGAATACTATCTCATCCGGCTGCAAACCAATCTATTCCGGCTGCTGCAGATCAAGAAGACTTTGTTTCCATGGGGCTAACTACTTCACAAAAAACAAGAAAGATACTAGATAATTGCTACGGCGTCTTAGCCATTGAAATGATGGCTGCAGCCCAAGCGCTTGATATGAGAAAGAAAAGAATGGGTAAGGGTACTTCAATAGCTCATCGCATAATTAGAGAGAGTATCGATTATTTGGATCAAGATAGACCTCTTTACAAAGACCATAATAAAATGGTTGAAATACTAAAGTCTGAGCGAATTATTAAAGAAATTGAACACGAATTAAAAATAAATTTATAATTAGTTCAGGGATTTTCTGAAATCAATAATTCCTTCTCTTACAATTGAAACTATCAAATCAATTTCTTCAGAAGTTATTCCAAAATGTGATGTAAATCTTAGTGCGTTAATTCCTCCATGAATTACACCAAGACCTCTTCGTCGGCACCAGGGCTCAATTCCATCAAAGCCTACTACAGGCATCTCTGGCCTAAGCTCTGCGCTACACAATAATCCCGTTCCTTGGACTTTAAGGACCTCCTCTGGAAACTCAGTCATCAAGCCATTCAACTTAGCAACAAATTCTTTTCCTCTTTCCTTAATATTTGTACGCAATTCTGGAGTAATACTTTCCAACACACTTACCGCAGTTTCCAATGCCCGAGGATTAGTTGTCATCGTATTTCCGTAAATTCCATTAACGTATAATTCAGAAGCTTTTGAATTCATACCTAAAACAGACAAAGGATATTGGCCTGCATTAAGTGCCTTTGACCATGTTTCCAAATCTGGAGCTTCACAATCTTCAAACCCTTCATAATCAATAACGGAAAGGCAGCCTTGACCTCTAAATCCAGCTTGAATTGAATCAATTAACAATAAAGAACCATGCTCGGCTGTCAACCTTCTGGCTTCATCATAAAATTCTCGTGTGATGCACTGCCCAGGATTACCTTCTCCTTGTACAGGTTCAATAGCCATTAATTCAATAAAAACATTATTATTATTGGCATGTTCAAAGATATCTCGTAAAGCTTCCAAATCATTAGGAGGAACTAAATACAAATTATCTCTATCTCTGAATGAGGCTAAATGTTTGTCGTAACTGCCCTTACAAGAATGTGACAGTTGCGCAGGCCTATCAGTTCTACCATGAAAACCGTGCTCAACTGCTAACAATTTTATTTCTTTGCCTTCATGCTTGCCTCCAGACGAAGTATGATTGAAGGAGTTCACATCTGCAATTCTCAAACTCACTGAAACTGACTCTGAACCACTATTAACACATATGTACCTATCAAATGGACAATGACCTCTGGTATGTCCTAACTCTTTGTTTAACGCATCGACAAATCTTTGCTGAGAAAAGGATGCTGTCATTACATTAGCCATAACCCAATTTCTTGACATCGATGAAACTATGCTCTTTGGACCATGACCTGAACCTAACATCCCATAACCTCCATTATCATGTACAACTGCACCATGTGAAGTGACTATCCATGGACCTTGTGCACTAATCGCTACATATGGATTAATTGTAGCTGGAGCATAAAAATTAACAAAACCTTCTTGTAAATATTTAACAAGATCTTGTTCTGCCTTCATAAGAACATCACTACCTATTGTTTCTCTCAATGAAATATGATAATCATGAGCTTGGGTTATCGCTTCTTTCAAACTAGAATCTAAGGAGATAAAGGTTAAAATTTCAGAGTTTCTAAGACCTTTAGTGTCTGATTTACCACTGTTTCTTCTAATATCTTCTAATTTTAAAAAATATTTATCTTCAAGATATTCCGAATTGTCCTGAGATGCTGCTCGCATACTTTGGTATTATCTCTGCATTATTAAAGGAGGGGGTCCTTGTGACCAATACTAAAAGCAAATGTAGGTAACTCCTCAACGCAGGAAATCTCACTGGCTGTAACTTTTGACAAAAGCTTTCTTAATTTATCATTAGGTATTAAATCACAAGATTCTCCATATGAAATAAGCTGTTTAGCAAGCTTATTTCCAGT
>MIYX01000022.1 GCA_001875365.1 Marine Group III euryarchaeote CG-Epi4
TGTAGATTCAGTAGTGGGTAAACCAACAGACCATATCACTTGATTTCCTACGCGTTTTCCAGGCCTAGGTTTAGCATTATTAATTTGATGTCCTGGGACCTCTGCGCGGAGCTTGAAATTAGCAGATCTTAATCTATAGTTTGTTATCTGAACTTCAATGTTGATACCTTCCTTATCGTATTCAATATTTTCTTCAATCCATACAACGTCCATTATTGCAGCTACTACCTTGTCTAAGTTTGGCACCGGTTTCCCAACTACTGTAGATGTTTTTTCAGCGATGGCAGGTAATACTTTCTGCACTAAATCAAATTTTTCGCTGACTTTAGCTCTCTTTTTTTGTTTTTTCAAATGTCTTGCGAGAGTTTTTGCGTTATTCCTTAGACCTAGGACAATTTCCTTTTTAATTTCAGCTATGTCTGCTACAGCTTCCTTAGCTTCTGAGGTAAAAGGTATGTTTGTTGACGCAACATGAATTAAGATAATTGCAGGCCCACTAGGGGTACCTTTTCCGCCCCTTTGGTCAAGGCCGTAGAGTCTCCAATTTATGCTCTGTACAGCTTTAGTTATGGCACATCCTCCAGCTTGGTAAAGGAGAGGTACTCTATTAGCAAATCTTAGCATTTGTACAGGTTGATCTTTAGGTAAATTTCCACCGTAAACCATACCTACTTCAACTAAAAAGGGAGTTCCAGAGAAAACAGACGGAGTTCTACTAATGGGAAGGGTGTAGAAATCAGGCCTATATTCCTCCAAAACTTGCTTTAAACCCATTTTGATTAGCTTTGGCCCTATAGGCACCAAAATTCCACTAGTAGGGGTTCTAATGCTTGTACTCTTAAAAGATTCTATCAGGGCTTTTGCCTCGATGCGAGTCAGATCTTGAGGTCTTACAATGGTTGTAATTCTAGATTTTTTAAGAACATCGTTTATACTTTTTGTACCCATAGATGAGAAATCTTTACGAAGGAACTTTGCCATCTGATGCTCAGAACTGTGTTGTGCCATTCTCATTACCTGGCCGAGCTCAACACCATGTGGATGTGGTTTTACACCTTCTGTAGGTAACTTAGGTAATTTTGAAATTGCGCGATCAAAAGTGAATTTTTTTTCATCCGGATTAATGAAGACGATTCTAGCATGCGGGTTTACTATTGAAGTTGATTTGATGTATTCCAGAACCGAAGGTCTCGCTTCACGGTATCTACCTTTGATTGAGAAGGACACTTTAGTTCCGTGTTCTTTTTCAGGAGATATACCGTCCTCATTAGGTTCTTCTAACTCGTCTTTCCAAATAAAATCTTCTTTCCGTTCAACATTTCCACGATTGTTTCTAGTATCTAATTTCATAGTTATTTTAGTAGCTAAATGATCTTTAGATATTCTAGTACAAATAACAGCAGAGCGCCCAGTCGTGAGTTGACCATACATTATTGCAGCAGAAATTCCAATACCTTGCTGTCCCCTAGACTGTTTTCCACTTCCAAATCTAGAACCATAAAGAAGCCTTCCGAAAACGTTAGGCACATTTTCTTCTATAATTCCGGGACCATTATCCTCGATTGAAATACTCAATTCATCTTTACCCAGGTTTCCAATTTTGATAATTAAATCAGGGAGAATTCCAGCTTGTTCACAGGCATCTAAACTATTGTCTACACCTTCTTTAACTGCAGTAATCAAAGAATGCGTAGGATTATCAAATCCCAAAATATGTCTATTTTGTTCAAAAAATTCAGAGACAGGTATATCTCTTTGTTCTTTAGCCATTTGATGTGCTTTAGTTTTTTTTGGTTTTGCAGTTTTATTTTTAACTTTCTTTTCTATTTTTTTCGTAGAAGTTGTATTTTTTTCTTCTTTTTTCTTTTCAGTTTTTTTCTCTTCTTTAATCTCGACGTCCTGTTTTTTTTCAGGAACTTTCTCCTCAGTTTCAAAATTGAAGGTCATTTGACCCATTAGTGTGCTATAAAGACCAATAATTAAATTAGATGCCTGATTACCAATATTTTATTTTACATCTTCTTGACTTAGGTAGTTGATTTCTTACAATAATTTTATTCCAATGTCCACAACCGATAATATTGCCATTGTATCTAATTGCAACAAATCCGGGGTCTACATTAGTAAACTTATGAGATACTTCTAAATCATTTCCATTACAATAGTCTATTAATTTTAGTTCATCTATGTCTAAAATGCTTTTACTTATGTCTGAGCTAAATAGTTGAAGAAAATTAGTAGTAGGTTTTGGAGTCTTATCAAATCTGAATATACATAGTCCTGAGCTTTCAGGAATAATTCTTAACTTAAGTAATTTTTTAATTAAGTATATTTTATTCTTACTACCTTCATAAAAGCGATACTCCTTAAATATTTTCTTCCCAATTCCAAATCTTTCGTGACAATATTGGATTAATATTTCTTTTTTATCCTCATGTAATAAATTCAACATTTTTCAATCCTCGCTATGAAGAAACCATCAGTATCATTATGATGTGGCCATATTCGGCAGCATTTTTGAATTTCCTTGTCATAGGTTTCATGCTTCCAGGCTTGAACACCTTTTCCCATTGTTAAATTTGTTATATTGATATTATTTAATTTCACGGAATGATTTTGCAATATTGAATTAACAACACTTTCATTTTCCTCTGGTGCAAAAGTACACGTCGAGTAGATGATTTGATCACCTGCCTTTGCCATTTCACAGGTTCGATTTAGAATACCTTTTTGAATTTTTGAAAATCGTTCATAATCGTTTTCTTTTAGATTTTTTTTTATAGAATTTTTTTTCCTTATGGTTCCCTCTGAACTACATGGTGCGTCAACGAGATAAATATCAGCTTCAGTATTTGGAAATGATCTAAAATCTCTAAGAGTTACAGTTGTGTTAAGTATTCCCAATCTATCTAAATTTCCTCTTAACGCTTTCAATCTTGAATGCTTGTTATCATTTGCTATAATTTCACCTTTATTCTCCATAATCTCAGCAATCTGAGTAGTTTTTGACCCCGGTGCTGCACAACAATCGATTATTCTTTTAGATTCATCAATGTCTGGAACCGCTAAGGCCGGCATCATTGACGTAAGCTCTTGTATGTAAATTTGGCCAGTAAAATGTTCTATGCTACTTCCTATATTTTCTAAATTCGTGGTGTAGCCATTTTGGTACCAGTTTGTTGCAGAGATAGTCTCATCATATTTTCTTAGATTCTCTAATATTTTTTCACTATCTCCTTTCAAAGAATTTATTCTAAATGATTTTTTCAGAGGTTGATTTATGCTTCTAGAAAATTCGTCTTTTTTATCAACTATTGTGGCATAACGTTCAGCAATTCTCGATTGCAAAGTAGTTGGCTTCTGTGTATTCATGCCCTTAAAACATGAGCCTTTGGATTTTTTACTCCAGCCATTACATTTCTTGTATCAATAACTAGCTTGGCGTATTTCCCTACGTTTTCATAATCTACATTTGAGTGATCAGTGGTGATTAAAACTGCATCGACTTTTGCTAAATTGTCTTTACTTAAATCAACATATTCAATTTCCTTTGCATTTTTAATGTAAGGATCATGGTAGCATATATTTGCACCTTTAAATTTCAGTAACTCGATTATTTTTAGTGCAGGTGATTCTCTCATATCGTCGATATCTTTTTTGTAAGCTAGCCCTAAGACCAATATGTTACTATCCCGTATACTTTTGGAATGGTCGTTCAAAGCTTTTCCAATTCTATGGGCTACATTTTCCGTCATTTTACGATTTATTTCGCCAGCTAATTCTATAAATTTTGCCTCTGTGTTGTATTCTTTTGCTTTCCAAGAAAGATAGAAAGGGTCTATTGGGATACAATGCCCTCCCATCCCCGGTCCTGGATAAAATGGCATAAATCCAAATGGTTTACTATCTGCAGCTTCAATGACTTCCCAGATATTAATATTCATTCTTTCAAAGATTAATTTTAGCTCGTTTACCATAGCTATGTTCACGGCACGAAATATATTTTCCATCAATTTCGTAGCTTCTGCAGTTTCAGGCGAGCTAACTCTAATGGTTTTATCTATTATTTGAGAATAAAGGGCGTTTGCCACATTAAGACATTTTGGTGTTAATCCTCCAATTACTTTTGGAATTCTAGAAACTGAAAAATCTTTATTTCCAGGATCTTCACGTTCAGGAGAATATGCTAAAAAGAAATCTTTGCCTGCAACTAAACCAGATGTTTCTAAAATGGGTTTAATAATTTCTTTTGTTGTTCCAGGATAAGTGGTAGATTCTAAAATTACTAGTTGGCCTTTTTTTAGGTTTTGAGAAATAGTAGTAGTTGCTTTTTCAACGTATGACATGTCAGGTTGTTCATAGATATCTAAAGGCGTTGGAACGCACATTAAGATACAGTCAACAGTTTTCAGTTCATCAAATTCGAAGGTTGCCTTACTTCCATTTTCAATGAAACCTTTCATCTTTTTTGCAGATATATGTTTCATTATTTGTTTGCCCGAATTAATGTCATTTACCTTTTCTTCATCAGTATCAAAGCCCAGCACCGCAAACCCATTTTCAGCAAATTCAATGCCCAAAGGAATTCCTACATATCCCATTCCAATTATTCCAACTATAGCTTTTCTATTAGTTATTTTTTTAATAAGAGTGCTTTCTTTCATAATTTTTTAATCCATCCATACCTGTCGTTTTTGTTTCCAAATTGTATGTCTGTTAAAAAATCATACAATTTGTTAGTTATTTTACCAACTTCACCATTCGAAAAATTGTATTTATTATCTTTGTATCTTATTGATCCAATTGGTGAGATAATTGCAGCAGTACCTGCACAGAAGATTTCATCTGCTTTCATAACTTCATCAATACTAATTCTTCTTTCTTCTACCTCCATATCTAGTTCGTTTTTAGCTAAAAATAGAACTGAATCTCTTGTTATTCCTGGTAATATAGAACCGGTTAGGTTTGGTGTGACTAATTTATTTCCAAATATTGCAAAAAAGTTTGCAGCTCCAACTTCTTCAATATATTTCTCTTCTGCAGCGTCTAGGTAAATTACTTCAGCATATCCTTGTTTCTTTGCGATTCCACTTGGAAGCATTCCGGGAACGTAGTTTCCTACAGCCTTCACACCTCCAGTTCCTTTCAAAGGTGCACGATGGTAATCATTAGTTACTATAAGCTTAATCGGAGTTAATCCTCCTTTGAAATAAGGTCCAACTGGGGAGCAGTACACCATGAATGTGTAATCCGAAGAAGGAGCAACTCCAAGGCCTTCTCCAGAACCAAAAACAATTGGTCTTACATAGAGTGCACCCTTTTCCGTACTAGGAATATAATCAATGTTGTCTCTTACGACATTTGTAACTCCGTCTAAGAATACGCTTTCAGAGATTTCAGGCATTGATAATCTTAAACATCCATTTGCAGCTCTTTTGGCATTTTCTTCTGGACGGAACATAATGATTTCATCACTTTTGGTTCGGTAAGCTTTCATGCCCTCAAATAGACCTTGACCATAATTCAGAATTGTAGCTGCGGGTGAAATTTTAACGTCATTAAAAGGAATTAACTGTCCTTTTTTCCAGTCTTCGCCAAGTTTACATTTTGAAACATACATTGATTTTGTCCCGGTAAACGAAAATGTCAAATTATCATAATCAATTTCGTCAGGTTTCATTTGTGGTCTTCCATAAATTTTTGTAATTTCTTTTCTAGTGTTGGCATCTGTTCTAGCCCTATAAAAGAAATACATACGCGTAGCCCTTCGTGTCTAACAGAACCGGTTGATTTTAGAGTTATAGTAGATATTCCATATCTTAACAATTCTAGCATAAGATCATTTCCTTCATATCCTGGATATGACATTGTTAAGTAGAAACCATTTCCAACAGTTTCATCCATGTCTTTTTTGTAAACTTGTTTAAATCCATATTTTAAGAAAATTTCCTTTACTTTTTCAGCTCTTCTTCCGTATTCGCTCGTGATTTCTATGAAATTAAATTCTCCACTCGTTGCAGCTTCTAGCATTTTAGCTAGCCCATATTGAGCAGTATGGCTTGTTCCTGAAGTAGTGACATACAATCCGCCTAACGAGAATGCATGTCCAAATTGTTCTCTGTCGCAAAATTTTTTTAAGTTGCCATATTTTTTTTCATTGATATGTGGTGAAATTATGGCAATAGCGCACCTTGGTCCAGGAAATGAAAATGCTTTAGATGCAGATACCAACGTAATCCAATTCTTACCGTATTTTCCAATTGTTGGAATAAATGGCTTAGAAAATGGGACAGAGTAATCTTTTCTAAAATCCATTCCGATATAAGCTAAATCTTCAATTGCGAGAATTTCGTTAGTATCGCAAATATCTGCAATTTCTTTTAGCTCAAAGTCATTAAGGCATGACCAGCTAGGATTATTAGGTGATGACCACAATATTCCACCAATTTGGTCATTTAGAACATGCTTTTTTATCTCATTAATTAGTTTTTCGCCTCTATAGTCGTATAAATCAATTCCGATAGACTTAAGTCCTAAAAATTTAGCTTGATATCTTGTCACAGGGAATGTAGGATCCAAGTAAAGAATGGTTCTTTTGCCTTTTATCATATTTCCCGCTAGCGCTTGAGAAATGTATCCACCTTGCAGTGAACCGCATGTAGGGATTATATGCTTTTTTTCTAAGTCCAAATCTAAGAAAGCCTTTGCGAATTCACATCCTGCATTTTTCAACTCAGGGATTCCATCGAATGGAGGATAAAATCCTTGTAATCCTTTATCAATTGCTTCTTTTTCAGCTTTTTTAGCAATATCAGAAGTAGGAATATTAGGGATTCCCATTTCCATCCTAACAAATTCTATGTTGTGTTTTTTGTTAATTATAGTAGCTAGTCTATTTGTTTCTCTTATGGACAAGTTTCTTGAATTAAATCCAGTTTCATTAAATATTTCATCTAAATGTTGCTTTTCTAAAGGAATATTTTCAGCCAAATTTGTTCACCTATTTCCCATTCAAGCCAAGCCTTTGAAAAAGCTTTACATAATTTTATAAATGAGTTATTAATTATTATAAATGATTAATATGATGCCTGCGGAATTAAACGGAACTTTGATTAAAGAGTTGAGAGGGAGGACTTGTAGAATCTTGTCAGATGAAGGTTGGACTCAGTCTAATTTAGGTAAGGCATTAGGTGTTAGTCAGGTAATGGCCGGTAACTATCTGCACACTTTACCTAAAAAATACAGCGAGCCAATAGAAAGTAACTTGCAAGAAGCCTCTATGTCATTAGCAGATATTCTAAAATCACAAGAAGTATCTAAATGGTCGCTCAAGATTAATGTTGATGAACAAGTAATTAGTATTAATTTTCCTTTACAAGATGACAAAGAACAAATTCTTAGCCAATTAACAGCTGTGCGCAGGCGTTTAGAATCTGCTTTACCTTTACTTTCTCCTCAGGTACGTGTCAACATAGCAATAGCCTCTAATGAGGCTGTGAGTAAATCAGATATTGCTGCATTCCCTGGTCGTTTAACGCCAGTTGGAAACAAGGCACGCCCTATTTCATCTCCAAAATTTGGAGGTTCTTCTCACTTGTCTGATCTGTTGCTAGAATTAAAGAAACTGGATTCTGAAATATCTACAATAATAAATCTTAGATGGGACCCTATAATATCAGAAGTTCTTGAAAAACTAGATTTAAAATTCGTTAAACTAAAAAGAAGTGATGAGGATTTAGTGATTAGCAAGAATGTTTTAAAATCAAATGCTATGATAGACGAAGGTGGGTACGGTTTTGAGCCATCATTGTATATCTTTAGCTCAGATTCTGATACAGTTTGCCGGATTGTAGAAAATATAGCTTCTTCCATGAGGGCGATGGCATGAATTTTCCATATTTTAGTAAGTTAATGATTACTTGTTTAATTTTATTACCTTCTTTTTCAGGGTGTATTTCAGATGATGAGAACGATAAGGAGCTAGTTATCTTAACCTATGATGTTAACGCTTTATCTGACAGCATGATCTCTACGTTTGAAAATAGTACAGGTTTAGAAGTTAAGATGATTAAGGTCGAAGATTCAGGTTCTATTCTTAGTTATTTGATTCAGAACAAAGGAGCAGGTAATGTCGATTTAGCGATTGGTCTAGACAATACTTATCTTCCAACGGCTATTGAAATGGACCTTCTTGAAGAGGTTAGTATTATCCAAGATTCAATCTCAGGAAGAAATTCATCTGGTGAAATGCAAGCTCTGGATCCCTACGATGGAAATTTAGCGACTCCATTTGATATGGGATTTATCTGCCTTAACTATGATTCAAGTATTGTCGATGGATTAAACTTTACAATACCTACAAGTTTGTGGAACCTTACAGAGCCAGAATGGAAGGGAAAAGTAGCACTCCCTTCACCAGTTACAAGCAGTCCAGGGCGAGGATTTATGCTCGCTACTCTTGATTATTTCGACTGGCAAAATAATGAAGAAGATTTTAGTAATTGGTGGACAGCTATGAAAGATAATGATGCAATCATAACCTCAGGTTGGTCAGAAGCCTATGAAACACATTATACTGGAGGTTATGGAGAATATACTGAAGGGTATATCGGAGATGCACACATTACCGTATCTTATTGTCACTCTCCAGGCGTAGAGTCATGGTACAATGGTAATTGGACAAAATCAGCCTCGCTTGATATTGACAAGACAGCTTTCTTCCAAGTGGAGTACGCCACAGCAATTAAGGGAGGAAATTCAGAAAATGCAGAAAAGTTTATTGAGTATCTCATTTCTTCAGAAGTTAATTCACAAATGCCGGTTGAAAATTTAATGTATTCAGTTTTGGAAGGGCAAAATTTACCATTAGAAAATGGTTATCGCTTTAATTCAATAATTCCATCCAATCCAGCAGTCATATCTAACATAGATATTGGCAAAAATATGGAGATTTGGCTTGAAGAGTGGAATGAAGCAATGATTAAAAGTGACTAATTCCCAAAAGTTTTTTAGTATTTTGGCAGTTTTCATATATTCTGCAATTACAATTATTCCAATTATTTTTGCTATTGATAGACTAATCTTAGTATCTGGTTTTAATCCTATATCATGGGTTCAATCAATAGATCAAAACTATGTATCACAAAATAGTATCGCTTTTACTTTTGTTCAGGCTTTTTTCTCAACAATTCTAACTGTATTAATTGGTTTTCCCATAGCCTGGGTCTTAGGGAGGTATAGTTGGCCTTTAAAGTCTTTTTTGAGGTCAATTCTAACATTGCCTTTTGTTATTCCGGCTATTATTGCAGCCATGGGTTTTTTGACCATTACAGGACCATATGGATTAGACGTTAGGACTGACGAATCTACTTGGTGGTGGACTTTGATTTTTTCTCATGCTTGGTTTAATATTGCTTTAATAATTCGATTTTGTGAACCCGTTCTATCAACGTTAAACCCTAATTTTGAAGAACAATTATTGCTATTACCTAATGGCATTACTTTTTTCTCAAGGTTAAAAAATTTATGGATACCTATTTTGACACCTGCGATTGCTGCAGCATCATGCATGACTTTCGTTTTTTCATTTACTTCTTTTGCACTTGTTAAGTGGATTACAGTAAGAGATAAAACACTTGAAAGTACTATGGCTGAAGTATCTTCTTCAGCAGGAATTCAAGGCTACATGGAATCATCTTCTGATATTGTTCTTGGAGCCTCTCTTATTCAATTTTTGGTACTTTTGGCATCTCTTTGGCTAATGTCTTTTTTACAACAAAGGAGGCAAATAAAATGGCAACAAGCGAGTGAATCATTTGTTCAAAATAAAAATGCTAAAGGCTGGTTTGTTTTAGTACCGGCTATTTTTTTCGTGCAATTACCTATTATTTCAGTAATTCTGGGTTCATTTCGAGTTAGAGATGTGAGTGAGAATTCAAATTCATTTAAGTGGAGTACAGAAGGCTGGTCTGAAGCCTTCCAAGGATCATATTCATTCCCACCTCTTTCGGAAGCTTTATTCAACTCATTAATTTATTCATTTGGAACCTTAATTATTGCATTACCTTTAGGATACATTTTAGCATCAACGATACATCAGCTTGAGGAAAACAATTCTAATTTATCTAGAATATTAGAAATATACACAATGTTACCTTTTGCTCTAAGTGCGGCTATGATTGGATTAGGTGTCATGTTAGGTATAATCAAACTTAACCCGAGCGCAGCATATGATTTTCGTTTTTTACCAGTTCTTGCTCATGTTATAATCACAGTCCCTTTTGTAGTCCGAATAATCTTACCAGCTTTGCGTTCCTTTGATTTAAGTTACGATGAGAATGCTAAAGTCTTGGGAATGAGTAATTTTAGCAGATTCTTTAAGATTAAATTGCCGTTGATGAAAGGTTCCATTCTAGTTGCTACGGTTTTTACATTAGCTATGTCTTTGGGTGAATTTGGAGCTTCCTTTATTGTTGCTCGTAATTCAGAATGGATAACTCTTCCTTTACTAATAGATTCTTTAAGAGGTAAACCTATGAAAGATCCACTTACGGTTCCATCCTCGAATGCAGTTGCTACAGTACTTATGTTAATTACAATGATTCTATTCTTGATAGTTGAAAAATTTAGAAATACTAAAGACAGAGGTATGTTCTGATGCTAAGCTGTCTTAATTTGTCTAAAAAATATGGTAAAATTCTCTTTAATGAATTGAACATAAATCTTGAAAAAGGAGAAATATTAGCAATAATAGGTCCTTCGGGCTGTGGTAAAACTACGCTTTTAAGATGTATTTGCGGCCTTGAAGAGTTAGATTCGGGCAAAATATTGTTGAATGGTGATGACATAACTAAAATTCCAGCAGAAGAGCGTGGTATTGGTTTACTTTTTCAGAAACCGGTTCTTTATCCTCATTTATCAGTTTCCGGAAATCTTTCACTTGCTTCATTTAATAATCATGATAAAGCTCTCGTCGAAGTAGGTTTGCCTAACTTTGAAGATAGAGATGTAGATACTTTGTCAGGAGGTGAGGGACAGAGAGTAGCTCTCGCTAGAGCTCTCCTTGCGAATCCAAATGTCTTATTGTTAGATGAGCCATTTAGTGCGTTAGATTTAGACATGTCAATTAAATTAATAAGTGATGTGAGAGCTTTGCTTAAAGATCGTAGCTGTCCTGCAATATTAGTAACTCATAACATAGAGGAAGCTAAGCTTTTTTCTGATAGAATGATTGATTTGTCAAAGATATAGCTTATCTTATCATTGGTGAAACAAAACAAAATTTCCGCGGATAAGGAGTACATTTCCACTGTGACACTGGATTTCCACTTTTCCAGATTCGCCGATTTCATTATGAATTCCTCTTCCTCCCATTTTCAGTTTTTCATGATCTAATTCCCATCTTGCCCCCTCAATACTAACTCTGGCTTCAGGGACCGAAATTAGTGAAAATAAGGTGCCTTTTTCATCTTCTATGATTTCTAAATCTGAAATACATTTTACTGTGAATTTATCATCAATAAGTTCAATTCGAGAGTCAAAAGCTAGACCTAAAGCAGCAATTGTATGATCAATTCTTCCTCCTGACCACCCTACAATTTTAATTTTCTTTGAACCTCTTTCAATAGCATACTCTACAGCTTTCTCTAAATCGGTTTTTTGAATATCTTTGTTTAATATTAACCAATCTTCCAGCTTTGTAGCCGTTTTATCAGAAATCGAATCTAAGTCACCTATTACTTTATCTGGCAATATTTCATACTCAAGAAGTCTATCAGCGCCTCCGTCAGCGGCAACAATTAACTTATTTCTAGACAATTCAATTATACTTTTACTCAGCGGCCTGTTTCCTACGATTAGTGCATCCATGATTTATTTTATTAATTTTTTCTTATTCATATTTATTTGCCTTAGATATCCTTTTCCAAAAAATGTAAAGAGTTTGCTTCTTAGTGTATTTCTGGCAATTTTCTTTGAGTCATTTCTATATGTAATCTTTTCATAAATGTCCATAAAATTGCTACTAGCGTGGTACTTTTCCCTTAATTGGTCATATTTATTTTTATCAAAGTGTTCCCAAAATTGGTTGTAATCAAAATAGCACGTTGAAAAAAATCCTTTAAACACGCCATTAGCAAAAGAAAACTTTTCAAAGGTCTGATTTATAATTTTTGAATCAATATTACTATTTTTAATGCCGTAAATTCCTACGTCTATGATTATGTTATCTTCACAAATATCTTTTCTCCTTGTACTGAATGTCTTATCAGGATGGTAATTGTCTTTGCTCGGGCAAATCCACAGAGGATACGTTTCAGTCATTTCATCAACTAATTCCAAAGCTTTCTTCAAATTAGATAGCGGTACGCCGATGTCTGTAGTAAGGACGTGCTCGTCTCTCGCATAATCTCCTACAATTTGATTAGCAGCTAAGAAATATTTACCAACATTTAATCCGTCACCTTGAATCATTTTTCTAGGAATTAAAGAATAAACTAGTCCTGCGTAGAGATAATCTCTTAATTTATATGGAGTGTAAAGGTAATGACCCCAAAAAGCAGAATAACTGTATCTTTCTAAATAATCTACGAGTCTCAAATAATTAAAATCTTTTTTATTTGCTATCTGGGCATAGATGCACATGTGCCTTTGTTTTAGAATACTTTTATCTTTTATGATTAGTATTTCTTCTTTTCTAACCTCTTTAACAAAATTAGCACATACAATAGTGAAATCATTTTTACTATTTACAAAAGCTTCAATGAAATTATCTTTTTGTTCTTTTATTTTCATTGAAAAATCGGAATAAAATTCATCAAACGATTTATAGTGTAGATAATTTATTTTCACATAATTTTCGCAATCAATTAGCTTCATTTTGACTCTTGTGATAATTCCCATAGTGCCATATGTTCCTCCAATACCGTAATACAAGTCTGAATGATTTTTTTTTGAAACATTTCTAACAAGGTTTCCATTACCGAGTATAACATCGAAATCTATAACATTATTATTAAAAAATCCATGGATATAAGAATTAGAGCCTAAAGCTAATCCACCTAAACATCCACCTACTGTAAAATTATCACCTTCAGGCAACGAAGGTACCATTTTCTTTTTAGGTATAGTTTTCCTATTTATCTGACCTACGCTTACAGAGGCTTCACAATCAATAAAGTCTTTTTCTATGGACAATATGGAACTCAATCGTGACGTATCAACTTTATTCTGGTTATTCTTGAATTGTAAATCTCGATGATTATGCCCTTTCCTACTAGTTGTAATTAATTTTTTATTGTTTTGAATAACATTACGGATTTTTTCTACTTTCTTGTTATAGTTTCTATATGTCATACTACATCAAGTTGACTCTTCCAGTAATGAAAGGGTTATTTTTCTTCTCATCCTCAAGGAAAGTCTCAGGCCCATGTCCAGGATATATTATCGTATTATTTGGCAAAGGCAATATCTTTTCTTTTATACTTTTCATAAGTTCGTTAGGATTTCCCCCAGGCAAATCAGTTCTTCCTACTGAGCCTTTGAATATAACATCGCCACCTATGAGTATACCGTCAGTGTAGAAGCATAATGAATCGGGACTGTGACCAGGACAATGTAGAATATCAAAAGTAGTATTGCCCACCGTAACTTTATCACCCTCATTTAATAATCCACCGTGTTTGATTTTTGAGATCTGGTATCCAAATGATGCTGCAATAGGTCCTACATTACCAAGCATACTAACACCTATTGGCGATATTTCTAATCTCAATTGTAATTTTTCCATGGCCTCGTTGCTTCCAGCGATGTGATCAATATGACAATGTGTTGCAATTAGGCGAGTTATTTCCATTTTCTCTAGTTCAGCAACCTTAAGTATTTTTTCAATTTCATCTCCAGGATCAAAAAATATAGTTTCTTTCGATTCTTCATCCATTACTAGTGTAGCATTCATCTCTAGAGGGCCTACTGGAATTTGCAAAATTTTCAATGACATATCTAAAAGACCTTTTCACCTTCAGGCGCAATTACTGTGTTTTCAACATCTTTTTTTAACGAAATTTTAGGACCTATTATAGAATTACTTATTGTAGCTCCGTAAATCTTGCTGTCAGAAAGTATCACTGAATTGGAAATCATAGATTTTTCTATAAATGTATCAGGGCCAACTACCACATTTGGACCTATAATGGAATCTACGATTTCGCTAGTTTCATGAATTTGAACATTATCTTTTATTTTATTGTTTTCTTCATCATTTTTTGCTTTCAATAATTTGAAGTTTGCTTCTAAATAAGACTCTGGAGTTCCAGCATCTATGAAATGACCTTCAAATGGCATTCCAAATAGTCCATTACCTACTATTTTAGGATAAATGTCTCTTTCTACGGAAACTTTCTTATTTTCAGGAATCATATTAATTATTTCAGGCTCAAGGAGATAAGTTCCGGCATTTATTAAGTTTGATAATTCTTCGCCTTTAGGCGGTTTTTCTTGAAATTCCAGTATTTCACCATTTACTAATTTTACCACTCCAAATCTGTTAGGATTATCCACTTCCCATAAAGCTAAAGTGCCTTTTGCTTTTTTTGAATTATGGTATTCAATCATTTCCTCTAAATCTAAAGAAGTTACGACATCTCCGTTGAAAACTGCAGTAGTTCCAGTTATATATTTTTCACAATTTTTCATAGCACCTCCAGTTCCGAGAGGTTCATTTTCAGGAACAATTATCACTTTTCTTCCTACATTGGTTTGCTTGAAATATTCAAGCATTTGTTCTATACCATAATTAACAGCTAAAATTACAGTATCTATTCTCTCTGGCAGATTTAGTATCATTCTCTCGACCATTGGAATATTTCCCAGAGGTAGGAGGGGTTTTGGTATGGTTTTAGTTAAGGGTCTCAATCTTGTTCCTAAACCACCGACTAGGATTATAGCTTCCATTATTATTTATTCATCTAAGAAGTGATGTATTAATGTTATGCAGGCTGAAGTTAATAGACTGATTTCTCCGATTTTCACTTTGTCAAATGATTTGAGCGTCTCCATTTCACTATCACTAGGATCTCTGTCATCGCCTAGTATAAATGTTTCATAATTAGATTTTACTTCCTTATTACCATTTTCACTCAGTAAAGCAGGTTTTGGTAGTTTTTTAACTAGCTCTTCAAAATCTTCTCTTTGCATGGTTACACCCGGACTTGTTTCTAGAGGGCCTTCACTCTCACTCAGTTTAATTAAACCATTACGTATTAATGCAGCAGTTGATCTTTCATCGGGATTAAGGTATTTTATGCTTTTACCCGAAAAGTGAACGGTAATGTCAGGTTTAGGTTTTCCTCTTAATGATAGCCATACGTCAGTATCTCTTCTAATCCCGTGTGATTTCCATAATGAAGCTGTTATTGATCTAACTAAAACATCTAATCTTCCAGCCCCTCCACAAATATCATCTAACTTCCAATCAGCTACAGTATGTGCTCTGTGACCAATAACAAGGAAATTTCGTTTTGCCATCATTTCTTCTTTTTAGGCTTCTGTTCTACCATTTCAGCTTCTTGAATGTCGCCATCAAAGCTCCATTCTTCGGCTTTCACAGTTTCGTGTTCTTCAACTCCTTTTAAGCTAAACCTAGCCATTAAGATTGCACAGCCAACAAATACAGCTATACCGGGATAAATTGATGGTTCGTTTATGATTCCAAGATAGATGCCGGAAACTGCCATCGCCGCAAGCCCTATACCCATAATAGCTTCTCCAGCGATTAATCCAGAAGCAAAGAGGATGCCGGGTCCGTGACTCTTTTCTTTTTCAACATCAAGTTTTGCTCTATTTTCACTTTTCAGCAAATTAGGATTAGTCTTTTTCAATGAATCATCAAATCTATTATCAACATACATTTTGATTAACCCTCCTATGAAGATTGGAATTGTCATTTTGAGACTTAGATACATACCTACAGCTACAGCCATTATTGAGATGTCTAATTTTCCATTATCTTTAATCCAGTATTGGGTTGCAGCTACTAGTAAACTTCCAGCAAATAGGAATGAAGGTATTGATCCTTCTAGAAATCCGCCAATTATGAAAAGAAAATACGAGCAAACAAGTAAGTTGATATAATTCTCAGTATGCCTTAATGCTATTAGACAAAAAGCAATGCCTGCGCCCATGAATACCATAGCCCAGTCCATACCGCCTTCTAAAATCCCAGTAGTTATACTAGACATTAAAAATGCTTGAGGTGCAGCAAGTTCACCGTTTAATATTTGTTCGGAAAGAAGATTTAGGACCAATGGTATTGCTAATGCGCCTGCCGTAATTCCCACAATTTGTCCTATTTGTTGTCTCCAAGGAGTAGCTCCCAAAATATAGCCAGTTTTCAAGTCTTGTAAATTATCTCCAGATATTGCACCAGCACAAGCTACAAACGCTGCAACACCGATGACTGCAACTTGTAAATCAGCAGTATTTTCTCCATTGTAAACAAAGCTATTGAGGAGAGTAAATGTAGTTGCAGTTAATATTACGACGATAATTGTTACTCCAGAAAGGGGGTTGTTACTACTACCTACGACACCAGCCATGTACCCGGCAACTGCAGAAAATAGAAAGCCAGCTGTAAAAATAATGATAAGAGAAAGAATGGCAGGCAGCAATAGCCCCGAAATTAACCATACCATGAAGAACATTGGAACTGCCATAGCAAGGCTAGTGATTGCAACAGATTTTGCAGGTAAATCTTTATCAGTTCTAGCCATTTTTCTTTCAGCTACGGTTTGTTTCGTAGCTTCGAACATTTCGGTTATTCCCTTGAAGAGGGCTTCACGCATTACTACTAACGTGTACAAACCTCCAACAAGCATTGTGCCAACTCCAGCCATTCGCCGGCGTTCATTCATATGTGAAGCGTAGTCACCATAATTTGCTACATTTCCATTAGCAGCTTCGCTTGAAATATAGCTGATGAATAAATCAGTAGGATTGAGTATGGAACTTGCCACTGGCATTATGAAAATTGCACCTAGTAACCCTCCGAAAAATACAAAACTTGCGATTCCAGGTCCAATTATGTATCCTACCCCGAGAAGCGCTGGCGATAATTCAGCCCCAAGGTAGAATGTTGTTTTAGATTTTGCATAAGCAACGGACTGATCTAATTTTCCGGTTAGTGTGTAAAACCCATCCCATCCGTGTTCCCATAATCCGAAACTAACTTGTTTTCCATTTGCTATAACAGATGAGCAAAGTTTGTACAACGCTCCGAAAGCAATTCCAATGAAAATCGGCATAACTTGAGTTCCACCTTTCTCACCTGCAACTAAGACCTCTGCACATGCAACACCCTCAGGATACGGCAATTTCTCCTTAACTACGAATATTCTTCGAAGACTGATAGAAAATAAAACTCCAATTGTTCCACCTACAAGAGCGATAATAGCAGTCTTGAGATATGGAAATTCAGCCCATCCAATTTCACCATTACTTTGGCTATTCATTATTATTAATGCAGGTAAAGTAAAAATTACACCAGCAGCTAAAGATTCACCTGATGAAACTGCGGTTTGAACCCAGTTATTCTCTAAGATATTTGTGCCTTTAGAAATATTAGCTTTTTCTAAGCTTCTAAGTACTGCCATAGAGATAACTGCAGCAGGTATTGAAGCACTAACAGTCATGCCAACGTAAAGCCCTAGATAGACATTTGCTGCAGTTAGTAGAAAACCTAAAAGTATCGCTAAAATGATTCCTTTAGTTGTTATTTCAGGTAGAATTTTTTTGGCTGAAATGTATGGCTTATGATCAGCATTTGAAGGCATAACGACATTCCAACTTTGGCAGTAACATTAATGCTTATGCCCCTCCGTACTTTTTAACCACCTACTCTTTAACTAATACGTGAGCGAAGGCATAACTCTAAAATTCTTTCAAGAGTCGGGTTTCACTAGGCAAACTTGTTCAAAGTGTAAATGCCATTTCTGGTCTCTAGTTGAAAGCGAGCTTTGCGGCGATGCACCCTGCGTAGAATATTCGTTCATTGGGAAGCCTTTGTTCCCCAAACCAATGAATTTAGATGAAGCTAGAGAAGCTTTTCTAAGGTTCTTTGAAAATAATAAACACACGAGGGTTGATAGGGCTTCAGTAGTTGCACGTTGGAGAAATGACATTTATCTTTCAATTGCTTCAATCGCAGTATTTCAACCTCATGTTACAAGTGGCTCTTCAAATCCACCAGCTAACCCTCTGACCATTTCACAACCTTGCATTCGTTTAAATGATCTAGAATCAGTAGGTAGAAGTGGCAGACATTTAACTACTTTTGAGATGATGGCTCACCATGCCTTTAATGATGATGAAAAGACATACTATTGGCAAAATGATACTGTCAGATACTGTCATGAATTTTATACCGGACTAGGCCTTGATGGTTCTAAAATAACTTACAAAGAGAATCCGTGGGTTGGAGGGGGAAATGGAGGTGAAGCACTTGAAGTTTTAGCAGGCGGTCTTGAATTAGCAACATTAGTTTTTATGGATCTTGAAGAAGATCTAGAAGGTGACATAGAGCTTAAGGGTATAAAATTTAAGAGAATGCCTAGATCAATTGTAGACACAGGTTATGGTTTAGAGCGATTAGTGTGGGCTTCTCAGGGTACTTCAACTATTTATGAATCTGTTTTTCCAGATGCAGTTTCATTTTTAACAAAAGAAGCTAATCTAGTTGAAAAGTTAGAATCATCTGGAGCGTTAATCTCTGAAAATGCTAAATTATGTGGAGTATTATCTGTAGATTATGGATCTGATTTGACAAAATTACGAAATATGGTGCTAGATAGACTAAATTCTCAAGGATATGATTTATCTCTGGCAGAATTTATTTCAACAATAGAGCCTCTAGAAAAATTATTTGCGATTGTAGACCATTCCAGGGCTCTAGCATTTATGTTCGGAGATGGTATTGTTCCAAGCAATGTTAAAGCCGGATATTTGGCGAGGATGGTTTTGAGGAGAACAGTGTTATTATCTAAAGATATTAATGTTCCGAATATTTTGCCTAAAATGGTAAAACACCATATTGATAATTTTTCAGAGACTTATCCCGAATTAAGCCAAAATAAATCGCATATACTTGATATGGTCAATTTGGAAATTGAACGATTTACACAAACATTAGAAAGAGGGCGCAGGGCAGTCAAAAGAGCAATAGATTCAGGCGGTATTGATAAAGAGAAATTACTTGAGTTATACGATTCACAGGGCCTTCCTCCTTCGGTAGTTAGCGAGTTTTCTGAAGAGCAAGGTCATTCTATTGAAGTTCCCGATGGATTTTTAGCAATGGTGGCAGATAGACATGAAGGTGCTTCCAAGGATAAAAAAGAACCTCAGAGGATTATACCCGTAGCACCTACAAAGTTATCTTTTTATCAAGACATGGAAAAACGTAAGTTTTCTGCAAAAGTCATTTACTGTGAAAAATCAAAGGTTGCTTTTGATATGACCCTATTTTATCCCGAAGGTGGAGGTCAATTGGGGGATGTAGGTTCTATTCAATGGAATGGGATAAAGAGTAAAGTCATTGATGTTCAAAAAATAGGAGATGTAGTATTACATCAGCTTGAAGGTCAAGTTCCTTCAGAAGGCACAGAAATCGTAGGTTTAGTCGATGATGATAGGCGCTCAAGCTTAAGCAGACATCATACAGCCACTCATTTGATTGGGGCAGCCTGTCGAGAAATATTAGGCTCTCACGTATGGCAAGCGGGAGCGTCAAAGTCAACAGATAGAGCCAGATTAGATATAACTCACCACAGAAGGCTAACGCGTGAAGTTGTAGAGTTAATTGAATCTAGAGTAAATTCATTAATTTTAGAAGATTATAAAGTACACACAGAGTTTTATTCAAGAGAGGAGGCAGATCTAAAGTATGGAAATTCACTTTACCAAGGTGGTGCTCCAAAATACAAGGAAGTTAGAGTAGTCGAAATTCCTAGTATAGATGCGCAAGCTTGTGCAGGAACTCATGTGTCTTCAACATTAAAAGTTGAAGCAGTTAAGGTTTTGAGGACCGAGCGGATACAGGATGGAGTGGAACGTATAGAATTCTCAGCCGGGCCTGCAGCAATTGAAGCAGCTCAAAGAGAAAGGGCTTTATTGGAAAAGACTGCAAAAGAGCTCGGAGTTTCAATAGAACAGGCACCAGATGCAGCACATAAGTTTGTTAAAGAATGGAAAGACTTGCGTAGTAAAGTTTCTTCATTAGAAAAAGAGTTGGCTTCCTTTAAGTCATCAAAAGTTGAATTTGAAAAACTAGGAAATATCAATTTCTACATGGATAATTTAGGCGAAGCAGACATGGGAGAAGTTCAAAAATTAGTTCGGAAAATTACATCAACCGATGGCAACCTAGCAGCAATCGGTTTTTCTAAAGGGGCAAAAGGTTCAATAATTTTGGCGAGCTCTAATTCTCTAGGTATTGATTGCGGTTCTGTACTGAAAGAGGCCTTACACTCAGCAGGAGGTAGTGGAGGCGGAAAAGCTTCATACGCCCAAGGTGCTTGCAGCTCAGAAAAAATATCTTCCGTGTTGTCTAATATTAAGGATTCAATAGTATAATTCTATCTTGTTTCAACCATTATACAAGAATTAATTAAATATTTAATTCCTTCAGTATTTTTTAGCCATGTTTCCAATTCCTTACTTTCAGAACCAGGTTGAAACCAGAGGTGTTTAATTCCTAGTTCAGAAATATGTGGAGTAATTTTCATAGCAACCGGAGGAGGCACTACAAAATTGGCAATATCTGGTAAGCTTTCCATTCCCTCTATCGAAGCATAAGCTTTATCGCCTTCAATTAGCTTTTCTTTTGGGTTTATCGGAACAACATTGTAGCCTTTACTTCTGAGGTCACAGTATATTTTGTTACCATATTTTTGCTTATCATTTGAGGCTCCAATTAAGGCAATAACCGTATTTTCCTCTTTTAATTTTTCGAGTACCATCTAAATTTACATGTGAGCTTTAGTTTTTATTGTTTGAGATTAGTTTCTACACATAGAATATTTCTTTTTTTTAAGCTATATTTTTCGGGGGACTATAGTCCCCCGTAAATTTTAAGGTTCAGAAAAAGATATTTAATGAGCCTTTCAAAAAGGTGGTTTAATGGATTTGGTGATAGTAGAGTCCGGAGCGAAAGCAAAAACTATTCAGAAATACCTAGGTAAAAATGTAATTGTAAGAGCTTCTAACGGCCATGTTCAAGATTTACCAAATTCAGGTAAAGAAGGCAGTAAAGCGGTATGGCCAAATAAAAAATCACAGCTTCCTGAACCTTCTTGGAGCTGGACCCCTCGCTCAGAAAATCACATTAAACGTATATTATCGGATTCCCGACGCAAAAAAGTCGAAAGAGTGCTAATAGCTACTGATCCAGATAGAGAGGGCGAGTTTATAGCTTGGAGATTAGCTGAACTTTTCTCAGAATTTAGAGAAATAAAACGTATTACATTTAATGAAATTACTAAAGAGGCAATTCGTCAAGCTCTAAATTCTGCAGGGGTTGTTGATTCAAAAATGGTCGATGCAGCCAAGGTCCGCAGATTCATGGACCGACTTATAGGATATCGAGCATCTCGTTTTTCTAGATCTTGGAATTTGAGTTCAATGGGAAGAGTTCAAACACCAGCTTTAGGTTTTGTAGTAAAAAAAGAGCATGAAATTGCAAATTTCATATCTACACCATATTGGGCATTACAAGTTACAGCTCAAGGCATAGATTTTAGAGCAAAATTTCATGAAAAGAGTGATGATGATGCTTGGAGAGATTCAAAAGGGAAGTTTGATTCGCATAGAACTAATGTATCTGACTTAGCATCAAAAGGTTTCTCGTCTTTGTCTACAAATGGTTCAATAAAAGTAAGTAAAGTCAGTGTTAGATCATACAAGAGGAGTCCGAAGGCACCTTTTACCACAGACACACTATTGCAAACTGCAGGAAGTAGATATAGCTGGAAGCCAAGCAATACGATGAGACTTGCTCAGGGACTTTACGAAGCGGGGCATATAACATACATGCGAACAGATTCAACCCGAACAAGTTCTTCGTCGAGGCAAGTAGCCAAAGAGAAAATAACTGAAGTTTGGGGTGCAGATCAAGTAGGCAAAGGAGTAGTTTACGCCAAAAAGTCTTCAGATCAGGATGCTCATGAAGCGATACGTCCAACAAATCCTTCGGTAGAGCTTCCAAGTGGGATCGATAGTTCCCAAGCTAAGTTATATCGATTAATTTGGGCACGATTTATTGGTAGCCAAATGATTAATTCGGAATGGTCCTCTATGAAGGTTGAAGCATTAACTGAAGGTTTTCCGAAGCCTTTTGATGGAGATACTAAATGGAGAACTTCTCCAGGTTGGGAATCTGCGTTTGAAAAAATAGATAAGAAACCTTTGACTTCTCCACCAAATCCTGAAATTAAGGAGAATTCAATTCTCAGTTTAGATAGCAAAGAGAATAATCCTAACTTGATTGAAGATGAAACTAAGCCGCCTTCCAGGTATACTCAACACGGTCTCGTAGCATTAATGAAATCCGAAGGAATAGGCAGACCATCAACTTATGCTGCAACAATAAAAAAACTATTAGACCGAAAATATTGCAGTGATGATAGGGGCAGATTAAAGGCGACTTCTAACGGCATTACACTTTGGGATGAGGTAAGTCCATTTTATAAACAAGAGGATAAAAATTTATTTTCAACAGATTTTACATCAGAAATGGAATCTGATTTAGATAATATTGAAACAGGTTCAAGGGATGCTGCAGAAGTTTGGGAAACGTTCCTCAACTATTTTAGAGAGCTGCACGATAATGCATTGAGAAAAAAGAAGGAATTCCCTACCAAACGCCAAATACAATTTTATGAACGTTTAGCTTCATTAGTTTCTTCAGAAAAGCTTGAAGAATTGTTACAAGGTAATGATCCTCTAAAATACAATAGTGAAATGATGGGAGAGCTTATTGATTCTTTGATGAAGGAAACAGAAGGCATGTCACTCCCACCAACTGCAAAGCAGGTTTCATTCATAAAAAGTTTAGCCGAAAATTTAGAAATGAATGAATCTCAAGCATGTGAGCTCGTTTCTATATCTAGCTTTGAAGAATTATCTGGCGGGAAATCAGGAAGTGCAAGTACATTAATAGGTAAATTAAAAGATCTATCAGATAGTAAGCCTAGGCCGACAAGTGTTAAGCAGATGAATTTTGTTAAAAATTTAGCAAATAAGGCAGAATTAGACGAAGATTCTGCATGTAAATTAGTAGAGGTATCTGCTTATTCGGAATTATCAGGTGGAAGAAGTGGTACTGCAAGTAAATTAATCTCAATTCTTCAGAAGAAAGTTCCAAAGAAGGCTCCTAAAAAGAAATGAGTGAAATTACTCATAAATTTTTAAAAGTAGATGGTTTAGAAAATAGATTATATCAATCAAATATATCTAAAGCTTGTTTAGAGCAATCCACATTAGTGATTTTACCAACTGGTATGGGTAAAACAGTAGTGGCCTTGAGAATAATGCTCGAACGTTTAGACTTGGGAAAAATTCTCCTTATGGCGCCAACAAAACCTTTAGCTCAACAACATTTTGATTTCTTTAATGAATTTTTGAACGCTGAAGTTAGTTTATTCACTGGAGCTATCTCGCCATCAGAGCGAGTGCCTCTTTGGTCTAGCTCACAGATAATTATATCGACACCTCAAGTTATAAGTAAAGACATTGAGGCGGCTAGAGCTTCATTAGAGGATTTTTCTTTGGTTATATTCGATGAAGCACATAGAGCCGTTGGAAATTATGCCTATGTTGAGATTGGTAGACATTATCTGGAAGTAGCTCAGAATCACTTGTCAACAGGAATGACTGCATCACCAGGAAGCTCTAAGCCTGAAATTATCAGGTTATGTAGGGATTTGGGTATTACGGCAGTTGAAAATAGAGATGAAAGTGACTCTGATGTTTCTGAATACGTTCAACCAATTAAGACTCGCTGGGTTAAGATTGACATGCCTGAGGCAGTCAAAGATATTGCGAACCAGTTAAGGAAATTACAGGATTATCTTTGTGGCAAGTTGTACAAAGGGGGTTTTCTGGATAGGCCCCGTAAGGTTTCAACAACAATGATTCTTGAGGCTGGTAAAAAATTACAGAGACGGTTTGCCCAAACCAAACCATCTACACCTCCAAATATTTTCAACTTGATGACGACTCAAGCTATGGCAATGAAAACTGCTCATGCCATTTTGACAGTTGAAACTCAAGGGATAATTCAGTTTTTAGATTATAGTAGTAGGATAATTGATGAAGCAAAAGCGAAGAAGAGTAATAGAGCCAATAAATGGTTATCAACTAATAGTGATTGGAAAATCGCTCATAACATAGCAAAGGCAAACAAAGCGAATCATCCAAAATTATCAAGGTTAGTTGAATTAATAGAATTACAATTAGAAGTAGGGACATCTAAATTCATTATTTTTTCAGAGATAAGGCACACAGCTTCATTAATTGTTGAAAAGTTAAGTAATCTTAACGGAGCGAAGCCTGTTCGTTTTGTTGGTCAAGGATCAAGAGATGGTGACAAAGGCATGACTCAAAAACAACAGAAAGAAATTCTTGATCAGTTTAGAAGTGGAGAATACAATATTTTGGTTGCAACTTCAGTTGGGGAAGAAGGGCTTGATATTCCTTCAACTGATGCCGTTATTTTCTATGAGCCCGTATCTTCAGCTATTAGACTTATTCAAAGAAGGGGAAGGACGGGAAGAAATAGGCCTGGAGAAGTTTTCATATTTGTTACATTAGGTAGCAGAGATGAAGCTGCACTTTGGAGTAGTCGAGGTAAAGAGCAACAAATGCAAGACATTTTTGCAGCAGGTAGATTAGAAATAGATGTACCTACAACAGATGAATTAGCAGATTCTAACTTCCTTAACAGCGATGACAGTATTCAGACGACGTTTAGAAAGGAATAATCATAGCCCTAATATTATAACACACCTTTCTACTGCCAAAATATGCGTAGAAAACCAACAGTTCCATTAAAAGAAGAAGTAAAGCATGGGCATGGTTTTTTCAGAGGTGAAAAGTGCCCTCTCAGTGGAGAAGAAGGCGTTTTGGTGCTTTCCCCAAGACATTTGGACCAGTTTGGAAGGATGATGGCAGGAGTATTGCGTCACTTCCCGGACCGATTTGATCTTGAGATGGATAAGCAAGGTTGGGTTGAAGCTTCGGAATTCATTGAAGCAGTTAAATCTCAGCGACGACATTTTCACTATTTGGAAACCAGACATTTGCAAGCAGTAGTTGAAACAGACCCGAAGGGCAGGTATCAATTAATGAACGGTAGATTAAGGGCAACATATGCACATACTCTTGACCTTGAATTAGATCTTCCTACAGATAACAATCCTGAGCATTTATATTTTGCATGCTCGAAAGAAGATGCAGAAGAATATTTAGAACATGGATTGTATCCTGGCGATAGAAATATGGTTCACCTATCAAGTACAAGACTGAATGCTTTAGAAGCAGGCAGGCACATAATTGGAAAGCCAATAGTATTGCTTGTAGATGTTAAATCCGCTGAAGCTGGTGGCAACGAAATAATGAAAGCTGGAACTACAGTTTATCTTTCAAAAGAGTTATCCGGAGAGCACCTGAAACAGCTTCCAGATAGTACCTAAATCTTAGCGTGGAGGAAAAAGATAATTTATCTCGCCGCCCGATATCAAGAGTATTGATTAGTGTCAGCGATAAGTCTGGGATTGAAGAATTATCTAAAGGCTTATCTGAAAATGGTGTTGAGATCATTTCAACTGGCGGAACTTCAAAAGTAATTTCAGGTTCAGGAATTTCAGTTCGTCCAGTTGAAGAAGTTACTAATTTTCCAGAAATGATGGATGGCCGGGTAAAAACACTCCATCCTATAATTTTTGGAGGGATTTTAGGAAGAGATTCTGATAAAGAACAGATGCAGGAGCATGGCATAGGTACAATAGATATGGTGATTTGTAATCTCTATCCGTTTAAGTCTGCAGCTGACAAAGGCGTTAACTTATCTTCCTTAATTGAGGAGATAGATATAGGAGGTCCTAGTTTGCTCAGAGCAGCTTCCAAAAATCATTCACGTGTTTCCGTGGTAACAGATCCTGGAGATTACAATTGGATTTTAGATGAAATATCAAAAGGCGGTTTAACTCTTCAGCAAAGACAACAATTGGCTTTGAAATCATTTAGACATACTGCTGAATATGACTCAATTATACAATCAGTTCTCGGGCAAAGGTTCGGTGAAGAAGATCTTCCCTCCTCGTTACATCTAACGGGAATCGGCAGTCCTCCATTAAGATACGGAGAAAATCCTCATCAGTCTTCTGTTTTTTATTCAGATTTGTTACATTCAGCTCCATCTATAGCTAATTCAGCTCAGATGCAAGGAAAGCAACTAAGCTATAATAATCTTTTAGATTTTGATGCAGCTCTAGCTATCGTAATGGAGTTTGATGAGCCTACTGCAGTTATTGTTAAGCACAATAATCCTTGCGGTGTAGCTAGTTCAACAAATTTATTAGACGCGTTTGATGGTGCAATGAGTACAGATCCTCAAAGTGCTTTCGGCGGAATAATCTCATTCAATAGAGAGGTTGATGCTTCCTTGGCGAAAGAAATAATTTGCTCATTCAAAGAAGGTATAATTGCCCCCTCTTATTCAAAAGAGGCCTTGGAAATTTTTTCTTCAAAAGAGAATTTGAGAATAATGAAAACTGGGAATTTGGAGTTTTATCATAGAAGCCCTTCATTACGTTCTCTAGATGGGGGATGGTTATTGCAAGAATCAGATGAAGTTTGCATATCAATTTTAGATTGTAAAGTCGTATCAAAAAGAAAGCCCACAGACGAAGAATTGGAAGGGTTAGAATTCGGATGGAAAGTTGTTAAGCACGTTAAAAGTAATGCCATTTTATTCTCAGATAGGAAAAGAACGGTAGGTATAGGTGCCGGGCAAATGTCTAGAATTGACTCAGTAAAAATAGCTACTTTCAAATCTATCCCAGACTCAAAAGGTACGGTTATGGCTTCTGATGCTTTTTTCCCATTTAGAGATGGAATAGATGAGGCCGCTAAAGTGGGGATAACTGCTGTTATACAACCCGGCGGATCAGTTAGAGATCAGGAAGTAATTGACGCTGCAGATGAGCATGGCATTGCAATGTTGTTTACAGGCATGAGGCACTTTAAACATTAATGGAAGAACTCTGGCTTTTTTGTGAGGTTTGTAACGAGGAAAATAGTCATGAAGTTCTTAAGAGTAGAACTTCAGCAAAAAAGGGTTTTAGCTTCCAAGGAGTTGTAAAGTGTTTAGATTGTCAAACGACTAGTTCAAAAGAAGTCAACGAAGAGCTTCCTCTTTCATTGAAGTTGAGGATATCTATAGACAATGAAACAGTAAATGATACGTTAACCGTAGATAAAGGTGTACTCATTGAGGTAGGTCAGACCCGACCTCATCCAGACGGTTTGATTTTGATAACAGGAATAGAATTGCCTCACAAACGTTTGAATCAGGTTTATTCACAAGAAAATCCAATTGTTTGGGCTAAAAAGGCAACACATTCAAAAATTCGTTTCGCCGTACATGACGGTGAGGAAACTCATTCTTACAAGGAAGATTTTGAAATTAATGTAGAATTCAACAAAGGAATGAAAGTTAAGTTGGAAGATAATTTAGCAAGAGTTATTGGTATAACTTTACACGGAGGAAAATCAGTAAGTAATGCCTTGGCTTTTGAAATTTCAAGGGTAACGTGTAAATTTATTACTGAAAAATCACAGAATAGGTTTTACAGGAGAAATTCTTAGTGTCAAACGTAAAGGAAGAAAACTCAACTGCAGATGAACCTGGAATACAGTTTGACGAAATTGAAGGAGAAGTTGAAAACTCTGAAATAGAAAATGATTCAAATATATCAAAACAATTAAGAGAAGATGTTGCTACAGAAGAGACAGACACTTTATCAAAAGTTCAGGAAAAAACTAGTTTTGTTTCCCAACGTGAGATAATTTCTATTATATTTTCTAAAAAAACATTGTATCATGTTTTAGTGCTTTTCGTACTTTTAACTTTTTTTGGGATTATTAGCTATACTAAGTCAGATTTAGCTTCTTCTTTAATCTTGATATTTGGCTACGGCGGTTCCTTAGGATATTTTGTTACAGCAGCTCTTAATAGATTTGAAGAAATCAAGAATTTATCTCGTAGTCAATCATTCACAAGTTTAATTCTTCCATTATCCCTTTCTTTGATTTTTTCTAGTTTCATTTGGGCTACCTTGAATAATGAAACTTACGGCGAAAATATGAAGAGACTTCTAACTTGGGGATACATTTTAATCTTTGTTTTGTGGCAATTTGCTCAGGCTTGGTGGATGCGCGTTCCTTTCAAGGAAATTGCACTGAGGCAAATGTCTAAATCACCAGAAAATGAAACTTCAAAAATAGGTATTTTACTTAATTTATTATCGCCTTTTATTTGGATGTTAGTTGGCACTCTTTGTTTTTATTTTGTTTCTACTCAAATTTCTGGCTTTAAAGATAATTTTGACTATTTATTCATGATATTTTGGGTTCTTTTGATGATGGCTATGGGAAGTATAACATTTTATCTTTTGAGAACTATGCATAGGGAATTTCTGTATGATTCTAAAGTCGCGGCTTTTTCAGGATATTTTGCATTAGGTTATTGGGGTTTTTTATCTTATCATGCAGGCGTTTTTCTTTATTCCATGTACAATGACCCAAGTTTTCTTTATGATTTAGTTTTTATGATTGTAACGATAATGTTGGTAATTTATTCATTATCAGTTAATGTTCTCAGGGGCGAAGCTCGTAGGGCACATTTAAGCCCCACAAATCATTACATAGGCAAAGCAACGGGTTTAATGAGTAGACACAATGTAATTTTCTATTCAATTTCTTTTACTATAGCTTACGGCGCAAGTAATTTCTTTCTAGCAACAGCAGATACTTCGTTAATTGGAGGTATTAAGGGAGTTTCCAGAATTGCACATATGATTGTTCTGGTTAGCGGAATTTTAGTTCTTTTGATTGTTAATTACAATTTACTAACAGGAAGAGGATTAATCTCAGAAGGGTTTGTAGAATCTATTCGCTCCCCAAAGCATAATTAGTATACTTCTAATGATTGATTAATGAATTGGTTAGGTCTACTATCATTTGAGGCCGCGAGGGATCCTGAGCTTGCACCTCATGCCTATTTGATGTATTTGCTTTTATGGACTTTAGTAGTCGGAATTTTTGTTTTATTTTTATTTCCTCTATTAGGTAAGACTGTAGGTTTTGTTATAATAGCCGTTTTAATTTTCTTATTTGTTTACCAAGTTTGGTATTTCCACAATAACAATTTATTTGCAGATTAAGTATAGTTTTTTTCCAGTTTATTCCCAAAGCCTTTCGCATTATCAATGAATCTAGCCCAATTAATTTTCAATTTATATAATTTTACTCTTTTCATAGCCTTAGTCAGAGTTTTGCTTTTAGCTATGTAATCAAATTCCCCTAGATAGCTTTCCCAATCCCTGTCATCAGCCGGTTCAATTTCACCTTTAATTTGAACTCCTTTTATATTTTCCCAGTCTAGATTATTTTCTTGAATAGTCGCAGCGCATTTTTGATTATGTTCTAAGTTGGCGATGTGGTCTGATTTTGGGTTACTTACAAATAGAAGTGAGGTACCGTTATCTATTGAGACATAGAATAGAGCAGCTGCAAAAACTTCATGATTTTTTTCCGTGGCCAAAGTTAAAGTATTGTGTTTTTCTATAAATTCACTAATCTCTTTCATTATTTGCATTAATTAGGCTTAAGTTTATAATACACTCCGTGTGGCGCCTCATTCCCGTAAAAGGTTTACGCTCATGACAACACACTACGACGTTCCAGGCGAACACTTGGTAAATGCCCTCGCAAAGTCGCTCAAGAGCGAGGACGCTATAGAACCTCCAGAGTGGTCAGAATTTGCAAAAACAGCAGTTCATAAAGAGAAATCTCCCTCACAGGCTGACTGGTGGTATTTCCGTGCAGCTTCAGTTATGAGAAAAGTAGGTGTCAATGGTCCAATTGGTACTGAGCGTTTGTCAAGGCATTATTCAGGAGCAAGAGATCGCGGCGGCAAACCTAACCGAAGTGAAAATGGTAGTCGCAAAGTACTTAGATTAATTATGCAGCAACTTGAGGTTGCAGGCTTTCTTGAAAAAGCAAAGAAAGGTGGTAGAAGTTTGACCCCTAAAGGCCATTCTATGCTAGATAACACCGCTTTTAAGGTTAAAAAAGTATTACAAAAGGAGATTACTTCGTTAAGTAAATATTAATCAAATGTCCAGTAGAAAAGTTTTTGGTAAGAAGCTAAGATTGAATAAATTAGTTAAACGTAATAGAAGAGTTCCAGCTTGGGTAATCCAAAGGACAAACAGACGTTTCACCAATCATCCAAAACGTCATTTTTGGAGAAGGGGAAAGTTACACAGGTGATTTAGATGGCTGACGATGAACTAATTCAAGAGAGGTTGTACACTATTCCGCTACGTAAGTTACACAAGGTAACAAGAACACGTAGGGCACCAGTAGCCATGCGAATTGTAGAAGATTTTATTGTAAGGCACATGAAGCCTGAGAGAGAAGGCGAAGTTCTTAAGACTTCAAAAGAAGCTCGAACTGGAAGTGGTGAAGAAAAACAATTGTTCATAGATCCTCCAGTAAATCAGTATATATGGTCAAGAGGAATTGAAAAGCCTCCTTCTAAAGTGCGTGTAAGGGCTTTAAAATTCGAAGATGGTAGTGTTATAGTCCACTTAGCAGAATAAGTAATGGCTTTAGTTCAAAAGGATCTCTTCAACAGTCCCTATGCAGGTGTTTTTTGTGCTACAAATGACAATCTGACATTAGTACCTCCTGGAATACCTAAAGATGACATGGAAGAGCTTTCAGAGGCTCTCGGTACTGAACTAGAAATCATAACTCTGGGCGGCAGTAGAGTTTTGGGAACTTTAATTGCAATGAATAACAATGGTATTCTAGTTTCTAATATTGTAACAGATTTGGAATTGGAAAAATTTGATAAAATTTCCAAATCTTATAAAATTGATTTTGGAGTTCTTCCAGATAGATCAAATGCAATTGGGAATAATTTTTTAGTTAATGATTCAGGAGGTTTTTCAAATGAGAGACTTGGCAAAAGAGCTAAAGATAAAGCTGAAGATATATTAAAAGTAAATTTGGTTTCACAATCTATTAATGACATGGACACTTTAGGTATGATTGGGTGTATTACTAACAAGGGAGGATTATACCATCCAGACATTTCTTCGTCAGAGAAAGAAAAAATGGAGGAAGTTTTCCAGATTGAATTGATGGAAGGAACCGTTAATTTTGGTCTTCCATTAGTTGGAGCTGGCATAGTTGCTAATTCTAATGGTGCAGTATGTGGCCGTCAGAGTACAGGTGTTGAATTAGGTCGAATGGAAGAAGCTCTCAAGCTTTTCTAGATGTAAAAAAAGAGTGAAATACAGCTCCAATTTCTGAATCTAAACTTAATTGAATTCTTTTTTTAGTAATATCTAAATGAGCATAAGATTCATTTTTAATTTTTTTCAATACTTTATTTGTTCTTTGATTGATTCCAAAAATGAAAGAAATAGCTTTTTCACGGGATATTCTTATGATGTTGTCTAACGTCTTCTCTTTAGAATTCTCAGGCTGGCTTGTGCATATTACTTTCTGTCCGATATTTTGCAGCAATTGTAAATTTGAGATATTTACTTTTCCCTTTTCACACAATTTAATTAAATTTTCACCACCTTTACCAATTGAAGTGGACGGGGCAATTCTTCTGGCGAAGTCAAGAGGCGTTTCTTTGATTCCAAAATCAACTAGACACAAGTGCAAATTATAAGCTAAGCAAACAGGGGCAACTCTGGATATTAATCGTCGATTGCCTTCATCGATGTCACTATTTTTTTTGGGATTAATGAGAACTAAGTTTACTGGAGGTGTCACTATATGGCTAGGGGACTCCCTTTTAAGGGGGTACATTCATAAGCTTTAGTAATAATCTGGTGAAAAAATTGAAGGAAGAAAATATAGACACAATACTACCAATTAGTTTAGAGAAAGAGATGCGTAAATCCTATCTTGATTATGCTATGTCAGTTATTGTAGGCAGAGCACTTCCAGATGCTAGAGATGGATTAAAACCAGTTCACCGTAGAGTTCTTTATGCAATGAAAGAGATGGGTTCAGGTCCTCGTTCACCGTACAAAAAATCGGCCCGCATTGTTGGAGATACAATGGGTAAATACCATCCACATGGTGATCAAGCGATATACGATACTTTAGTTCGCATGGCTCAAAGTTTTTCTTTACGCTACCCTTTGGTAGATGGCCAAGGTAATTTTGGTTCGATAGATGGAGATAAGGCTGCAGCTATGCGATACACAGAATCGAGGTTGGCTACAATTTCAGATACAGTTTTATCAGGCATTGACGAAGAAACTGTAGATTACACAGATAATTACGATGGTTCTTTACAGGAACCTTCAGTTCTTCCAGGTCTTCTTCCAGGTTTATTGGTTAACGGCTCATCTGGTATTGCAGTTGGAATGGCTACGAATATGGCACCTCATAACTTGTCAGAAGTGATAAGCTGTCTTGTTATGCTAATAGACAATCCATCAACGGATCTTTCCGAGATAATGAGCGTCATGCCTGGTCCTGATTTCCCAACAGGAGGAACTATAATGGGGCGCAAAGGAATCTTCGATGCATTTTCCAAAGGTCAAGGTTCTATAAAAATTAGAGCTAAAATGGAGCACGAGTCAACTCCAAAGGATGAATTTTTGGTTGTAACAGAAATTCCTTTTATGGTTCAGAAAAATAGATTATTAGAAGAAGTTTCAAAATTGGTTCGTGATAAGAAAGTAGAAGGTATAAGAGATATACGAGATGAATCAGATCAGAAAGGTATGAGGGTAGTATTCGAATTAAAGCGAGACGCTTCTCCAATGATAGTTGAAAATCAATTGTATAAGCATTCAGCTCTTGAGAATAGTTTTTCAATAAACAATGTAGCATTAGTCAAAGGCCAACCTCGACGAATGAATTTAATAGATTTATTGAACGTATACCTTGATCACAGAAAGGAGATAATAACTCGCCGAACAGAGTTCAGATTGAAAAAAGCTCAAGAGAGGGCTCATATTGTTGAGGGATTATTGCTAGCAATTTCTCAAATGGATAAAGTAATAGCATTTATCAGAGAAGCTGCAGGAAGAGATGCAGTTATTGAAGGTCTGCAAGCTAAATTTAAATTAAGTAAAATTCAGGCTAAATCAATAGCAGATATGAGACTTTACCAATTATCGCGCCAAGATGCAGAAGAACGGGAAAAAGAGTTAGAAGAGTTGAAGGCTAAAATGGCTGAACTATCTGAAATTTTGGCAGATTCTTCTAAAATAATGTCAATAATAAAAGAAGAATTAGAAGCACTCAAGGAAAAATATGGTGATGAGAGAAGAACATTAATTTCAGATTTTGATGGCGATTTAAACACAGAAGATTTGATTCCAAGGTCACAGGTCGTAGTCATGAGGACACAAGAAGGATACATAAAACGAGTTGATCTTGATGAATATCAGGCTCAAAATAGAGGTGGTAAGGGAAGAATTGGAATTAAAGCTAAGGAAGGAGACTTCCCAGTGGAATTGTATTCAATGGGTTCACATGATCACTTGTTATTCTTTACTACTGCAGGCAGTATGTATTTCCTAAAGGCGTGGCAGATACCTGATGTTTCCAGATATTCAAAAGGCACACCTTTAGTTCAGTTACTTCAAAAGTTAGATGAAGGCCGTAAAGAAAAAGATGAACAAGTTCTTTGTATGTTGCCGGTAGCAAATATGAGTGGTGATGGCCATTATTTCTTATTTTCAACTAAGAAAGGTATCATTAAGAAAACAAGATTAGAGGAATATTCTTCCAGAATAGAAAGAGCATGGGCTAGAGATCAAGGGTTTAGGGCTATAACTCTTAAAGAAAAGGATGAATTAATTGGAGTTGCAATTTCCGAAGGCGATAGTCAAGTCATGCTTGCTTCAAAGTTAGGTATGGCTAATAGATTTTCTGAAGGGGAAGTAAGAATTGTTGGTCGTAATGGCCAAGGTGTAATTGGCATGCGTCTGAAAGATAAAGATGAAGTAATTAGCATGTGTTTAGTAAGTGAAGATGATCTTCTTCTAACAATTACAGAAAAAGGATATGGTAAGAGAGCTAATGCAGGAAACTACAGATTGACTAAGCGAGGAGCTAAAGGAGTCAAGAATATTAAAGTTGATAATAAAAGTGGTAAAGTTGTGGTCGCTTTGACGCCAGGGGATGCAAACCAGATATTAGCTACAACATCATCCGGTAAAGTAATACGCACACATATCGATTCAATAAGAGAGATAGCTCGTGTTGGAAGAGGTGTGAAGGTAATGTCTGTGGACGAAAAAGAAAAAGTAGTGGCAGTAGCCTTACATAATGAAGATGATGAAGAAAGAAATTCAGATTTAAATTCCAGTGAAGAGAGTAATGAATAGAGATCCAGTAAAAGACATCCATATTAGTTCAGAGACTAAATTAAGTGATTTAATTAGTCAATTTGGAGAAGCTGGAGGTTTTGTAGCTTCTAAAGTTTCGACAGCTACCTCAATTGTTAAAGACATGATTTCAGAGGATTGTACCAAATTTGTCTCTTTTCCAGCAGACATAATGGCTACTGGAACCAGAGGTTTGATGAAGCAACTTGTCGAGAATAATATGGCTGATGTAATTGTAACTACTTGTGGTACTTTAGATCATGATATTGCTAGAGTCTTGGCAGACTATTATCATGGAGATTTTGCAATGGACGATACACTTTTGAGAGAGGAAGGGGTGAATAGATTAGGTAACGTTTTAGTTCCAGATGATTCTTACGGAATCCCTATTGAGAGATGGTTACAGCCTATTTTAGAAGAGTTATATGATAAGAAAAGGCATTGGGAGCCTTGGGAGATTTGGTATGAGCTAGGTCTTAAAATTTTGGAAGAGGAAAGAGGTTCAGAATCTTTCCTTGGTATTTGTGCAAAGAAGAAAATTAAGGTTTTTGTCCCAGGTCCAACAGATGGGGCGGTAGGTTCTCAGTTATGGTTATTTTGGCAATCACATAAAGATTTTACCTTAGATATTTTTGGTGAGGAACATCAATTATCCGATATAGTACACGAAGCTAAATCTACAGGGGCAATCATGATTGGTGGAGGTATTTCAAAACATCATACCATATGGTGGAATCAATTTAGAGACGGATTAGATTATGCCGTTCAAGTAACTACAGCCCCTGAATGGGATGGTTCACTAAGCGGTGCAAGAGTTAGGGAAGCTGTGTCTTGGGGCAAGGTTCGTTCTAAAGCAAGAAGAATTACTGTTGAAGGAGACGCTACAGTTCTTTTACCTTTAATTTTTGGTCCTTTACTATGAGAGCCATAGTACGAAAAGTTTCATCATCATTTGAAAAAGCTTTAGCTAAATATTTTGGTTCAGGGCCTACTAATTTGAATGAATCAGTAAAACAACATGAAGCTTATGTCAATAAGTTAGTTGAATTTGGAGTTTCAGTAAGAGAAATAGATTCTCATCCAGATTATCCTGACTGCTGTTTTGTTGAGGATCACGCAATAGTTGCAGGAGATTCTGCAATGCTGACAAATGCAGGCCATGACAGTCGATTAGGTGAAAGAAAAGAAGTTGAGGATGCTCTTAATGTTGATTTAAATCTTGAATACATGAGTGAAGGTGCAAGAATGGACGGAGGGGACGTTTTGAAATTTGGTAATACGTTCCTAGTAGGACATAGTAAGAGAACTAATCAGAAAGGTATAGGTGATCTAGAAAGATTTCTTTCTGATAGAAATTACGGGCTACATGTCATTCAAGTACCTCCGGAATCACTTCATCTGATTTCAATATGTACCTCACCAGCACCAGGAAAACTATTAGCTCCAGAGGGTTGGTTTAGAGAATCAGACTTCCCTTCAGAAGCTGATATTATTTGGGTTCCTAAAGAAGAAGCTTATGCAGCAAATGTTCTTCCTTTTGGTAATAGAGTGATGATGGCTAAAGGTTACCAATTTACGCTTGAAATATTAAAAAACTTAAATTTAGAGGTGCATGAAATGGAGATGTCACAATTCAGGGAAGCTGACGGGTCACTGACTTGTTTATCGGTTTTATATGATTAACTTAATTTCTAATATAATCATGTCTAGGGGATTAGCATGCCTATAGAAAGTCCGACATCAATTAAAAAGGCGGAAGGTAAATTAGGAGTACTAATGCCTGGTCTTGGGGCTGTAAGTACAACATTTATTGCAGGTACATTAGCCGTTCGCTCAGGTTTATCGACGCCTATAGGTTCACTTACTCAGATGGGTTCAATTCGTTTGGGAAAGAGAAATGAAAAACGTGAAGTTCCAATCAAAGATTTTGTTCCTTTGAGCACTTTAGATGATTTAGTTTTCGGAGGTTGGGATATTTTTGAGGACAATTGTTATGAGGCTGCAATAAATGCAGGAGTTCTCGAAAAAGAATTATTAAACAGTGTAAAGAAAGAGCTTGAAGCAATCAAACCAATGAAAGCTGTTTTTGATAAGAATTTTGTTAAAAAATTAGACGGCAAATATGTAAAATCAGAAGCTACACATCGCGATAGAATTAAAGCTCTAAGAGAGGATATTCAAAATTTCAGAAAAGAAAATAATTTAGAACGTATTGTGATGGTTTGGTGCGGAAGTACAGAAACTTATCAAGATCCTTCAGATAAGATCTACAATAGTCTCGATGAGTTTGAAAAAGCTTTAGATTCCAATAATAAGGCAATTGCGCCTTCAATATTGTATGCCTATGCAGCAATTAAGGAAGGGGTTCCGTATGCAAATGGAGCTCCGAATTTATCTGTAGATTTTCCAGCCATGTATGAATTGTCTGCAAAGGAAGGAGTGCCTATCGCAGGTAAAGATTTTAAGACTGGCCAAACAATGATGAAAACAATTCTTGCACCTGGTTTTAAGGCAAGAGAAATAGGAATAGATGGTTGGTTTTCAACAAATATTTTAGGTAATCGAGATGGAGAAGTTCTAGATGATCCAGAATCTTTCAAAACTAAAGAGGTATCTAAGCTTGGAGTTCTTGAACAAATTTTAGAGCCTGAGAAGAATCCAGAATTATATGGGGATTTATATCATAAAGTCAGGATTAATTACTATCCTCCGCGAGGAGATAACAAAGAAGGATGGGACAATATAGACATCAAAGGATGGTTAGGCTATCCTATGCAAATAAAGGTAGATTTCCTTTGCCGAGATTCTATATTAGCTGCCCCTATAGTTTTAGATTTAGTATTATTTTTGGACTTTGCTAATAGGGCAGGACTTCATGGAATTCAGGAATGGCTGTCTTTCTATTTCAAATCACCAATGTGTAAACCTGACTTGTATCCAATACATGATTTATTCATTCAAAGAGTCAAATTGGAAAATACACTTAGACATCTAATGGGAGAGACAATCATTACTCATCTTGGATTAGATTATTATTATGATGAGGATTAATGCAATCAATAATAGTTACAAGACATGGAGACCCCGATTGTATGGAG
>MIYX01000023.1 GCA_001875365.1 Marine Group III euryarchaeote CG-Epi4
CATTTTTTTCTAAAACTTCCAATTCCTGAACCATTTGTTTTTCCACTTCACTTTTCAATTCAGGGCTTACTTCCTCATTGCTTTCAAAGGTATGAAGCAAGGAAATGAGAACTGGAGAAGTAGGTAGCTGAGGTACACCTGTAGATGCTATTAGAATTAAAGACGCACAATTTTTTAATTTATCGGCAACCATTGAAGCGATAGAGCCTCCAGCAGAATATCCTACCAAATTAATATTTCTTTTAGCACCAGTCGGAATAAATTTTTCAATCAATTCAATAGCTTGGTTGACATATAGGTTTTCAGAATCAACATTAGGTACGTAATCAGATTTGCCTCTTCCATAAAAATCAAAAGACAAGACTTGAAATCCTTGTTCAATAAGATCTTGAGTTAAATTATTGTAAATATCCTTAGAAGTGGTTAGACCGTGCATTAGAACTACCAAGTTGTCAGAAGCTTCTCCTGTAATCGAGTATCTTACTTTTCCGTGTTCTAAATTAGTAAACCTATCTATTATTTCCACATTGTTCTTTCGATACCGGATTTATAAAAGTTATTAGCTAGAGACTACAAGAAAGGTTTAACAAATTCTTCAGATAATTTCCACAATTTCACATTATGTTTATCATTTTTAGCTTTACTTGAACCTTTTTTCACTTGAGAATTAGCGAAGAACTTTCCAGTAATATTTTTCACTTCATCTGAGCATGCCAGGTGAACACTAGTTTTTGCCCCTTCCTTTACGTTAATTGCAGTTAGCATCATTGCTAGTCTTATTGCATTTCTCCATAAGAAATTATTATTTTTTCCAAAATTTGTAGATACAAATCCTGGATGTAAGCAATTTGCAGTAATTCCTGTACCTTCAATTCTTTTCGCTAATTCATAAGTGAACATTACATTAGCGAGTTTAGATTTTTTGTAAGTTTCAAAACCAGCATATTTCTTTTCACCATTAATATTATCGAATTCAAAATCAATACCATAATGCGCGCTTGACGAAACATTAACGATTCTTTTGTAATTGCTTTTTTCTACAAGCGGAAGTAGTTTTTTCGTCATTAGAAAATAGCCTAGGTGATTCAAAGCAAATGTTCGTTCAAATCCTTCTTCAGTCACTTCTCTAGATGTAAAATAAGCTCCAACATTGTTTAACAAAACATCAATTCTAGGGTATTTTTTGGATACTTGATCAGCAATTCTAGAGACTTCTTTCATCAACATAAGATCCGCTATCAGGTAATCAATGTCTACATGGCTATCAGCAATTTTTCTTATCTGCTCTACAACTTTCTCCGCTTTCTCTTTGCTTCTTCCAATAAGAATTAGATTGCATCCTTTTTTTGCTAGTTCGATAGCAGCTTCTTTACCGATTCCATCAGTAGCTCCTGTGATTAGACACGTACGACCATTCATCTTAGATTTTACTAATCACTGCAATATTCTTCCCAATCATAGTTCCAATTATCATTAGAACTGAATGAGTTATGAATTACACATTTATTATCCTCAGACAAGTCATCTGCACCCTCAAACATATCATTCATCTTAGTTGATCCCGATACATCCCAGCTTGAAATATCTTGATTGAAACTCTAAGCATTGTAAAACATTCCATACATATTATTCACATTTGAAACATCCCATTGTGAAATATCTTGGTTAAAGCTCTCAGCACCATAGAACATTGATTTCATACCGTACCAATCGTCTACATTTGATACATCCCAACCTGAAATATCTTGGTTGAAACTGGAAGCAAAATAAAACATTGAATTTAGCTTAGTAACACTAGAAGTATCCCAATCTGAAATATCACCGTTAAAACTTATAGCTGCATAAAACATTCCGTTGGTATCTGTTACTTTAGAAACATCCCAGCTTACTAAATCTTGATTAAAATCGGTAGCAGCAAAGAACATTCCTTCCATATCAGTAACACTTGAAACATCCCAATATTCAATATCTTGATTAAAATCGGTAGCGTAGTAAAACATCTCATTCATGTAAACCACATTTGAAACATCCCACCCTGATAAATCCTGGTTGAAATCCTCAGCAAATTTGAACATTTTTTCCGTAGTAGTTACACTTGAAACATCCCAATTTGAAATATCATCGTTAAATGTCTGGTTATAGTAAAATAATTCAGTCATATCTGTAACCAATGATGTATCCCAAGTGCTGATATGTCCATAAGTAGAATTTGCACTCTCTGAATCCTCTATCCACTCATCTACTGCAGTCTTGAGTTCATCTCTATTTTCAGGTTGGAAATATTCTGATGGGCAATATTCTTCCCAGTCATAGTTCCAACTACTATTAGAACTAAATTCAGTATGAATGCTACACTTATTATCGTCTGATAAATCATCAGCATTATAGAACATATGACTCATATCCTTTACACTTGAAACATCCCAATTTGAAATATCATGATTAAAACTCTCAGCATATCCAAACATACCACTCATGTCGGTTACACTTGAAACATCCCAATCTGAAATATCGCTATTGAAGCTAACTGCATAAGCAAACATATTATCCATATCAATTACACTTGAGACATCCCAGTTCGAAATATCTTGATTAAAACTGGTAGCTGAAGAAAACATACGATTCATAGTAGTTACATCTGAAACGTTCCAGGTCGAAATATCTTGATTAAAACTGGTAGCTGAAGAAAACATATACTTCATATTTCCTACACTTGAAACATCCCAACCTGAAATATTTTCATTGAAATTTTCACAATAATAAAACATATACTCCATATTTCCTACACTTGAGACATCCCAATCACCAATATCTTGGTTGAAATCATTTGCATATTGAAACATACCATTCATGTTGGTAACGTTTGAAGTATCCCAATCTGAAATGTCCTCATTGAAACTAGAGTCTCTAAACGCATAGCTCATGTCTGTTACCCAGTAGGTGTTCCAAGTATTTATATGTCCGTAAGTTGAGTTTGCACTTACAGAATCTTCTAACCAGTCGTCAACTGCATAGTGAAATAACTCATTTGAATGGGGCGTAAATACTTCAAGAGGTTGATTTATTTCTTCAATCAATAACTCAATTTTAGATGTTAAATTTTCAATATGGGAACGTAGTGCATCACTATCTTCAATTCCAGTTTGGATTTGTTCATTTAAACTTTGAACTTGTGCGGTAAAATTAGCTATCTCAGAAAGTAATTCAGTATTCTCTTCAGTACTATTCTGAATTTGTTCATTTAAGCTTTGAATTTGTACAGTTAAATTAGTAAATTCGAATTGTAATACGCTGAGATGCTCAGCGACAAGTTGCGCTTCCAAATCTAATTGATGACTTAAGTTACCATTTTGTTCGTTTAACTTTACTATTTCAGAATTTAATACACCATTTTCTTCAGTTGTATTAGTTAGTTGTTCAGTTAAGTTTGCTATATCAGAATTTAAAACATCATTATTTCCAGTTTGATTAGCGAGTTGCTCGTTTAAATCTTTATTATCTTCAGTTAATTTTTCTATATCTGAAATTAAATCATCATTATCTTCAAAATTATCCACACATCCAGTAAAAGATGCGAAAAGCAAGCAAATTGTCAACAAGAATGCCTTGTTCATAAGCTTAGATTAAATGTAAGTATAAGAAATGAATAGATTATTCAGGTTTTACCATAAGATATCTGTGATAATGTAGGTTTCCAGCTTTAAACGCCTCATAAACAGGAGTTCCTTGTACTCCAGCAAAGGTCTCAAAGCTTTTTTTCATTCCCATTGGCACACTTTCACTAATTCCTTTGACTTTAGTATCATTAATATCATCTAAAGCATCTAAAACTTCTTTGGTAATTTCTTTTTTCGATACAATCTCAAACCCAGTTTTCAAAAATATTTCATGTAATTTTTCTATACTCTCTTTATCCCTAAAGTCAGTCCAACAGAAATTTCCACCGGCATTAAGAGAACGATAAACCTCTTTCACAAACGCTTCCACATTTCCATAACAATGTGACGATTCAACATTGTAAATTATATCTTTAGAATTGTCTTTGAGTGGAAGATCTTCTGCATTACCAACTTTGAAAGAAAGATTCTTTTGTGAAGAATACCAATTACTTGCTAGTCCAACAGCGTCTTTGGAAAAATCAAATGCCATTAACCTTTTTGGATTATACGTTTTAGCTATCCAAGAAGCTCCACCGCCTCTCCCACAGCCAACTTCTACAACTTCTTTTCCTTTCAAATCTACGTCACGAATGTTCATATTGTATAATTGAATGAAAAGACGATTTGGTTCATCTTCTTTTAATAATTTTAATTCTTTACCGTCTTTGTAACCATAATTCATGAAGCGGAAATCAGCCCTTCCATGGGCTTTTGCTAATCTTTGATACCACCATTTCCACATCCAGTTTCTAGTTCTACCTGGTGCAATTCTCAGTAGAGTTGCAAAAATGCGGGCGGGAATCCCCATTGCCATCTATAAGAAGCTGGATAATTTTTCTTTTAGACCATCAATTCCAAGGCCTTGATGCAATATTTGTTCTTCTTGCCCACAATTGCCAGGCCTAGTAGTTCCCATGTAATCGTAATTTGGAGCGAATCCACGTTCCAATAACCACGTTCCAAAGCGAACTCCGAGCCCAGTCCTTGAATTCAAACTTTCAACGACCAAAACAAAAGGAGATTTCCCTATTTTTTCCATTGTGTCTTCATCCACTGAACTTAAGCTTGGTTTGTTTATTAATCCAACATTTATTCCATTTTCACGATATTCTTCGACTACGTGCAAACATCTGTGTAGCATATCGCCGTAAGATACAATCCAACCTGCATCCCCATCTCGTATTATTTCATCAGTACCTGGAGTAAACTCATACCCTTCACCGTAGAAAGAGCCTCCATCAGAATTCAAAATAAGTGGAGTTTTAGATCTATTTGAAAATACAAATCTTAGTCCATGATCATTGAATATTCGTTTAATTATCGCATCCATTTGGTTTACATCTGCAGGGAAATATAATCCGGTAGAACTTCCTTCTTCTACATAGTTATCGGCAAAGAAATTGTTTAGGCCAAAATGGCAAGTATTATCAGACATATTATCTACACCAGCGTGTGAAAAATGAGCTAAAACATTGGCTTCGTTAAGCCTAGACATTGTTATTTCTGAAATCACCATTTCCATAAATGCTGAAAATGTAGCAAAAATTCCTTGATGTCCTTCTTGTGATCCAAAACCAGCTGCAGCAAGGTAATTTCCTCTCTCATGTATTCCAGCTCTTGTGAAACATTCAGGGTAATTTTCTCTTACAGCAGTCAAACCTACAGAACCTTCTAAATCAGAATCAAAGGCATGCACTTTCTTTCTTTCAGAATCGCTCATTTCTTTTAACATACTAACGACAGAAGTTCCAAACTGTTTTCTGCAAGCGCCTTTCTCTCCAGATCCCTTGAAAGTTTGATTAGCCTTCGAACTATATTCTTCGGCAGTTTCTTTTAATTGTTTAACAGCCTCATCATGACCCTTGTTTTCTAAGTAAGTTATTCCAACATCTAATGGAATTACATCATGTAATTGACATTCACCTTCCAATTCAGGTATTCCAGGTCCCATTTTTCTCTTACATATTACGGCTACAGGCCCTTTAGTTTGCATAGACTTTGAAATCGCATCAAATAATTCAGAAAAGTTTTCTCCATCGCACGTAATCACTTGGAAGCCCTGACCTTCCAATGTTTTAGATACGCTGTATCCCTTCATGTACGTTTCAGGATTTCCTGCAATTGTTACATTATTATCATCAATAATCCATTTAACATTCAAATTATTAGCAACAGCCAACCGGGCAGCTTCAGCATTGTTTCCTTCCATCTGAGCTCCATCAGAACCATACATTACAACACAGCTGTCTGGATTTGCAATTGCAACTCCGTTAACATGTCCTGCAGCATGTCCTAATCTTCCTGTAGAGAAATCAATACAATCTAACAATTCGGGTTCTGGATGGCCAGCCAAACCAGATCCGTATTCTCTGTAATGCATTAATTTTTCAGTTGGCATTTTACCTCTAATTGCCCCTCGAACGTATTGTACAGCAGAACGATGTCCAGCTTCATCAAAGAATTCATCATGTATTGCTTCTCCGCCATCTCGAAGTGCATCAACAATTAGTACTTCAGGAACAATATCATACGGACCGCCAGTGTGTCCTCCAATCCCTTTAGCTCTAGCAAAAGCAGTAGTTGCTATTACAGCATCCCGTACTAATTCGATATTATTTTCAAGAGATTTCAACTCAGAATCGGTTAACTCACGTTTGGCGCTTAATTCTAAATTTACAAAACTATCAAAGCTTATCGGAAAAACCATGTTGCCTCATTTAGAAAGAGGCCTTAAACGTTCCCGTATTAATTTGCCTTAAGATTTAAAACGTCAGATTTACCGCCGTCAACAATTGCAATAGCTGAAACTGGGAATGGTTTTCCACAAGCTGCTCCTAGGACTGCGTTATTTCCATTGAAAGAATACACAGGTATTTTACCACCATCTGCAACATCTACAGTATCTTTTGGACAATTCGATGCTAAAATAATTAATTTTGCAGTTCCTGAGTCTATAGCCTTACAAGCTTGCTTTGAACCAACAAATACGTTTCCAGTATCTATTGCAACTCTAAGAGATTTGTTTAGATCCATCTATTTTTTCCCTCCTTTTTTAGATTTAGGTTTGTAAATCGCGCTAACAGCTCCAGTACCAAGATGTACAGGCTGCCCTACAATGATATTTTCAGCAACTCCAGTGAGAACATCTGATTCTCCACTCAAACCAGCTTGTAGAAGGTGAGTAGAAGTAATTTCGAAAGCTGCACGAGCCAAGACTGAAACTTTAGCTCCAGAAATACCATGTCGACCTATTGCTTGTATTGCTCCAGTATTCGTCATAACATCAGAAACTAGCATATTATGTCTAGGATCTACAGCTAAACCTTGTTCAGATAATGTCTTATGTAATTCATTTGCAATTGCAATTCTTGCAGCTTCAATTCCGAGAACTTCGGCCACTTCATGTATGGAATTTGTGTTTGTTCTAGTAGGGTCTACACCAGGAACTTCGAGAATAGCTTGCAAGTCGGAACCTTCTGTGAAAATTACAAATTCACTACCTTCTTTCCTAACGATTGCTCGCTGAATATTTCCGATTCCATCAACCATCAAATGACTCACTTTATCTTCGAGAAGGTATAATTTCTTGAAAGAAACGTCGTCTTCTTCCAAAATTATAACCCCTTTTTCAATTGTCATTTTAGATTTTAGGCGGCCTTTTTTCTTGATTCTAGCGGCCAATTCTTCAATTGGCAGTCCACGAGTTTTCAAGATTTTCATATCAGGTTCAATAAGAACTCTAAGATTTGTAATATCAGTGCTTATTTTTGCCAATTGGGAAACTGATTGTGCTTCAATTAGGTTTGCAATTTCCAGGGCTCTTTTTCGGGATCCTGAAACTTTAGGTTCTAAGAAAACTTCCATAATTGGAGTTTTTGGAATTCTTCTTGCATCAACAATTTCAATTAGCCTTGGAAGACCAAGAGTAACGTTCATTTCCGCAACACCAGCGTAGTGGAAAGTACGCATAGTCATTTGCGTTCCAGGCTCTCCAATAGATTGTGCAGCAATTACACCGACAGCTTCAGTTGCATCTACTTTATTTCGGATATATTGTTCAATTCCACCATCTATTACTTTTTCAAGTTGCTTAGGTTTTAATTTAAATTTTATACTTTTCTCAGCAATTTCTCTGACAACACCTTGAGGAAGTACGCCTTCTTTTTTAGATAAAATACCCCTGATGTTGTTTTCAGTTTCATTTAGCTCTACGTATTTTTTAACTAAATCTTCAATATCCTTATTTGCTAATTTATTTGTCTCAGCTTCTATTGAGATTTCGTCAACATAAAGTCCAGGAAGATCAGATGCTAATTTTACTGCAGACTTACGGAACTTATTTACCTTTTTAACAGGCTTTTCCTCTTTTTCAGCTTTCTTTTTCTTCTTTACAGTTCTTTTAGAGCTTACAGGTTCTTGAAGTTCAACAGCAGCAGCTTCAGCTGCAGCATCTCTAAATTTAGCAAGTTTTGCAGCAGGCACTCCGGCCCCTCTCAATTCATTATCTGTTGCAATAACTACTTGGGAGGCTAAGAATATACCGTGTGTGAATAAACTCAATGAAACTTTTTGACTTAATCCCATTTCGGTAAATAATTTCAAAGCATTAATTCTTTCTTCTTCAAATCTTAGTCTTTCTCTATCTAAATCTAGACTGTCTTCAACTTGAGTATAATTTCTAGCAGATTTAACTTGAGTTCCATCCATTTTACGGAACTCTTCAAGACGAATAGTTCTTGGCATTTCGATAAGTCTTTCAATTCTTAAGAATGTAACATAGGGTTCACTAGTATGGGCTGAAAGTAACAATTCTTTTTCTTCAGGAATGTTCGGCCTATCGAAAGAAACTACTTCAGTGATAACAGATTGGTAGCAAATACCTCTCGTTTTAAGGTAAACATATCCATGGAACGGATATCTAAATTGTTTAGAATTGATTGGGAAAGCTACACCTAAAAGGACTTGACCTTTTCGGGATATTTTTTTTAGAACACCATCAATTGTATAGCCTTCAGGTAAAGACCAAATAACACCTAATTTCTTTTCGACTCTTCTGAGAGCCTGATCTGCAGAAATAGGGCCATCAGAAACATCCCCTTCTTTCAAAGCTTTATCAACAATATCATCCCTATCTATAGATTTAATTTTTGCAACATCTATTAATTGCAAAATTTCTTTGTAGTAAAAATCTTTTTCAAGTTTTTTCAAAGTACATTTTTTCAAAGTTCCTAACTGGTAACCAAGTTCTACAGTTTTCTCAGCTAACTGTTTTGAAAGTCCTCTTTTCTCAAGTGCTCTAATTGTATCTAATCGTGCCATTATTTGCCTCCTGTAACATCTTCAATCAAGCTATCAACATCAATGGCTCTACCGAATTTACTTTTCGTTGGATCAACGGAATCTTCTCCATATTGGAATTGTACAACGGTATTAGCTGTGTTTCTTACGGTATAGTCATATTTCACTCTTAAATCTTCAAGTGCATTAACTAAACGTCTTTGCATATATCCTGATCTTGAAGTTCTAACTGCAGTATCAACAAGACCTTCTCTTCCTCCCATGGAGTGGAAGAAATATTCAGTTGGCGATAATCCGCTTTTGTAAGAAGATCTAACAAATCCTTTTGCATCTGCACCTAAGTCCCCTTTGTTAAAGTGAGAAAGAGTTCTTCTCTCGTATCCTCGAGATATTCTTTCACCTCTAACAGCTTGTTGACCAATAGATCCAGCCATCTGCGATAAATTCAACATACTACCGCGAGCCCCGGACCGGGCCATAATAACTGCAAAGTTATCCATACCTAAATGCCATCCTGCAATTTCACCAGATTTATCTCTAACTCTACCCAAAACACCCATAATTTCAACCTCTAATGTTTCTTCAACACTGCGTCCAGGCCTTGGCTTGAACTTTCCTTTGTTATATGCATTTACAAGCTTATCAACTTCTTTAACTGCAGCAATTTGTGCATCAGTTATTTGATCTAACGCGTCTTGAGGAACATCAGCGTCATCTATTCCAGTAGTACATCCAGTTTCCATTAATGCACCAACAGCTAAACGAGTTACTTTGTCAATAAAGTCTCTAGCTGCATTGGAACCTTGCAATCTTGATATTTCCTCTAGAATTTGACCTTTGAAAGCAGAAATAGAGTTACCATCAACAGGTCCACTAATCATATTTCCATTTACAATTTCTACAATCATATCAAGTTCTTTATTTTCTTCTGGAGTTCTATCTGCAAAGTAAACAGAAGCATTGTATTTTAGATTCATATCATCTGGTAAAAGTACAGAAAAGATCTGTCTTCCAGACCATCTTGGGCCACCTTTGGCCTTAGGATACTCAGGTTTAGGTAAATCTCCCTTGTGTTTTACACGTGAAAGAATTCTTACAGTTTGATCAATATCGTAACTTGCAGTTCCGTGAGTTAGAAGGAACATTCCAGTAATGTGGTCGTGAATAGCTCCGATAACCGCACCTCCGAATCTTGGAGATCTAATGTGTTCTTGAACTCTCATTAAAATTCTTGCTTCGGCTCTTGCTTCCTCAGACTGAACAACGTGTAAATTCATCTCATCTCCGTCGAAATCTGCGTTATATGGAGGACATACACACAAGTTTATTCTGAAAGTTTTACCTTTCATAATTCTTACTTCGTGAGCCATCATAGACATACGGTGTAAGCTCGGCTGTCTGTTGAATAGTACAATATCGCCATCCATCAGATGTCTTTCTACGATAAATCCAGGTTCTAAGCGATCGTGATTAAATTCCCAGTTTTCTTCTGTCAATTTCACTCTTCTGCCGTCAGGCCTAATCATGTAATTGATACCTGGAATATATTTTTCCGGATCAGTAGGAACAAAATTTTCTTTAATTAAATCTCTCATGAATGAAAGATTGTGAATATTAATTCTTACTGGAACAGTTAATTCTCTAGCAGCAAGCTCTGGAACTCCAACCTGATTAATACTCAAATAAGGGTCAGGCGTAATTACAGTACGTGCAGAAAAGTTAACACGTTTTCCTGAAAGATTAGAACGGAAACGCCCTTCTTTCCCTTTCAATCTCTGAACAATAGTCTTCAGCGGCCTTCCTGAACGATGTCTTGCTGTAGGAATTCCTGCAGTCTGGTTGTCAAAGTAGGTAGTAATGTGATATTGAAGCAATTCCCATAAATCCTCAACAATTAATTGAGGCGCTCCAGCGTCACGATTTTCTCTTAAACGTTGATTAATTCTTAGTACATCGACCAACTTGTGAGTCAAATCATCCTCTGAACGTTCTCCAGATTCTAAAGTAATAGAGGGTCTCATTGGGACCGGAGGAACAGAAAGCACAGTTAGTACCATGTACTCAGGCCTTGTAATTTCAGGATTGAAACCTAAACATAGCAAATCAGAATTAGGTACTTTTTCAAGCCTTGACCTAACTTCCTTAGGAGTTAGCTTTCTTCCTTCTTCTCTGAACGTAGTTGGTTTATCTAATGTAACTTTGATTTTTGGTTCTCCACAATGAGGACAGCTTTTAGATTTTGTAGCTTCTCTAATAGCTCTTTTTGATATTCCACCAATAGAAACGGTTGTTCCAGCGTCAGAGTCCATAAGTGCCCTAATTTGTTTAGTATAATGGTCAATTCTGTCCTGAGTTAGCATCAACCTTCCAGAACTTGGATGTGTGGCATTCAGTATGTCCTTGATTGTTTTGGAGTATCCTGAGTGAATTACGGGCATAGCCAAATCGATGTGACCAAAGTGACCAGGGTCTTCATCCATTTTTCTTCCGCTTGTTTTACATCTCAATCCAGGTTCAATAACTCCCATATGCAAATCCATTAATCCCATAGGGATTGGGAATCCATCGTCGTCATATGTGTCTGCAGTAATTACTTTGGTTGCAGATAACTTTCGAACTTCTTTAGGTCCCATCAATGCGAAATCGATCTTACCAATTTTCTTTGGAATCATTTCCCTCATGATAAATCCTCCAATCTTAATCTGGCAACGATTCCAAGTGATTTTAATTCCTCTAGAAGTAATTTAAACGCATAAGACATAGAAACTGGATAAATGGAAGTATTATCTCCCATTGGGGAAGTCAACACACCTCGTCTATCTAGGTAACCAATGTGTCCAGATTGACTATCAACGTATTGTACAGTTTTATCACTTTCATCAAGTAAACGGTCTTTGATAACCATCGAAGCACCGTGTGCAATCAAACAATCACGTTCCATTTCTCCGAATCTTAGTCCTCCCATTCTTGCACGACCTTCAGTTGGTTGTCTTGTTAGAAGCTGGACAGGCCCTCTTGATCTAGCATGCATTTTTCCGGAAACCATGTGGTGTAATTTTTGATAGTAAATAACTCCAACAAAAATTTCAGCATCTATACGGCGGCCTGTTTGACCATCGTACAAAACCTCTCTTCCACTGTGTTTCAAGCCATATTGTGACAATGCATCTCTCAAATCATTTTCTTTTTCACCCGAGAATGCACTACCGTCTACAGCACGGCCTTCCATACTGCCTACCTTACCACCTATCATTTCAAGAACGTGGGCAACAGTCATACGCGATGGAATTGCGTGAGGATTGATGATTAAATCAGGAGTAATTCCGTCTTCTGTGAAAGGCATTCCTTCAGGTGGAACCATATGTCCAATAACTCCTTTTTGTCCGTGCCTACTAGCAAACTTATCTCCCATTTCAGGAACACGTTGATCTCTAACTCTTATCCTTGCAATTCTAGAACCATTTTCGGTTTCAGAAAGCATAACTGAATCCACAGTTCCCTTTTCACCATGCCTTACAGTTAGCGACGATTCTCTAACTTTTTGAGGGCTTAAGAAATCGGTTGGTTCAGCTAAGAATCTTGGAGGGCTGGTTTTTCCAATTAAAACTTCTTTACCTTTCAAGTCAATTTCGGGGTAAATCAATCCATCTTCTTCAAGATAGAAATAAGCTTCTTCTGAACGTGCACCACGTACTTCAGGACCAGGAATTACAAATCTGTCTTCCTGACCGCCAGGATATCTTCTTTCTTCAGACATGTATGTTCTAACGAAGGTTGATCTTCCGGTTCCACGATCAATAGAACCTCTATTGAAAATCAGAGCATCTTCCATATTATACCCATGATAAGACATAACTGCAACAACTAGGTTCTGTCCAGCAGGTCTTGCTCTCAGTGTATTATACTTCATAGCTTCAGTTTGAAGCATAGGTCTTTGTGCATAATGTAGCAAATGTCCTCTGGTATCTGGTCTTATTCTGTAATTAGCTTGACCCATACCTAAAGATTGTTTTGACATACCTGCACCCATTGTACATCGCGGAGCTGAATTATGTTCAGGGAATGGAACGTTAGACGTAGCAACTCCAAGGATAGTCAAAGGATCAACTTCCATGTGAGAGTAAGAATGAGTTTTCTTCTTTTCAATCAAATAATCTGTGTTTAATGCTATTAGACAATTCTCTTCTTCTTCAGCATCAATATATTCAATGACGCCTTTATCAATTAAATCTTCCCAAACCAATTTTCCATTCTTCAAGGCTTCAATATCATTATCTTTTATAGCTAATTTATTTCCTCGCTTAATAATCATTAACGGCCTTCTTATTCTTCCAGGGTCGCTGTTGATAATAACATCATTCAAAGAATCATCATATCGTACGTTCACAACATTACTAATTAGCCCTTGCCTTCTTCTTTGAATCATTTCTTTTACAAGGTCAGTTGGTGCTTTGTGAGCGCCAATTAAATCTCCATTAAAGTATACTTTACCCCATTCCGGACTTGCTTTATCGATATCTTGAATATCTAGATTTGCGATTGAATCCATAATGATTGGATTTGGTACATTCTCTGAAACATCGACCATTAGCGCTAAATTTTTAACTAAACCACAATTTTGCCCCTCTGGAGTTTCATTCGGACATAACCTACCGAATTGAGTAGGATGCAAATCGCGAGCTTCGAAGTGAGGCTGCGATCGGGTTAGCGGAGAAATAACTCTTCGTAAATGCGATAGAGTAGACATGTTACATGTTCTATCTAGTAATTGAGAAACACCAGCACGTCCACCAGTCCAGTTACCGGTTGCCATTGCATGCATTATTTTATTTGTTAATACATCTCTTCTTACGGCATGGTGAACTCGGTTCTCTTTTCTCTTTGAGTAAGAGCGTTCCATTTGGTATTTCATATCATTTAGTAAGGCTTGAAGTCCAGAACGGAATAATTCTTCCATTAAGTTTCCAGCTAATTTCAATCTTTTATTTGCGTAGTGATCTTTGTCATCAGGTTTTCTATCTCCTACGTGTAACTCTAGAACTTCTCTTGACATACGTCCAAGGAAAACTGCCTTTTTCATTCTTGAGTCTTCTGTAGTACTCAAGTGAGGTAGTAAGGTGTTATCCAAGATGTAGTTAATTCTCTTCTTTCTGTATTCTTTTGATTGACCTGCAGCAAATCTTCTTTCTAAATATTCCAATGCTTCTTGTGTAGTGTAAATTCCTTCTTCATTATGCACTTCCTCAATATTGGCTAAAATCAAATTTTGTAAATCTTTGTTATCTGTAATTGCAGCCATTATGTCATCTGCAGATTCCATTCCAAGCGCCATTAGTAAAATTGCAAGAGGCACTTGTCCAGATGCAACGGGAATTGACACAGACAGAATACCATCTTTCTTCTTTTCAACAACAGTTAAAGCTCGGAAACCTTCCCTTTGTGAGAAAACTTTTGCTAACTCAGTTTGTCTTTGGTATCGTTCTTCTTGTTCAACCATTACACGGTTAGGTGCTAAATCTTCAAGACATACAAGAACACGTTCGGTTCCATTTACAATAAAGTAACCACCAGGGTCCATAGGATCTTCAGATTTTGCCTTTAGTCCCTCACGATATTCAGCATCGCTAGAACCTTCTCCAGTCAAAAAGTTCCTGTGAAGATTACAAAGAATAGATTTTACCATAACAGGCATATTTCCTATTTCTTCCTCTACTTCTTCAATTTCTATTCCTTCTTCAACAATTGTAAAATTTAAGTAAATTGGAGCTGCGTACGTCATATTTCTTAGACGTGCCATCATAGGAATAGAGTCAGTTTGTGAACCATTGGCTTCGTAAACCATTGGCCTTCCGATTCTAATTTTTCCCAAATTAACGATAACATCTAGGTCACCTAATTCTAAACGTATTGCTCCTCTTAGAGATTCATCAGCTCCCACAGAGATATTATCAACAACTCTCTGCATCCAAGGGGCTTGGTTTTTGTCGTGAGGTAGGAAATCATTAAAAGAACCCAATTGATGGTTAACTAGTGCAGCACTTGGCCCGGAAACACTACGGCTATCGAAGAAACCTTTGATTAATGCTCGTGAATTCATTCTTCCACCACCAATCGGTATGCGAGGTTACTGCCTGCACTATCACTAAAACGATGAACTTCTACAACGTCGTTCGGTTTAGCTTCTTCATCTAGTGCTTTCAAAGCAGGATCTTTCAAAAGTATTTTAGGCAACTGGTCTCTAGTTATATTCAAAGGACTTAGCTTTCCTTCAATATCAGATTCCTTAAGCAAAATGTGCTTCGGTACGAGCTTGTTTAACCACAGTATGTTGTCGTTCATTTTGGCATCCTTTTTTCCAAATCATTATGGCGGGCCTGAAGGGATTCGAACCCTTGGCCGTCCGGTTAAAAGCCGGACGCTCTACCTAGCTGAGCTACAGGCCCTACTGTTCGCTAACCGTTAGATTAATGATATTGGAGCTTGTGGCCAGTCGGGTGGTTTATATAACATCTATTCTAAAATAGTACTTTTTTTTAGTTCAAACATGATTTTAGCACAAAATATTACGTTACATATAGTTTTTCCTATGCCTCAAAGCCTAATCTTGGGAAAGTAGTATTTAAAAGAGATGATTTTCAGAAGATACATAATACTTATGTCTCCCCCTCTTAACCAATCATGCCTAAAGTAGCATTCTTGACAAGCGGAGGAATTGCCCCTTGCCTTTCAGCATCAATAGGAGGATTAATTGAAAAGTATAATGAATTAGATCCAAATATTGAGATGATAGGATATATGCACGGATACAGAGGACTTTTACTCGGCGAATCAGTAGAATTTTCTAATGAGGTAAAAAAGAACCATCATGTTTTGTATGATTTCGGAGGAAGTCCGATTGGTAATAGTAGAGTTAAATTAACTAATGTTGAAGATTGCATAAAAAAAGGATTCGTAAAAGAAGGAGAGATTCCTTTAGATGTAGCTGCAAAACAATTAGAAAAAGATGAAATTGATATTTTGCATACAATCGGAGGAGACGATACAAATACAATGGCGGCAGCTTTGGCTAAGCATTTAAAAAATTCCGGTAGATCGCTAACAGTAGTGGGCCTTCCAAAGACTGTTGATAATGATGTTATTCCAGTTAAGCAAACATTAGGCGCATGGACTGCAGCTGAACAAGGAGCTAGGTTTTTCCAAAATATAGTTAACGAAAATACTACAAGCCGTAGACAATTAATTATTCACGAAGTCATGGGAAGACATTGTGGCTGGCTTACTGCAGGGACTGCATTAGAATACAGGAAGCTTTTAGATAAAAAAGAGTATCTACCAGAATTATTTGTCTCTAGAAAAAGATGGGATGTACATGCAGTTTATATTCCAGAAAAAAATATTGATTTTAAATCAGAATCCGTAAGACTTCGCAAAACAATGGACGAAAATGATTGTGTTAACATATTTTTGAGTGAAGGTGCAGGCATGGATACGATTGTAAGAGAAATAGAATCAAGAGGAGAATCAGTACCAAGAGATGCTTTTGGGCATGTAAGATTAGATGATATCAATCCTGGGCAATGGTTTGCTAAACAGTTTTCTGAAGCTTTAGGCGCTGATAAGACATTAATTCAGAAAAGTGGATATTTTGCAAGGTCTGCTAAACCAGGTTCAAGAGATTTGGAATTGATAAAAAAATCAGCATTTATGGCGGCAGAATTGGCAATTAATGGACAAAGTGGTTTGGTAGGACTTGATGAAAATAATTCAGGAGAATTGGGTTTGATTGATTTGCAATCGATAGAAGGTGGGAAAGAATTTGACACTTCACAATCTTGGTTCGTAGATTTATTGAAAGACATCGGTCAAGAATAACCCCTAATTGTTTTATTGAGGCCGTTTTGCGATGTTATGAATAAAGAAAGTTTAGCTAAAGTCGCAAGCGGTATTGTCGCTTCTAATAGAGGTATTTTGGCAGCTGACGAAAGCACCCCTACTATGGGAAAAAGATTGGCTTTAATCGATCAAGAAAACAGTGAAGAAAACAGAAGAGATTTTCGTCAAGCCTTATTCGATACAGACGGAGTTGAAGATTATATTTCAGGAGTTATTTTATTTGAAGAAACATTGACACAAGAAGCTAAAGATGGTACTCGTTTGTCTAAAATTTTGGAATCTAAGGGAATTTATCCCGGTATTAAGGTAGATAAGGGAGCCCACCCCATGGATTCTTCGCCTTCAGAGAAGTTAACAAAAGGCTTAGATGGTTTGTATGAGAGGTGCTTAGAATATTACAAGCAAGGAGCCCGATTTGCAAAGTGGAGAGCGGTAATTACAATTGGAGAGGGAATCCCTTCAGATGAATGTATTCAGGCCAATGCATCAGCTCTAGCAAAATATGCAAAAGCTTGCCAAGATGCAGAATTAGTTCCGATAGTTGAACCTGAGGTTTTGATGGATGGTGATCACACAATTGAGACATGTTATGAAGTTTCTGAAAAGACATTAAAGACTGTTTTCAAAGAGTTAGAAAATGAAGGAGTCTATTTGCCAGGGATTTTATTAAAACCAAATATGGTAATCTCAGGAAGCGAGTGTAAAGTTCAAGGAGATATGATGGCGGTTGCTGAGATGACAGTTAAGTGCCTCACAGCTTCAGTACCTGCTGAAGTTCCAGGAATAGTATTCTTATCAGGCGGCCAATCTGAAGTAGAAGCTACAGAACACTTGAATGCGATGAACAAAATGGGAGATCATCCATGGGCTTTGAGTTTTTCATATGGTCGAGCATTACAGCAATCAGCATTGAAAACATGGAATGGTCAGAAGGATAATCTTGAATCCACATATGCAGTATTTCATCACAGGGCTGAAATGAATTCTTTGGCTTGTAGTGGCGAATATAGTTCATCACTAGAAATTTAAAAAATATGAAAAAAATGACCCTAATTGTAATCGCAATGCTTCTAGTAACTGGAGCGAGCGGTGCATATGGGTATTTTTTTATTTACCAATCAGAGGATTCTGATGAGGTAGAAGTTCAACAAGAACAGGTTCAGGAAACAAATGATACTGCAGAAGAAGAGCCAGAAGAACCAGAAGAACCAGAAGACCCTCCAGCTGAGGACAATAATTCTTTTTTTAGAGGATTACGAGATGAATGCTTTGAGCATAATGGAATTGAGAGATGCTGGATTCTGTATGTTCCAGAACAAACAGATGATACTCAGTCAATACCCTTAATTTTTGATTTACACGGCTTAGAAAGAACTGCACAACAGCAGTACAATATGACAGATATGGATAGAATTGCCAGAGAAAATAATGCAATAATCATCTATCCTCAAGGATTTGGAAATTCATGGAATTTTAGAGAATGTTGCGATCCGGCCAGAGAAGAAGGTATAGATGATTTTGGATTTATACGTACTTTGGCTCTTCAAATGATAGATAATTTCCCTATTGATTCAAATAGAATTTATTCTACAGGTTGGTCTAATGGTTGTGCAATGTCCCAAGCATTAGCAAATGAAGAATCTGACTTAATAACGGCTATAGCTTGTATGTCGATGTACTTTATCGGCAGCGAAGATTCTAGTTATTCAGCAATACCTATTATGGAAATTCATGGTTTCTTGGATCCAATTGCACCGTATGCTCACGTTGGACCAACAGGTTTCTTCTTTCAACAAGAAGTTTGGGATACAGGCGCAATTCAAAATTTATACACTTGGAAAGAAATGAATGGATGTTCAGGCGACACTCCAGTATTAAGCGAACAAGATACATTTTACAATGTTCAAGAATTTACAGATTGCGATAATGGATCAGAAGTATCGCTTGTTACTCTTCACTCAGGAACTCATAATGTGTATGTGAAAAATGATCCTGGGTCTCCTGAGCCTGGTAATCAGGGAACAGTTGATACTGCTCAAATTGCCTGGGATTTTATGAGTAGGTTTTCTAAACAATAAATAGATACCTACATTGCTTAATTATGAATAAAGCAGTGATAATTGTAATGCTATTTTGCGTTTCAAGTTTTACAGGTTGTATTGGTGGCGATGAATCATCAGACCTTGAAGTCCTTGATGAAAATGAACAAGTTGAACCAGTAGGTCAAAATGATCTTAGCAATGTGTCTAAAGATCTTGAAACTTTACAAACTAAAGTCGATGAGTTTCTAAATGATTTTAACTCTCTAAAATCATCACAAGAAGTAATGAATTCTTCACTTTCGAATATGATTGGAGATCTTGAGACTGATTTATTAGTTCTGGAATTAGATTTGAAAAGTTTTAGTAATGATTTAGATCATTTGCACGATGACATGGATGAAATGGGAGAAATTAAAAAAGACCAATTTTTGCTTCAGCTTGAAGTATCTAACATGTCAAACGACTTAGCTGAACTAGTTAACGGTTTGAATCAATTAACATTGATGAGTTTAATGGATGAGCATGAAAGATATGTTTTTATGAAAATGCTATTAGTGCAAAAAATTAAGGAGAATGGTGTTTCAGGCATAGATTTAGTCGGTGTAGATTTATCAGGCCAAGATTTATCAGGTATAGACTTTAGTAATGCAGATTTAAGTGAAGCAAATTTAGATGGTGCAAGATTTGTAGGGAATAATTTCTCGGGCGCAAAGTTAGACCACAGTCATGCGAATGGCGCATACTTCCGTTTAGTAAATTTTGAAGATACTAGCGTTTCCAATTCGCACTGGAATGCAGTAGAAATAGTAGACTCAAGTATTGAGGATTCAAATTTTGAAAATACTGAGATGCACAATTGCATTATCCATCACACAACTTTAATTGGATCTAATTTTGACCGTGTCAAGGCTAATGACTGTTATTTCTACTTTGTAGAAGGTCAAGAATCCTCTTGGAAAGGGGCAAGTTTAGATCATAGCACTTTTGAAGTAAGTAATTTCGATGAATCAGACTTTTCTAAAATTGCAGATGGGCCGTCCACAAAGATGGTAGGAGTAACTTATGCTTCAGTATCTTTCATTGAAGCTACTTTTGCATTTGCAGACATGTCTCACTCATCCATGGAAGTAAGTTCAAACCTCCCTTCTGGCTTTTTGTCTGTTATGAAGGCAAGTGGCAATTATTTCCAAAATTGTTATGATAATAATGATGATGGAGATAACTATGACTGTTATAACGGTAACGATATGACTGATTATTCTCGAGATCAAGAATGGATAGAGGAATATGATATGTATTCTTCTGATAACTTCCGTTACGTTAATTGCGTCGATTTTATGAGTGCAGATTTGAATAATACAAAACTGGACAACTCAAAAATTTGCGTTACACAGTTACCTGAAGGCTATTATCACTCCTTATACTCATCAGATAATGAAGAAACACATACTTCTGAATTCTATCCTACGAATGCTCGCTTTGTAGACACACAGTTTCGTAGAGCAGACATGACGAATGTACACTTTGGCGGTTCTACGTTAGGTTGGGATACAGAATCTGGTCCGGGAGGTAGTACTTACAATCAGGGCTGGAGATATAATCAAACAGGTGGTTGTTACCGTCTTGAATTATCTTGCATGAATTTTAGAGGTGCAGCCCTTACGCTGGCAGATTTGTCTGATTCCCATTTTGATTATGCAGATTTGTCCGGTGCAGATTTCTCAGGCTCGAGTGCAGCAGGTGTAGCATGGGGTCATGCAATGTGGAATGAGACTAATTGGACAGATTCTTCTGAAATAGCTGGACGTGGAGATCCTAATAATTGGGAATCCGATTAATTACAATCTAATAACATAATAAATACCCTAGTCGTATTCAAGTAGTATGAACAAGGCCGTAATTGTCGCACTATTATTGTGCGTGACTACTTTTACAGGATGTATAGATGGTGAAGATACTTCCTCAACTGACGAGATATTAGATCCAGTTTCAAATTTGGATGAAGAAGAGCTAAGCCAAAGGTTTGCTAATTTGACTGCTAGCTATGAAAATTTAGCGGCAGATTTATCAACATTAGCAGCAAATTATGAAACAGCTCTAACAAAAAATATAGAGTTACAAAATGATATCAAAGATTTAGAAGTTGAGATTGCAGTTACTAACACTCATAACGAAGTTATGAACTCAACGATTGCAGACCAAGAACAAGAACTATCTAATCTTAGAGATGAATTAGAAACGTCAAACAGCCATCTAGATATGGCACATGATTCATTTGAAAACTTGAATTCTAGTTTTAATTCACTTGAAGATGATTTTAATGCTTACAAATTTGATTTGGAATCATTGCAATCGGAATACTCTATGCTCGATAACAACTTTTCAATGCTAGAGATAGAATATGATAATCTTTCAACACAATATAATGAACTATTTGTGGAGTTCGACGACCTTTCAACAGAGTATGATGACATGATGGCAGAATTCGAGGAGTGGAAAACTTATCAGTCTATAACCAATTGGAATTTCGATGGAGACTGCCCTAATGAATATGTAATGAGTTACTCATCAGGTATTGATAATGGAGATAACAATGGCGATGCAGGAAATCATGTCCTTGAGGACGGCGAAATAGACCATTCAGCATCTGTTTGTAAACCTGGAATGTTAGCAATTACTAACTACACAAGTGGATATATTAATGATATAACTGAATTTAACGGAAAATTTTATTATAGATTTGAAGGAAGCGCGGATTTCGGCGAAGAATTGTGGACTTCAGATTATTATGGTAACGCCGAAATGCTAAAAGATATAAATACTGGAGAGGCTGATTCTTATCCTTGGTTTATGGGCCAGACTGAAGATTTGTTATTTTTCCGAGCAACAACTTCAATCAATGGTTACGAGTTGTGGGTGACTGATGGTACAGAAAGCGGAACAAACATGGTCAAAGATATTGATCCGGGAACAAATTCAGGGTTTTATGGCTACTATGGTTTCCACTACTTTAATGATAAATTCTACTTTGGAGCTAACAATGGTACAACTGGCGAGGAGCTTTGGGCCACTGATGGAACCGAAAATGGCACTTATTTAGTTAAAGAAATAAGAGGTGAAGACTCTAACGGCAATAACTATGGTTCAAGTCCTAACAGTTTTACAACGATCGGAGATACAATGTATTTCATTGCTAACGATGGTGAGCACGGTAGTGAGCCTTGGATGACAGACGGTACTGCCAACGGAACTCGAATGCTCAAAGATATAAGGGAAGAAGACTCCAACGGCAATAATTATGGTTCAACATATTGTTACTATCATTGTTTCTTTGAATTCGGTGACAAGCTTTGGTTCAATGCTGATGATGGTACACATGGCCGTGAACTATGGTACACAGATGGTACGGAAGCTGGAACCCTCATGTTTTCAGATATACGCGATGGTTCTTCCGGTTCAAACCCTAATATTTATTTTAATACTGAGGACTATTTTTACTTTGTAGCTCACGATGGAGATAGTTATCGTCTTTTCATGACAGACGGCAAACAAATGATAATGGATTTAGACGTTCATAGCAGTAACATTTATATTTCTGGGACACCAGTTATGTATGATGGTGAATTTTACATGTCATTGCGTACACAACCAACAGGTTATGAATTATGGAAATCAGATGGAACCCCAGAAGGTACAGTAATGGTGCACGAATTTTGGTCTGGAACTACTTCTGGTGATCCTCAAAATTTAATGGTAGTCAATAACAATTTACTTTTTATGATAGCCTATCCTGGTGGTGGTAATACATATTATCATAACCTATTTGCTTACGCGGTAGAGGATTACGAAATTTAGCTGAAATAACAAATCTTATATTAAGCGGGACAGTGACAACGTTCCGTGGTAGCTAATAAGAAGGTTAAATTATCAGAAGGTGAAGCCTTGAAAAACAAGGATGCCAAAGGTTCAGACAAAAAGATACAAGTCTGGATTCCTAAATCTACAATAGCCTATGAAGAAGAAAAATTAAAATTACAGATTGAACTTTTAAAATTACAAAATCATGTTAAGAAAACTGGCCAGAGAGTTGTTATGCTTTTCGAAGGTAGAGATGCTGCAGGTAAGGGAGGAACAATCAAAAGGATTAGAGAGCATCTAAATCCTCGAGGTGCCCGAGTTGTAGCTTTGGAGAAGCCAAGTGATACGGAAAGAACACAATGGTATTTCCAAAGATATACAGATCATCTTCCATCTGCAGGAGAAATGGTACTTTTTGATCGAAGTTGGTACAACAGAGCAATGGTAGAGCCAGTGATGGGCTTTTGTACTGATGAACAACATAAAAAATTCTTAAAATATGCACCTATTTTTGAACGAATATTAGTCAAAGAAGGAATAATATTGATTAAATTATATTTCTCAGTTTCTAAGAAAATGCAACTGAAGCGTTTCGAAAAAAGGTCTAAAGATCCATTAAAACAATACAAATTATCTCCAGTAGATATGCAAGCTCAAGATTTATGGGGAGAATACACAATGCGCAAGTTTCAGATGCTTTTAGAAACAAATACAACTCTTTCTCCTTGGACTATAGTTAGATCAGACAATAAGAAAAAAGCAAGGCTAAATTGTATGAAACACATTCTTTCTAAAATGGAATATGAAGGAAAAATACCGGATGAAGAACTTATACCAGATTCAAAAATATTGATAAGCGGAATCGATGAGTTGAAATTAATGGAAGCTAATTTAGCTAAGCCACATAAATTACCCGGTTAAAGGTCCAATTTCATTGCCGATAAATAGTACGATAGTAGCACTTACAGTTATCAGGATGTTATCATCTATAGGGCCAAACTCATATCTTTCGACAAAAGTAGCTACAATGGCAGCTATTACTCCCCAAATGGGCAGGGCAGGGTCAGACAAGCCACCCAAATAATATCCCATTGGAATGCAAACAATTGCCATGAATACATTTCCAATTGGATTTTTGGTTCGGTAACCAAATTTTAAGTTTCTAGCAATTCCGGTTACTCCGTCACCAAAGGCCATAAACAAAAGAGGAATTATGGCTAAGTACGGGTCTCCTAGTATTTCCCAAATTAAGTAAACAGAAGCTCCAGCCATGAAACAAAAATTAACGTCGTTTTTGTTGTCGTTAGTTTGAACCCAATATAGCAAGTGACCAGTGTAGTAAGGAATGTAAGTTATAATTGTGAATAAGATTCCAATGTAAAGTGCATAGATGGGTTCACTTAGAATTGATGGGGCCATCATACCTATCAAGCCTCCGCAAAACATATGTAAGATTTTACGGTTATAGTAAATTGCAACATTTTCTTTCATATTCCGTGCCATCATGAATTCAAAAACCCATTTAGTACCAAAAATTATGAACAATCCATAGACAACAATTGCAGCAATGAGAATGGTTTCATTCATAGAGCTCATTAGCAATGATTCTACTTAAGATAATACGTAAAAAGAGCAGCATAATATTGCTTTATGCGTCCATTCCACCTTGCATTTCCGGTAGATGATTTAGAAAAGACAAGAGAATTTTACACAAAAACTCTTGGATGTAAAGAAGGTAGAAGTTCAGATAGATGGATAGACTTTGATATGTATGGTCATCAAGTTGTAGCTCATTTAGTAGATTCAATGGATATTGCTCAAACAAATCCAGTTGATGGGGATGAGGTTCCAGCAAGCCATTTTGGCGTGATACTGGAACAAGAAACTTGGCATTCATTATCTAAAGTATTGGAAGAATCGGGTATTGATTTTATAATCGAACCACACACTAGATTCAAAGGTGAACCAGGCGAACAGTCTACAATGTTTTTTTTAGATCCATGCGGTAATGCACTTGAATTCAAAGCTTTCAAAAGCGATGATATGATATTTGCAACTGATTAACAGTAATCAGTATTATATTTCCAGGTAATTGAATCGTTTTCTACTAGAATTAAGTCTGATGCTCCAACCGATGAGGAATTGCCATTGTAGATTAATTCCCAGTAGCAAGGACTTCCTGGAATTCCATCTATTTCATCAATGAATGCACCATTAAAAGATGAAAACCAAGTAAATTTTAATCCAAAATTTCCTTTACTTGCTTCTACCGTAGCGTTAAAGGCCGACGTATCATCAATTACAGTTACGTCGTAAGTTACATTGGTCATATTTGTGTTAGCGGTAGCGTTTGATTCCATTCCGTTATAGTCAATTGTTACGGTAACATTTGCAATATCAACATCAGGTTGCTGATAGATCACTCTATCAATGTACTCTTTCGTATCATCATCTTGAAGCATTGTAAATCCGCCCCATGCAACTAAATTGACGATTACCAAAGCTACTCCAATTTGTACGACATTTTCGTTCATTAATACACACTAAGAGTTAGATTATTATATTTATTTATAGATAGATTTTACGCACTAGTTCCTCTAAGTTATTGGAAATTAATAATGTATTTTTAGCTAGCCAGTTTATAAAGATTAATTTCGCTAAATTAGCTAAATAATAGAATCCTAATAGGATAATAATCTATTTATAGTATATTGGCTACAACTCAGTATGACGCGACGTTCAAGGTATGCTTTGTCAAAAGTATCAGCAGATATTCCAGTCTCTCTAGTTCAGCAACTAGATGGATGGAAAACTAATATAGACGGAATTAGCCGTTCTCAGTTAATTTCAGACTTACTAAAATGGGCTTTAGATCAAGGAGCTATAGATTCCTTGTATCCTTCATGCGAATTTAATCATAATCACGGCCCTGAAGTAGATTGCGATTGTACATTGGGGTGCTGTTAGATGAGTACAAAATCTTCAGCGTTAATTTTTGCTATTGTAATGGTCTTTTCTAGTTTTGTTGGTTGTATAGACACAGACGAAGAAGATTCCAATTCCAGTATAGTATCCGATGATTCTACTACTGATGATTCCAATGCAGTTACAAACTCTACCCTTGGAACTGTTATGACGTCCACTTATCATGTTGCAGAGCTTGCTAGAGGTGTAGGGGGAGATAGAGTTACAGTTGAGCTTATTAGTTCGTCCAGTACTGATGTTCACAATTACGACCCTTCAGTTTCAGATCTTGCTAGACTTCAGAATTCAGATTTATTCCTTTATCACGGTCTAGGTCTTGAAACATGGGTGGATAAAGCAATATCAGATTTAGGTAACGATGCACCAGACGTTGTTCAAACTCACGCAATGCCTTCAGGCGAAAAGACATTAGACTATCAGTCAATACTCCTAAGTGAAATATGTGAAACATTGAATGAAGATGCTTACGAGGCAGTAACTCTTGCCGATCATCATGATGAGGCAGGAGACGTTGAAATTCATGCAGAAGCCATGACTCATAAGGTATCTTATCCTGAAATGGATGATGATCACGATGACCATGGAGACGACGACCACGGTGATGATGACCACGGTGATGATGACCACGGTGATGATGACCATGGAGATGATCACGATGCTCATGCAGAGCATAATCACGCATCAGCCGAAAAAGTGATTCAAAATCCAGCAGGTTGTCCATCAGATACTGTTGTATCCGTTTTCCACCTTGAAGAAGGAGAATATCTATTAGAATTTGAATACGGAGCAGCTACTGAGTTTGACATGGTAGTTCTCAAGATGATGGGCGGTCACGCTCACCACGACCACGGACATGGTTCTGGTCCATATGAATGGGCAGGAATTTTCAGTATTACCGATTCAGCTCATACCTGGACTATGGAGAAGAAAGATGGTGCTTACGCAGATCCTAGTATGAAAGTTGTAATTATTCCAACTGATACTCCAACAGAAGCTACCATGCATTCATTAGAAGGAGACGCAGAAGCTCTTATCGAAGGAGATTCCTGTGTAGATGTTCAAGACGGAGGCACTATGACTCCTATTGCGCCTGAGGGTTCTTGCTTTAATCTTGTTGTAGACGAAACTGCGGATATGTCTTCATTCAACATGGACACAACTGGAATGACAGGTTTTGCAGCATTTACAGCTCACAGTCCTTATGAATTCGAAAATACTCAGCACTACCTGAAAGATTCAGCTGGCGATGACGTTGAACACGTTGCAGAAGAAGGCGGTGGACACGATGACCATGGCCATGATGACCACAGTGATGGAGAGGGACACGATGATCATGACGACAATGAAACTCACGATGATCATGACGACCATCATCAAGAGATGACTGACTTGATGGCCATTTTCAATAACTCAGACGCAAATGATGATGGCTTACTAAACCTGACTGAACTTGAGTCTTTCATTCCTGCAGTAGCCGAGTACGACGAAGAGAATGAAGACCATGGGGATGATGATCACGATGACAATGAAACGCACGATGATGACATAGAAGGCAATGAAATACCAACTCCTCAAGATGCATTAAATTTTTCTGACGCCAATAACGACTCTTTAATTTCCTTTGATGAATTCTGGCATGCTTGGGAAGAAGATGATGACGACAATCATGATGACCATCACGTCGCTTTCGCTACTCTTCACGTTGAAGAAGAAGGAGACTATGGTTTTGCTTTACCTTCGGGCATCGAATATTTCATTTTGATGGGAGCAGGCGGCCATGATGATCACGATGACCATGACGACCACGATGACCATGGAGACGATCACAGCGATCATTCAGATGATGAAGACCATTCAGACGATGAAGATCACTCCGACGATGGCAGTGAAATAGTTGCAGATTCAGACGAAGAAGCTTTCGACTATGATCCACACAGTTGGCTAAGCCCAGTTGCTTACAAGGCTCAAGTAAACGTTGTTCTAGAAGCCTTTATTGCAAAATTCCCTGAAGGTGAAGCAGATTTCAAAGCAAATGCAGAAAATTTTTCAGCAAGTCTTGATAAAATAGATTTAGATTACACTGCAGCATTCGGTGAAGGTGGTTCTTGTGATGTAGCAAATGCTGACAAGACAGTTGTAGCCAATCACAATGCTTACTCTTACATTGCTCAAAGGTATGACATTGACATAGTAACAGTACACGGATTGGATCCTGAAGGAACTGCCGCACCTGGCGACATAGTAGAGGTTGTGAATACAATCAAAGAGAAACAAATAACTGTGTTATATATTGAAGAATATACAAATACTGCAACTGTAGATAGCATTGTCCAACAAGCAGCTGACGACGGCATTACAGTATCAGTAGAAGTACTGTATACCATGGAAATGCCACCTAAAGACTCAGAGGACAATTATCTGACATTGATGAATAAGAACCTTGACAGCCTTGTTACAGGCATAGGGTGCTAATTTATATGGTGCTCCGAGTACCAACAAAAAAATAAAAGGAGGTAAACATGCAATTCTATAATGTAAAACTAAAGAAATCCGTTGAAGTCGAAGAAAAAGATTTTCAAATAGTTACTATGAAAAACGGCAGACCTGCAGCAAAAGCATCTGTCACAATCGACGGCGAAAAACACAAAATGTTCAGAATTCTTTCGAAAGCTGACGCAGAAAAGTACGCGTAGGAAATTTTAGACATTGTCTAATAATTAAATATGCATACGGACTCTCTACTCGTAGTTGAAAATTTATCTGTAAGTCGCTCAAAAAAAGTGGTTTTAGATAAAGTGTCCCTAACTATTAAACGTGGAGAGTTCGTTGGACTCGTAGGTCCAAACGGAGGAGGTAAAACTACCTTCCTCCTCACGATTTTAGGTATACTTAAGTCAAATCAGGGACATGTTGAATTTTATGGGAGTAGAATACCTTCTAATTCTATACTTAGGAAATTAGGTTGGGTTTCTCAACATGCATCCAATATTCCAAAAAATGTGAAATTAACTGTTAGGGAACTTGTTCAACTAGGTACTCTAAATTCAGGTAACATGTTTTGGAGATATAACGCCGATCAGAATGCTAGAGTAGATCGCGCTATCAGGCAGGCAGATTTACAAGATGTACAAAGCAGGAGTATTCACACCTTATCTGGAGGACAACGACAACGTGCAGTAATTGCACGAGTTTTAGCTTCGGAAGCTGAATTTATAATCTTAGACGAGCCTCTTGTTGGAGTAGATCGTAATTCTAGAAATTATTTACTTAAATTTTTAGATAGGCTTTGCCATGAATCTCAAAAAACTATTTTGATGGTATCTCATGACATAGCAGCTATTCAACGAACTTCGCATAGAATGATATATCTAGAAGAAAGAATTAGATATGATGGAGCCTCAGATTGTTTTCCTAGTTTAGATGAATTAGCCAATTTACGAGGACTAGAGCGTATTCATGAAAGTGTTGGCATAGGAGAAAAATTATACCAGTTGAAGGATACTGTAGAAAAATGATAGACGTAGGCGAAATTGTATTGAAATTAGTCGTTCCATTCTTGGAAGCCCTTGCACCTATAATTCCAGGTGAAATTTTCCCTTATTTTTTTACAATGGAAATGCTTCAGAGATCATTAATTGCAGCGTTAATAGTTACACTTGTTTCAGGTTTTCTTGGAATATTTTTATTAATTAGAAATCTTGCATTACTGGGTGACGGTTTAGCTCATGTTTCGTTTGGTGGAGTTGCTCTGTCTATTACTTTTGGTCTTGCATCAGAGTTACATTTTGCTCTTTTCTTAAGCATTATCTCAGCAATAATAATTTATGAGTTACAAGTACGAGAAATACTTTCAGGAGATGCTTCAATTGCTATATTTTTAACCGGAATGCTTGCTTTAGGTTTAGTTTCTCTAAGAATTTGGGGAGGAGGTGTAACAACTGACGTTGAAGGTTATTTATTTGGAAATTTGTTGCTAATTGATAAAGAAAGTTTTAATATGATTTGTATCGTTTCCTTTATATCTTTAATTTTCCTTTTTGTGTCGTATAAAATTTTACTTATTACTAGCATTGATCCGCTCGCAGCACAAGTCCAAGGTATTCCAGTAAGAATGACTGGGCTTGCTTTTAGTATAATTACAGCAGCTACTGTTGTTAGTATGGTTCAAGTAATGGGAGCTTTACTAGTAACTGCATTATTAGTTACGCCTTCAGCTACCTCTCAGTTGGTAAGTACTAGCTTTCGCTCTTCATTCATGTGGTCACAATTTTTTGGATTTAGTTCAGTTCTTTTAGGGCTTTATTATTCAGCAGAATTAGAAGCGGGAAGCGGCGCAATGATTGCTCTAGTTTCAGCAATTATTTTTGGTTGTGTAGCAATAATCCAATTTGTAGTAAGGCCTTTATTTTCCCCATCCCAAAATTTAAACTAATTTTTTTAAATATCACTAGGTAAAAAAAGGTGTGGAACTAAAATATTTGGTAATTTGGCTTTATTTCCAAATTCAGCTACACTATGAGCCCAGGTAATAACAGCTTCAAAATGCTCTCTACTATTCAGTTTTCCTATCCAAGTTTTTTTACTTCCATTTTTTAGCATTGTAACATTATGTAAACTACAATACCCTAAACAGTTTGAAATGATAAGATTTACTTTTTTGTCTAATTTTTCTTTTTTCCAAGCAATTTTTAGTTTATTTACGGGAACTTCCTTATGCCCTTTTTCAGTATTTCCACAGCAGCAGCTATCACAGACGTACATAGAAGCCAAGCTATCTATATCTTTCATTTTTAGTGAACCAATTTAGTTGCGACTTATCTTAAACCTTTTTACGAACATATTCGTCGTCATCGATAGGAACCCACACGTTTTTCTTTTCATCATCTTGGAGCTCAACACGGTATGGATTTCCTTCATCCCAACATTTCAAAATTTTACCTTTTGTAAATTCTCCTACATTAGCATAAATCATGTCTCCTACGTTAAAACGTAGTTCTTCAGCTTTACATTCCATGAATCCAGCTTCTAGTGCTTCGTGGTCCAAATCTCTTCCTATGAAAACGAAAGTGCATTCACGTTTTTCATCCTTTTCCCACATAAGATCTTGGCTATATGCTCCACCAAAGAGCATGTGAACTCCTTGGAATACAAACTTATTGTCCATACCTTTTACTGATAAGATTCCCTTGTATCTAAAAATATCCGTTGCTTTTTTATCGATAATTTCTGCAATCCACTTGTTAAGTTTATTAACGTTAAGAGATCCTTCGAATTTTGAGCTTATAGATGTTACACGCTGATCATGCTCGTGTTCTGCGTCAGTATCAAGAAATTCAGGATCCATTTCAAGAGTTCTCTTTAAATCAAAAGAGCCGATATTAATCAAATTTTTAGGATCTATGATTCCATGCTCAGTTCTAAAGATTGGTGCAAACCCATTGATTACCTTTATCTGTTTTTCAACATTCAACAGCTCTTCTTCATCTACGAGATCAGTCTTGTTTAGTAGGATTTTATCTGCAAAAGCAATCTGTTCAACAGACTCATTTTCTATTCCTTCAGGCTTTTCTTCTTCCACATGTTGGATAATATTTTTTGCGTCTACTACAGTTATAATCCCATCAAGTTCATAACGTTCTGAAATTTTGTCATCAACGAAGAAAGTTTGTGCAACAGGAGCAGGATCAGCTAGCCCTGTTGTCTCAATTATCAACCCATCAAAGTCCTTGATTCTATCATACATGTCATAAAGTAACTCGGTAAGGTCTCCTCTTACGTTACAGCAAAGACAGCCATTAACGACTTCAATAATTTCTTCTTCTGAAGTCTCAACTAATATATTCTCATCAATACCAATGTCACCAAATTCATTTTCAACAATAGCGAATTTCATTTTATGTTCGGTACTTGACAGAATATGATTTAGGAGAGTAGTCTTACCAGAGCCCAAAAATCCAGTTAAAACAGTAACCGGCACTCGTCTCATTTCTTTTTCTTTGTTTTCGCTCATTTTATTATAAGTCATTTATTGATATACTATATAAAACCTAATAGAAAAATAATAGACAAATAATAGGAAAATAATAGAAAAATATTACTCTAGTAATAGGAAAATAATAGAATACTAATCTTTATATAGTGCCTTCTACGGCCGTTTGTTTTATATGCTATCTTCCTCGATGTATGTGTATGGAAGGATACTGCGTAAAGTGTAAAGCCAAAAGAGAAATAGGTAACGGACAAGAAGTCACAATGAAGAATGGTCGTAAAGCAATGAAAGGATCATGTGGAACTTGTGGCACTGGAATGTACCGCATACTCGGTAAAGCATAATTTAGTAGCTAAAACAAAATTAGCCAATAAATTAGTAGCTACACTCCAAATTTAAACATTAGACGTGGGCAGATTGCACTAAGAATTGCCTTGATCAATATTTAGATTCCTTATCCAAATGTTTTTCTATAATTTTTAAATTTCTTTTATTTGATTTCCAAAAGATATCAAATATGTCTCCAGCAACGGGGATGGCCCCTACAGTGGTATCTAATATAATATTTAGAAACATTGAGAATACAGCTCGTTTAGGCAGGTTCATTTTGATTGCAGCTCTTAGCATGTATAGTGAAAAGATTCCACTTACTATGTCTCCACCTCCAGGCACCAGTCCAAGTAGCGCATCCATTCCAAATTTAATTCTAGTTCCCGGAATTGTAAAGCTTTCATCTAGATTTTTACTTAGTTGTCTTAACCGAACAAGTCTCTCATCTAGAATTTCTTTCTCTTCATCATTCATATTTATTTCTTTTGACTAGTCAAAAAGTCCTTTATTTTGTCTCTAAGTGGAGTATTTTCCTCAGGTTTTTTATTGTTTCTTACGGCCATATTCAACCAAGCTTTCATTTTCGAGTCTATAATTGCATATATTTTATTTCTTCCAATTCTTTTTTGAGAAATTATCTTTGCTTCTTTCAGATTTGCAAGATGTCTCGATACGGTAGTTTGATCTTTTCCAGATATTCTAGTTAAGTCGGTAACGTTATGTTCTTTAATCATCAGCATTTCAATTATTTTCAATCTCGTAACATTTCCTAAGGCTTTGAAAATAACGGCGTCCATAAATATATGTATAAATGTGCATATATTAATATATCTAAAGGCCCGCAGAAGCGATAAATGCTAACATTGCAACACCCATTCCTTGTTTTATGCTCTTTTGACCTGAGAAATAGTTTTCATTCCTAGCGCTTTGAAATCCAATTAACATCAGTAAATTTGCTGCAGAGATTCCAATTAAATAAGCGTTTAAGGCCATTCCATCAAATTGAGGAACAGCAGTATAGCTTAGTGAAATGGCTGTAACCAAAATGATGCCTGCTACAATTAGAGAATTCTGAATCCCTATCCTTGCAGGCAATGTTAATCTATCCCTATCGCCTTCAAGATCTTGAATGTCCTTAATGATTTCACGTGAAATAGTTGCTAGAAAAGCTAGTCCAAACATCCATAAAGTCGGTCCCGGATCATTAACGACCATTCCAGCAAAAAGGAATACTGCACCAGACATAAACCCTACTGCAATATTTCCAGAGATGCCTAGAGCTTTTAACTGTTTTTCATATGATATAAGAGTTACAGTTCCTATTAATGCTATGATAAAAGGTAGCTTATTGGCAAGTCCAAAAAGAACAACTAATAATCCTCCTCCCAACAGGAATTGTGAGTAAAGCAGAGTATTTTCAGCACTGACCAAACCTGCAGGAATAGGTCTATTTGGATGATTTTCTTTATCAGATTCTCGATCATTATAATCATTTAGTGCATTACCTCCACCAACAAGCATCATTGCTGAAATTGATGCAATTAATATTTCTACTTGAAAATCTACAATATTGTCTCCAGTTGCAATAAAAGACCCAGCAACTACAGCAACTGCAGTCAGTACAACATTTCCGGGTCTCGTTAGCGCAAGATATGGGTTCATAGGGATTAACTTCCTATTTTGCAATTCGGCTGGGTTTGAAAAGATGAACGGTAATGTAATTTTACTTATTTTTTCATAGTTGGAAAAATTATGGTAAAAGTAGTTCCCTCGCCTAATTTAGATTCAAGTTCTAATTCTGCGTCGTGTTTTTCAATAATTTTCCTAACTACGTGCAATCCTAACCCAGTACCTTTACCAGGTTCTTTAGTGGTAAAAAAAGGGTCGAAAATCTTCTTTTGAGTAGCTTCATCCATTCCACTACCGTTATCTTTCACAGATATTGAGCACATATTTTTTGAACTTTTAGTTATTAGCCATAATTTACCTTTATCATTCATCGCATCTACTGCATTATTAACAAAATTAGTAATTACCTGAGTAAGTTCAGACGAGCTTCCTATGACTACAGCTTCAGCAGTATACTGTTTTACTATTTCTATAGAATTTAAATTTCTTGTATGTTTTGAAATTTCCATAGATTTATCAGCTATATCATTTAAATTTATTGTCGAATTTCCTGTAGTTCTTGCATCTCTTGCGTGTGTAGATAAATCATTAACAATTTCAGAAATTCTTTTTGAAGCTTCTACGATTTCGTGAGCGTCTCCCTGGATACGCGGTAAATCATCATCATCAACAATAGA
>MIYX01000024.1 GCA_001875365.1 Marine Group III euryarchaeote CG-Epi4
CACCTCTGGCCGTTACAACCGGCCCTGACACTCTATATATTTCTCCTTTTATTTCCATAGGTCAACTCCTACAGCGGTTTTGATACGGTCCCTAAGACCTTGATCAACTTCAGAACCAATGGCTATTACCGTTGGTTTCACGCTATTGCTTAGTTTTTTTCTTAAGGAAGGTTCTAATTCCTTCCAATTCTTATCATGAATAACAATCACTCCTATTCCCTTATCACTTAAAGCAGATTTTACTGCTTCATCCACACTTACATCACCACTTACATTGAACCACTTTTCTATACCAACTAGTCTAAAACCAATTGTAAATAAATCATCTCCAACTACCGCTATCTCCATTAGACTACCACCAACTCCTCAATAATTTCATTCGAAAGACCGGCTTGCTTACCTCTGATAATTGCTCGAAGATTGTACACTTCTCTTTCCTTTTTCAGTAAATAATCTAGAACGGGTAGAACTGATAAAGGATAAAGATATGAAAATCTTTTTGTCTTGTTTGCCATATGTTCATCTAATGAATGTACACAAGAATTCAAATCTACTGAATCTTTTTGCAAATGAGGTTCGAGTAACTCAAAATACTTGGTACCTTCAAGTGAAGTCAGTAAATCATCTAAAGACTGAGTACTAGACAATAAATCAATACTTATGGAGCCTCCATTAATCAATAATTCGTTGTGAGCACTAATTCCTCGATGTCTCATTCTTAAAAGCGTTTTGATATTAGCTATGTCTACTTTTAGGTGTATAAAGTTACGATAAACTTCAACATCTGCACCACCTGAAGGCTGATTTGAAACTAAATTCCTATAGTATATCAAATCAAGGGCATCTTCAAGAGGTTGTAAACTGTCTGAATTACGAGACTCTAATGCTTTTTTCAGTGGATTGAAATATGCAGTACCTTCTAACGAAGCTATCACATCTTCTACTGTTTTTGAATCATATAATTTATTGTAAAGATCTTTGTCTGAATCATTTATTGGACAAACAAGACGTTCTAAATTTGTCTTATCCATATTCTGATTAATACCTCTTATTATATTCTTCAAATTATCGACACGATATTTCTCTGCATAAACGTGTAATATGTCACGTAGCTTTCCTTTGCTAAAACTCAAAAAGTCGCCAACATCTTTAGCTAAATTATCCACTAAAGCTGTTTCAATAAGATCAGCCCCACTCAAAGTGGAACCGTACCTATCTATTTCTCTTCTATACTCTAAATCTTGAATATACCTTGCAATTTCTGCATGTTCAAGATTTAACAACTGATTATATGCTTCAGCTGGAAGAAGACGAGAACGACGAGACCTAGCTCGTGTGGCTACGTAAGCATAATTACTCATTTGGTAAACAATACCTCACTTACCATTGACAGATGATTCTGCCAGGATGAGTCCACCAATGTTGAGAATCTGAAATCTAACCGATATTCGCCAGCTTCTACTAGAAAACCTAAGTCGTCAATGGTACCACCATTGGATAACTTACTAATTTTCTTGAATGTAGCTTTATCCTCTTTTCTGCAAAATAACTTACCTTCTTTAGGCACCTTCGTTAATAAATTAGAATATATCTTTTCAAGCTCTTTAGAACTTAAACCTTCTAATTTTTCCATAACTCTGGACTTTGTCTGAGAAAGTAAATCTTTTTGCATCTCTAATAGACTTCTTTTTACCTCTAACTCTGCAGCTGGAATCTCTTGCTGTTTTAGCTGCTCTATACGTCTAGACGTACCCGATTCAATTTGAGAAACCAAATCTTTAGACTCACTTGTAGCCTCTTTCATCTTATTCTCAACCTCTTCAACGGTCTCTTTGCGTATGGCTGCAGCTTTCTCTTTGCCGGTCTCTTCAACCTGCTTGAGAATTTCCTCAAGACCCATTTTACAACACGAAAATGATTAATGCTGAAATAACTAGACCGAAAATAACAATTGTTTCAGGAATAGCTGTAAAGATAAGACCATTTGTAAAGTTCTTATCATCTTCAGCAACTGCTCCAATTGCAGCTGAACCAATGTTACTCTGTGCTAAACCGGTTCCAATACCTGCTAAACCAACTGCTAGAGCTGCTCCTATAGCAATGTACCCTTTGGAAGTTGCTTCTGCGGCCTTGACCGTTTCTTCGTTGTCTGCGTGCTCTTCAGCACTTACTACTGGCGTGGTCAACAATGCTACAAAGAACACTGCTGCCAAAATGTATAGGTTTTTTTTCCCGTTCATGGTGTTACCTCTTTTTCTTTTGTATACTTTCGTATATAACCGAAAGGACTGTAAAGCGTGCCCCCACCCTGCACAAATTTTGTAAAGAATTCAACATATTGTAACCTTAGTGAGTTAATTCCGGTTCCAATAATACCAAGTGTAAATACAGTCAAATGTCCGATTAACATTACAAAGACTGCAGCAATTATGCCTGCTGGACCTGATGGCCAGAGAAGAGAAAATGAGATAAAGTTTACAGTATAAGCTAAACCATAGTCACTGAGACCAATGGCACCTATACGTGCATATGAAATAACATTCGAAAATATTGTAGGGAATTCTAAAAGCCCAACTACACCTTCCCCAATTATGGCCAAGCCCAGCCCCGTAAGCATCACAACCAAACCTGCGGTTTGGAAAGATTCGGGTAATAAGCCAACCAGAGATACTAGTGAGAGAAGTCCTCCCCATAAAATCATGAAAAATGACAACTTAGCATAGATTGCATGTTTTAAATCATGATGTTTCCACTCGTTTAAAAATCCTAAAATTAAACCTAACGAAATGTGAACAACACCTATTAATATCGAAGATAAAAGCATTAATTGAGCACCGTGAGGATCGAACTTATGTATTGGAAGGTGCCAGCTAAAACCTTCGGCTTTTTCAATCAAGGGTATATCAAAACTAGGTCCGTAATATTTCGCAAATAAAGCTGAAGTATAACCAAGTGTGTTTCCTATATTGTAGAATGATTGACCAAAAGCTTCCGCATAAATGAAAGTTCCAAACAAGAAGGTGTAGATACCTGCTGTTCTCAATATCTTACCTAAGTTAGCTAAAGCTTCATTGTGCGCAAATTTGGTTAGTATGTAATGTCCGAATAAAATATAAGCAAAACCATAACCTGCATCCCCAACCATTAGACCGAAAAATAATGGATAAGTGATAAAAATAATCATTGTGGGATCATATTCCCAGTGCTTAGGTGTGCTATACAATTTAGTAAATAATTCAAAAGGTTTCGCAACTTCTGGATTATCTAACTTGATAGGCGGTTCGTCACTTGAATTATTGTCTACCTCATAGTAAATGTCTAAACCCTGCAAAGACTGTTGAAGGTCTGAAACCGAGTCTGAAGGAACCCACCCATCCAAAACAAACATATTTTCAGAAGTCGCTAATTTCAGTGGGAGACTAGATTTTTCTGAAAGAGCTGCATAATGCTCCTCACAAGCGACTAACCAATCACCATGTCTTGTTGCAAGTATTTCAATTTCTTGCAGTAATCCAGCTTTTTCATGCTCAAGTTTTAGAAGTTGACTCGACAATGAAGTTAACATTACCTTAGGTAAACCTTCACCCTCTGGCACGTCCATTGATCTAAAACCAATGTTTAACAAGTCTTTTTCAATTTCTGTTGAAATTTCACTTGCACAAAAAACAACAACATTATCATCTTTCTGAATAAAATCTATATTTTTATTGGATGCTAAAGCTGAACTATCAGAATCTGATGGAAGATGACCTGCGAATACTACAACGCTAGAATAGCCTGATAGATACTTAACGTCTATGTTAAATTCTTCAAACTCTTTAAGCTGCTCAATACTGCTACTAACTTCATCAATTTTCCTGTCACAATCACGTTCTTTCGCCTTAAAGCCATGAGCTTGAGATATAATCTCATCTAATTCAGATATTTCTGACTCTATTTCTGAGCCTAACTTAATCGTTGAGGGAGGACTCGATTCAACATCGAGAAGTTTAATTACAGAACGAAGCTTTATAAGAAAATCTGAAGACTTTTCGCCATAATCTAAAGACTTACCTAAACTAAAACCATCGTCTTCATTGTTGTAGTCAACAACATGAACTAAATTTTGATCATTTAGCAACTTTGATAAAGCGGCTAGATCTTTTTTGTGACCACTAATGGTCATTCTTGACATTTTTTCAGGCTTTAGCATTAAGATAAACTCTCCAAGAACTCTTTGATGAATTTATCTGCCGCAGCATCAACCTTACCTTCAGCCTTTTTTTTCATATCAGAATTACTCTTTTTACCTTTCTTTAGAATATCACTTTTCTGAGATTCTACATCACTTGTTGCAGCATCTATCTCTTTCTGAGACTTAGACGTAGCTGAATCTTTAGCTTTCTCCAACAAATTCTCTTGGTCTATAGGCACTTTGTTTCTTGCAGAAACTTGTTCCTTCTCAGCAGCTTCAATATCACTAGCAGCTGTAGCTTCAGCTTTCTTAATCTTCTCCAATAAGGCTTCTCTGGACATGGTTAAATCAAATAGTGAAGTATCAGTAAAATAGGCCTATAAATATTTAAGCTAGGATTTTAGATAAAAAGCAATTTAAATTAAAAAAAACAAGTGCAATATTAAATCCCCTAGTCTGGTAGCAAAATAATTGGGCCCGTAGCTTAGCCTGGTTGGAGCACCCGGCTGATAACCGGGAGGCCATCGGTTCAAATCCGATCGGGCCCACCACTAATTGTTAAGATATAACAAAAACTATAATTCCACAACAGTAATAGGCAATTATGTCAAAATATGTAAACTCGAATATTAGCGAACGTATAATGCATATCAAATTGGACAGAACACATAAAAAAAATGCTTTAACAGAAGATATGTACTTTGAATTAAAGAATTTAATCGATAAAGCCTCCCAAAATAAGAAAGTGAGAGTAATACTAATTTCAGGAGGAGACGACTTTACAGCAGGTAACGATCTAAGAGATTTCATTGAAAACCCTCCTGAAGACAAAAGCTCACCTGTCTTTAAATTCATGATTGCTTTGACTGAATGTCCTTTACCTGTAATATCTGCTGTAAATGGATTTGCAGTTGGAATAGGCACCACAATGTTACTTCATTGTGACTTGGTTTATGCTTCAAAAAACAGCTTATTTATGATGCCCTTTATCAATCTGGGATTAGTTCCTGAATTTGCTTCATCTCTGCTATTGCAAAAAAGAACTGGTTATCTAAAAGCTGCAGAGATGCTAATGTTAGGAGAAAAGTTTGACGCAAAAACGGCTTTAGAATACAGATTAATTAATCAAATTTGCGAGGAAAGTGAACTAACAAATGTTGCACTTAATTCTGCTAAAAAATTATCTGCTAAGCCTCGAGAATTATTAATTACCACTAAAGCATTAATTAGAAGGGAATCTGAAACAATAAAAGGCAGAATCGAACTTGAAGCTGACTATTTCATAGAACAACTTGGAAACCCTGAAACAATAGAAATACTCACTAAATTAAATAAAAAATAATAAAATTAGAAAAATTTTTCAAACTTTTTATTCATTTCACTATCAATTTTAAACTTACTACCATCGTTATAGTTAATCATAACAATAACGCTGCTCCCTTCAAAGACTAAACGATTTCCATTGTTTTTTGAAAAAATCTCATGTTCAATACCAAATGATGAGTTGCCAATGTGGCTTACTCTTGTTTTAACATTAATTTCATCAGGATACTTAACCGGAAACTTGTAATTACAATTAAAATTAGCTAAAATAGGTCCTATGCCTGTCCCCAATTGGGTATTTTCTGTGTCTAGTGTTTTTACTTTCCACATCTCACGAAATAATTCAACTCGAGAGGTTTCACACCATTTTAGATAAATTATGTTATTGACATGACCGAAAGAATCCATGTCTCCCCATAAAACGGGTATTTGTGTTTCAATAGGCCAATTCTTATCACTCATCGAAGAACTTTTTCCCAATTTGGTAGAAATTGTTTCCAACTAACCATTCGCCTCCATCAGCGATAAGCATGTCACCAGTAATCACGCTTGCGGCTGGAGAACATAAATAAAGCACTTGCTGAGCCATCTTTTCCGCATCAGTTATACCTCCTGCAGGAATATTTGATTCAAACATTTTAACTACACTATCATCAAGCATTAGATTCTTTTTAACATTTTCAGTCAAAACTACACCAGGACACATTGCATTAACTCTAATTTTGTCATTAGACCACTCAAGAGCAAGCGTTCTGGTAAGATTAAGGACTCCTGCTTTTGCTGCACCTGAATGTGCTACAAATGGAGCTGCACCCCATGCATAATTTGCTATAATATTAACAATAGAAGAACCGTCCTCACTTTTCCTAAGAAGAGGATAGCAAGCCTTTGAAACTCTGAAAGTACCATCCAAAACAATGTCTACTACTGCTCTCCATGCATTTTCGCTCATTGCTGCGGCAGGAGTAACAAAGTTACCAGCTGCATTGTTTACTAAAACATCTAAATGCCCCCAAGTATCTTTGATATAGTTTGCAATTTCATTAACTGTTCCGGAATCTCTCACATCCATAGTCTTCCAATGCAAAGTCTTACCGGTTTGTTTCTCCATGTCAGCGGCTGCCTTAACCAAATTTTCTTCCTTCCTAGAAGCTATAATCACGTCGGCTCCGTGTTCAAGAAAGGCTTTTGCAAAACCAAAACCCATACCCGTTGCACCACCAGTAACAAATACCTTCTTCCCTTCGAAAAGATTATCCTTGAACACACTACTTTCAGACATTAATTTGCTGCTCCAGTAAACTTGTGAACACTGTCAAATCCTTCATCGGGTAGGGACATCATAGTTTTTGATCCTGATCCTATTGCTATTGCTCTAGATAAGGTCTCAGGCAAAATCCGCTCAAAGAAAAATCTAGCTGTTATTATCTTGTGTTCATAATAAGAGTCTACATCCTTTTTAGCAAAGGCTACTTCCAACATTAACAACCACATGTAACCCATTGCAACCAAACCAAACTGTCTTAGATAATCTGTGGCTGCTGCACCTATTTCATAAGGATTAGAGAGGCCCTTTTGGGCCATATACATTGAAGTTTTTTGCAACCCCTTGAGTGCCTTTGCAAAAGGTTCGATAAATTCTTTTAATTCCTCATCATCTTTATTGTTCTCAATGAAATTTAATGCAGGATGGAAGAATCTTCTAAGCAAACGACCCATGTGCTGAGGCATCTTTCTTCCTGCCAAGTCGAGGGCTTGGATTCCGTTTGTCCCTTCCCATATAGGCGCTATTCGAACATCTCGGTAAAATTGTTCCATTCCATATTCCTTAATGTATCCGTGACCACCGAAAATTTGTAACATTTCGGATGTAATTTCAACACCGTAATCAGTCAGCAATGCCTTGATTATAGGCGTCATTAGTTCTACTAAATCATTATTTTCTTTTCGTACTTTGGGATCTGGATCTTTTTCATATCTATCAATTGCCAGAGCAGTCCAACAGGCTAGCATTCTGCCTGAATCGATAAGAGATTTAGATCGCATAAGCATCCTTCTAACATCAGGGTGAACAATCAGAGGGTCGGCTTCGTCGTCTGGATTTCGAGCACCTTTTAGATCCCTGCCTTGAATTCTATCTTTAGAATAAGCTAAAGCATTTTGATATGCTATTTCAGCTTGGCCAAGTCCCTGAAGACCCACAGCTATTCTTTCTGTATTCATCATTGAAAACATTGCTGCAAGACCGTCGTTTAATTCTCCAATTAAATAACCCTCAGAACCTTCGAAGCTCATAACGCAAGTTGCAGACCCATGAACTCCCATTTTTTCCTCGATTGAAACACAATTAACGTTGTTAAAATCTCCTAAAGAACCATCATCTTTCACTTTAAATTTTGGAATCAAAAACAGACTTATTCCTTTAACGCCCTTAGGTGCGTCAGGTAGTCTTGCCAAAACTAAATGTATTATGTTTTCTCCCATATCGTGCTCTCCACAAGATATGAAGATTTTTTGACCACTAACGGAATAACTGTCTCCTTCTGGCTTTGCAGTGGTCCTGATTAATCCCAGGTCAGTTCCACAGTGAGCTTCAGTCAAACACATAGTCCCAAACCATTCACCAGACAAAAACTTAGGAAGATATCTTTGCCTTATTTCTTGACTGCCATGCTTGTGAATGCAATGATAAGCTCCTTTAGTTAATCCCAAATATATTCCAAGTGACATATTAGCTGCGCAGGACATTTCGTCTGACAATACACTTATTACATTTGGAAATTCCATTCCACCATATTCTTGGTGTCCAAATAATTGAGTTAATCCTCCTTCAATTACAACTTTTGTAGCCTCTTTCATGGAATCTGGTACAACAACATTGCCATCTTCAAACTTAACGCCAACTTCATCTCCCTCTTTAGCTGAAGGAAGCCAGTAATCTTCATTCATTTTTGCAAATTGTTCACTAATCATCTCAATCATATCCCATGTAGCTTCGCTATACTCAGGATAAGAGCCTAGCTCTTTCTCAATACCCAAAACTTCACGCAAAATGAATTCATACTCTCTAAGTGGTGCTTTGTATTTTACCATTTTAATTCCTCAGTGGCTTACCCTTGGTAAGCATGTGTTCAAATCTATCTAATGTAGCTTCAGTCTTTACTAAATCAACGAAGCTTTCTCTCTCCATTTCCAACAGCTTGTCTTCTGAAACTTTATCCAAAAAATCTGTATCTCCTCCGGTTAAGATGTAAGCTAGTTTATCTGTTACAACAACGTCATGAGGAGTTGCATGGCCTGATTTAACTAGGTCAGAAACTGCCAAATCTAATGCTGCTTTACCTGAAAGGCCTGGTAGTTGATATTCATTAATTTCAGGAGGCACATAGCCATCTGCCAATCGTAGGCAAGTTTGCTTAGCATCGTAAAGAACTCTCGAACGATTCATTGTAATATCATCACCCTCTAACAAGAATTTCATATCTCTTGCTTCCTGAGCACTACTTGCTACTTTAGCAGTACCTAGATTTTCAAAAATCTTAACAATACTGCCCATAGGCCCCTTTGGTGATTTTGAATCTGCGTTCCATCTTCGTATCATCTCTTTACAACCACCCCACGCAGGAACAACTCCAACCCCCACCTCAACCAGTCCAATGTAAGTTTCTGAATGGGCTTGAATTCTATCGCAAGCAAGGAGAACTTCGCATCCGCCGCCTAGTGCAAGTCCAGATGATGCACCAACTACTGGAAAACTACCATGTTTAAGACTCATAAATGTTAATTGACCTCCCTCAACAAATTTATCAACTTCACCCCAAGCCCCTACGTTGCATATGAAACTGGCAAGTCCCAAATTAGCACCTGCTGAAAAATTGGTCCCGTCGTTACCTATTACAAGTCCCTTAAATTTGCCAGATTCACACAAAGAAGCAGCTTCAGAAAGACCTTCCATGATCAGAGGATCAATTGAATTCATTTTACTTACAAACTCAGCAAGAAGAATTTCATCACCCATATCCCATAGCTTGATCGATGGATTTCTGAAAATTGCCGTTTTACCTCTGCTAATATCTGAAACTGAAAGATAACCCTCTGGCTTTGGAACCTTTTCGTATTTGCCACCTATTGTAAAGTAATTAAGATTATTTTCATTTTCCGAATAGAAATATCCGTCACCTACACTCTCTAAAATTTTAGGTACATCTAAACCCTCACTTTTTAGCTTATTTACAAACCATGAAGGTCCTAATGCATCTAACATCTCAAAAGGTCCTTTTTTCCACAAAAAACCATTTTTCATTGCTATGTCTACATTAACAACGTTTTGCGTAATTTCAGGAACTAAAGATGCTGCATATGACAAAGTTTTAGAAAGAACTTGCCAAGCAAACTTGCCTCCTTTGTCATCATACTCAACCAAAGTTCTAAGACCCTTCTTAGCAGCTTTAACACTTCGTAAATTTTTAGGTTTAATCGATCTAGAATAATTGCCAGTCTTCAAATCTCTTGATTCTTTAACTTTAGATCCTGAAGACAAATTAAGCCTGTAGAATCCACCCTTACCTTTTCTACCAGTATAACCAGAATCTACCATATCAGAAAATAGTTGGCTGATACCTAACTTTTCCTGTTCTGAGTAGGCAATACAGTATGGATCAGTCTTTGGTAAGTTTGAAATCATACTACTTGTCACATGCGGAATTAAATCTATGCCAACTACATCAGCTAAACCGAACAATCCAGTCTTTGGAGCTCCAATAGGTCGACTCATGACTGCATCTGCTTCTTCTACAGTTAAACCGGACTTTACAGCTTCAACCATCCCTACTAAAGTCCAATAAGTACCTATTCGGTTTCCAATAAAGCCTGGAGTGTCATTGCATACAACTACTTCTTTTCCAAGAGTTATATCGCAAAAATCTGAAACAATTTGAATTTTTTCTTGACTAACTTCATTACCTGAGACTATCTCAAGTAATCGAAGATATCTTGGAGGATTAAAAAAATGAGTAATCATAAAATCCTTGGCAAAAGATTCTGCCATCCCTTCCAAGAGCTGTTCTCTAGGTATAGTAGAAGTGTTTGATGTAATTATTGAACCTTTCTTTCTAAACTTATCAATTTTTCTAAAGACATCATGCTTTACATCTAGCCTTTCCAAAACTACTTCAATAATCAAGTCTGCATCTTTTATGAAATCTAAATTATCCTCGATGTTCCCAGTTGTTATAAGTTTAGCATTACTTCGATGCATTAAAGGAGTTGGACTTCCCAACTTAACTGGCTTAAGCATTTTACTAACTGCACTTTCGGCTATTACATTACGATTAATTGCGCCATCTGGTACAATATCTAATAGCGTTACTGGAAAGCCTGCGTTAGCAACCTGTGCAGCAATACCACTGCCCATGAGACCTGCACCGATTACTGCTACTTTTTTAATTTCCATTCAAACCCTTTCTAGAACTGTTGCACAGCCTTGTCCGCCGCCTACACACATAGTTGAGAGAGCATACCGCTTTCCGGTTTCTTTCAACAGATAAGCAGCTTTACCAGTAATCCTAGCGCCGCTAGCACCTAAAGGATGTCCCATCGAAATTGCCCCGCCGTGAATGTTTAACTTGGACATATCAACACCTAACTCTTTCACGCAGGCTAAGCTCTGTGCAGCAAATGCTTCATTCATTTCAATAACATCTATGTCTTCTAACTTGATTCCAGCACGCTCGAGAGCTTTCTGAGATGATAACACTGGTCCAATGCCCATTACCTCTGGACTGCAACCAGATATGGCCATTCCTCTAATGAATGCTAATATGTCTAAATTATTTTTCTTTGCGTAATCCTCAGAACAAACAATAACTGCTGCGGCACCGTCAGTAAGTGGGGATGAAGTTGCGGCCGTAACTACGCCATCTTTATCGAAAGCTGGCTTTAGGCCAGACATAGACTCAAGAGAAGTTTCAGGTCTAATGCATCCATCCTTGCTAACTCCGTTAATTGAAACAATTTCATCGTCGAACTTATTTTGATCGATAGCACTAGCTGCTTTTTGATGACTTTCTAACGCCATCTTCTCTTGCTCGTCTCGAGTAATCGAATGCTGTTTGGCTAAATTTTCAGCGGTGTGCCCCATTCCGATATACGCATCTACGTCGATTAAACTTGGATTTAACATAGGATTGAACCCTGGCATTGGAACTCTGCTCATTGACTCAACACCACCTGCAATAAACAACTCACCAGAGCCTGACATTATTGCTCCAGCAGCTTGGTGTATGGCCTGCATAGATGAAGCACAGAATCTATTGACAGTTACGCCACCTACACTTTTTGGAAGGTCTGACAGGAATACAACATTCCGAGCCAAATTCATTCCTTGCTCAGCCTCAGGGAAAGCACAACCAAGAATTAAATCTTCGACATCATCAACCTTAATCTTATATTTTTCAATTAAGCCATTAACTACACCTGCAGCCAAATCATCTGGCCTAACTTTAGCCAAATCTCCTTTTTTAGCTGGTGTAAAAGCTGACCGGACATAACCACATATCACTGCGTCACTACTCATCTACTATGCTCACTACAAATTTAGTATATAAAACTAAGGAAACTGATTAATTTTATAAAACATTTATATAGTTTGTAGCTAAACTTACTCTTAAATAGATATACAATTATAGTGACTTATGCAAGGCTTAAGCCAAAGTGACAAATTAAAATCTGAAAAAGAAATTAAGATACTAACTCAATTAGGTCTATCTAAGGATGAGGCTCACGTTTACCATGTGTTATTAGTCTCTAAAGAATCCACTGTTGGAAAAATTAGTAGATCTATTAATTTCTCACGTGCTAAAATTTACGGCATTATCGATAACCTATTGGCTGAAGGAATTGTCGTTGAAGGAAATAAACACCCGAAAACCTATTTTCCAGTAGATCCTAAGGAAATATCTGATCGTAAATTAAAATCTATTCAGAAGGCATCAAAACTTGTGGATGAAGAACTAGCTCCACTATTCAAATCTAAACCTGTGGACTACTTGGAGACGCTTACAGTAAAGGACATGGAAATATTCGCACAAGTGGTAGACATGTGTGAAAGAGCTAATGAAACTATAGATGTTATTGCTGCCATACTTCCTTCTGAAATGCCACGAAATGTTTGTAAGGCTTTTTCCGACGCAAGTGGCCGAGGGATAAAAGTTAGAATGTTATTTCCAGATAAAGAGACTAATTTAGATTTAAGCCGTTTGGAAGGATATTTTGAAGTTAAACTGGCAAAATCAATACCTGCCGCAGGAATCATACTTATAGACAATAGTGAATTCTGTGTAGGAGGACTAGATGTTCCTGAATCTGAAAACACACTTCTAGGCATGTGGATGAACCAACCAGAGTTGGCCAGACTTGCTAGATTAATCTTTGACAATCTATATGATTCCGCTGAAAAGTACGAAAGTTAATTCATTCAAAGGCCAGGCAGTGTTCCAAAAACATAGTAATATATGATTGCTGATAACCCGTAAAAGAAAATAAATATTTTCAGATACCTAAATAATGCCCTAAATATGAAACCAATAGTCGATATTTTGTCCTTTGGTTCATCATCTGCATGAGCAAAAGGATCCTTGTCCTTAACATCCAATCTTGCCATAGTATGCTATAGTCTTGTTAAATTAAAGATATCTATTGAGACAACTAATATTAATTGAGGTCTCGATATTCAAATTATGAGTTCTCACCCAAACAATGAGCCTATTCTAGATTATGAGCCCGGAAGTAGTGAAAAAGAAGCTTTATTGAAAGAATTAAACAGACAAATGGAAGAAGTTATTGAAATTCCTTGCATTATAAATGGTGAAAAAATTTACACTAACAATACGGTCACACAAGTTATACCTCATAACCATAGTCATATAATCGCAAATGTTCACCTTGCTGGTAAAAAAGAAATTGAAAAAGCGTGTCAATCTGCAATAGAGGCTCAAAAAGATTGGATAGAACTTGGAATGGATAAACGTGCACAGATATTTGAAAAGTGTGCTGAGCTTCTTGCCGGAAAGTGGCGGATGAAAATTAACGCATCTACAATGCTTAACCAGAGTAAGACTGCTTTTCAAGCTGAGATAGACGCAGCTTGTGAATTGATAGACTTTTGGAAGTTTAACGCTCACTACGTAAGAGAATTTCATGAACAATACCAGCCATTAGTTTCACCTGAAGGTAACCTAAATACAACTGAAATTCGACCTCTAGAAGGATTCGTATTAGCTGTAACTCCATTTAATTTCACTAGTATAGCTGCAAATCTTCCAAGCGCACCTGCAATGGTTGGTTGTACTGCACTGTGGAAACCGAGCCGAAATTCATATCATTCCAATTATTTATTGATGGAGTTGATGATGGAAGCGGGATTACCTGCAGGAGTTATTAATTTCCTTCCAGGCTCGGGATCTGAAATAACTGAGACTTGTCTATCAAATCCTGATTTTGCAGGATTGCACTTTACAGGATCTACTGCAGTATTTCAGGGAATATGGCAACGTATCGCTGAAGCACTACCAAATCTAAGAAGCTATCCTAGAATTGTGGGCGAAACTGGAGGCAAAGATTTCGTTGTAGCTCATCCGGATTGTGATACAAAGGGACTCTTGGTCGCACTACTAAGAGGGGCTTTTGAATATCAAGGACAAAAATGTTCTGCTGCAAGCAGAGCATATGTTCCAAAATCTGTATGGGAAAAAATGGGAGATGACCTAGTCTCTGAGGTAGACAAAATAAAAATGGGAGATGCCTCTGATTTCTCTAACTTTATGACTGCAGTTATAGATGAAAGAGCTTTTGATAAAATAAGTGGATACATTAATAGGGCAAGTAAAGACTCGAACTGTGAAATTATCGCTGGAGGAAATTGTAGCAATGAATCTGGATGGTTTATCGAACCCACTATTATTTTGACGAAGAATCCCGATTCAGAAACTATGGTTGAAGAAATATTTGGGCCTGTTTTGACAGTATATGTCTATGAAGATAATGAATTTGATGAAGTGCTAGATTTGTGTGACAAAGCTTCACCATACGCACTTACGGGATCTATTTTCTCAACTAATGAAGAAAATATCCTGAAAGCATATAATAAATTAAGATTCACAGCGGGAAATTTCTATATTAATGACAAACCTACTGGTGCTGTTGTTGGTCAACAACCATTCGGAGGTGCAAGGGCTTCGGGAACTAATGACAAAGCAGGCGGACCTCTCAATTTACTTAGATGGATTTCACCAAGATCCGTCAAAAGAAATAACCTCAAAATTCACGATTGGAAATACCCATTTATGGGTGAAAACTAAGATTTAGATTCTAGTGAATTACTGAAAAAGGTAACCAAACGAGATTCATATTCTTGGGAATACTCCCACAGTGCATCAACGTGAGCACTATCTTCTACTAGCCAAAGAGTAACATTAGCTTCAGCTTCTACAGCTTTGTCGTAGAATTTTTTAGAATGTTCATTAGATATTCTAACATCACTGTCACCATGAACAAGATACATTGGCCTCTCTCCGGCTCTTGAAGCAACTTCCAAAGGCACTCTATCCTCTAAATTAACTCCAACTAACCTTTCACCCATAGTTACAGCTGGTGAAGCTAGAATTCTAGGAAAACCAAGCCTCTCTAATTCGTTTCCAACTAAAAGTGGAAAGTCAATAATTGGACTATCTAACCACATAGCGCTAATTTCTGACTCGTCGAATGCAAGAGTTGTTGCAAGGGAATATGTTGATATGCTAACTATTCCAATAGATTTAGGATTGTAGTTCTTGTCCTTGATTAACCAGTCGTATGCACCTAATACATCTAAATATTCTTTCTGACCTAAATAAAAATAATCTGAAACGACCTCACTATGGCCGTGATTTCGGAGATCAATCATGAAAACATTGACATTATTCTTTGACAAATACGAAGCTGATAACAAAATTTCTGGCTTACATTTGCCATTCTCATATCCCCCATGTACAAATATTACAACTGGGGAAGACTCATTTACCTCGACGTACCAACCTTCAAGATTAATTCCATCTCTACTTGTAAAGTTAATAGTTTCATATGCATTAAATTGCCAAGGAGTAGCGTTGAAATTCTTCCTCATTGATATTCGCTGATCTGAATCGGCCCAAGGCTCAAAAGACTCCCAGTCATCATCTACTGTCCAATTAGTTGGTGTATTAGATTCCCAAAGACCACAACCATGAGGTACTGTCAAAGCTTGCTTAGCGATAATGTGTCCTAAACCAAACCAAATCATTGGTAGTAACAAAACTAATACTACTGAAATTGAAAGGAAAAGACGTTTTCTTTCCTCTACGAACTTGGGTAAATTAGCCATAATTGCGAGTTATTTCTTAGTAAATAAACTAAAAAGTATCTACTCTTCTTCAGAATCTGCAGACTCTTTCTCTGTTTCTTCTTCAGATTCTTCGGTAACTGCCATGCTTGGTGCAGATTCTTCAGAACTACTGTCATCCATTCCTGAAGTCATGTCTTCACCTTGGTTATTTTGGTAGTATACATAGAAACCACCCATCAAACTAACCAAAGCTACACCAATAAGCACCATTGGAATTGTTCTAGCTGAACTTAATGATGAGCTAGTATCCTCAATAGTCTTCTTAGCATCTGCTACTTCTGCATCTGAATAACCACCTTTTAGAGTCATGATTGTGAAGTTGGCATTATCTGCTCTAACAGGACTTCCTGGAATGAAAGTGTATCCAAATTCAGCAGTCCATCTAGAAGCTGAACTGGACCAGGTTTGATTATCTGTGTAAGCTACATTAATTGCTTGAACAATTGTTTCAGTTCCCCATGGGAAATGAATGGACACTACGATGTTGAAATCTTGATCTAAAACTGTAGCCGTAACAGGATCAAGCATTACGTTCTCCTCATAGTCCATAAACAAGGGAAGTGTTTGCTCTTCAAGAACAGGTAACTCCGCTGCCATATCCATCTCTGGGAAAGCTGATAATGGCATAACCATTACGTTAGTAACGTTTTCTTCTTCACCAACGCTAACATTTCCTGAAATCATCCAAGGCATTCCTGCAGCCGCTGTCTGATTAATTCCTAAGAAAGATACTTTACCTGCAATTCCCGCAAAAACTGTAGGGTGAAACTGAGAACCTAGTTGAGCCTGTCCTGCAATCATTGCTTCCATGGTTCCTGGAACTGCAACATCACCAAGAGCTAAGGCTGGGTGAGTCTTGTTTAGAACAAACGGCATTCCGTCATAAGTTAATGGTGAACCGTCTTCATTGGTAACTCCAAGATCTGCTGCATAGTCATTAATTGCAACAAAGCTTCCTTGAATCAATGGATGGAAGCTTCCGCCTAACATTGCATCTCCATCCAGAACCATCTGTTCAGTACCCAACCTTGGCAGGTCCATAGTTGAATCAGATTTAATTGGTATTTGAAGTGCATCTTGTCCAAGTGATGTTTGTGTTAAAGCATAAGCGATTAAACTAGACCATTGTCTGTCTGCACAAACTGCAGGATTCATACAAAATCCATTTACCGGGTCAAATACAGGTAAATTTGGTGTATCATCTACACCATCACCGTCTTGGTCAAGGTTACCAAAAGAAACATCCGTTTCAACAGATCTGTAGTGGTATACTGAAGTATTTCCTACAACATTGGCTGACGGTATGATAAATCCTGGAATTGCCGTTGTTTCAACACACTCATAAGTATTAACATGTGTAGTTAAGAACAAATTCGGATAATTATATGTTGTAAAATTATCAACTGTTGAGTTCTCACAAACTGATCCAATACTAAAGAAAGTCGAACCTGCACTAATGTAAGTACCATCTGGTGCTTGAACTTGAGCTTGCTGTGTGTGAGTATCAATTAAAAATGTTGAATTTACACGTGGTTCTGTTTCTCCGGATATTAATAATGTACCTGTTGCATTCATGTATGTTCTCTCTGCACCAGTTGCACTATCTGTCCCTGTGAAAATTGAACCTGATGAAAAAGTTCTCCTATCTGCAGTAATATCTGCCCCATCTAGAGTACCTTCGTAAACAATAACTGAATCAAGAGCTTCTGTTGCCTGGAAAAGAACTGCTAATCTAGGGTCTGGAATGAAATTAACTAAAATATCTAATTCTCTGTCAGCAACCTGACCTGTTTCAGTGGAAACCCAAATTACTTCTTTGTATTGCATTTCTCCGTAAGAAGTTCCTTCAACACCTGCTGGAAGGAAGCCATCAAAATTAGCTTTCAATGCTAAAATACTTTCACTAGAGTATTCGAATGTTTCATCTGCGGTGTATTTGTAACAATCTATCCCACCAACTTTTTCTTCACCTGCATAAATGTAGGTATTAGTGTGTGAGGATACGAAAGGATTCGGGTATTGAGTATTCTTCTTCTCAGGTAGCTCATTAGGATTCCAAAGTGAATATCCAAAAGTATCATCTGGATCATCTGCATCTTTAGTTTCCCAAGTTGTTCTGTCTACGTAATTATTATAATCTGTAAATGTTAAGATTCTATTTTCTTCAGTCATATTTTTTGATGTAAAAGCTGAAGCATTGAAATTATAATATGTTTTATCATCGTCACTTAGTGCCGGATCTGCTTTAGCTACGATTTCGGCATTTGTTCCATCATTTGCAGCATAAGAATTTAAAGCATTTTCAGGATTGAAATCTCCTTGAAGAGTAGCTGACTTCGTTGCATCAAATAGAGTCATATCTCCATCAAAGGAGGTTCGACTTTCGAAGTCGTCATCTAACTCTTTTTGATTTGGAATATATACTCCCATAACATATGCAGATATTAACAAAAATACTGCTCCTACAGCAACTAGTACTTGGGCCGTCATCTCGGGTTTATTCATGTCACTCATGATTGAATTTCCTCATGCTTATTGCATGATTTTTATGCATTTATTCAACACACACTACAACGTTTTAGATTAAATTCTATATAATACTTTGTGCTGTTTCATAAAATGAATCACTTTTCGCTTAAATCTTCAAGCATAGTAATGAATAGTTTAATTTCTTCAACACTCCACTCAGGATAAAACTCGCCCAATTGTAACCACGTCTCACCATCCCCCTCTGCCATTTTGTATAAATCAACAAGAGTAGCCTGGATTTTTCCTTCATCAACACTTTTTGTGTAATCTAATAATCTCTTTTCAACTTTCTCTCTATCTACATTAAAACTGGTATTGATGTCTAAGTCACTGTACTCGAGAAAGTCACCAAGCAAATTTTGAGGAATGTACAATATATATAGAGCTGAAAAGAAAACTAAAAATTGAAACAGAAGATAACCTTCAGCTGAATAACCAAACGTAAACCACCCGTCTTCTTGCAAGTACAACTTACTGTAAAAATAATAACTAATAAAAGTAGATAAAAAGAATGAAGGTACGGACAACAACCAATCTGTTAAACTTAAAGCATTGGCTTCAGAAACTTCCCTAATGATGTTGTGTCTTAGGGCATATATTTCTAAAACCATCCAATACATTATGAATAAAGCTAAAAGCAAAAGAATCAAACTTGCAACAAACCAAATGTAACCTTGATCAAACATCACAAACAGTAAGGTAGTACCAAATGCAGTTAACCAATATATCCCAATTAACCAAATACCATGAGTCCAAATTTTATGAAATAATTGCTGCAGACAAAGCAAACATAGTATGCCTGAGATAATCCAAAGGGGTGTAGAAATTAAATGAAATTCTATGCCAAATAATGGAAGTGAAATAAGCTTACCTATGCCTTCCTCTTGATACCCGGCAAATAGTGAAATTGTAAATGTCAATGTAGAAAGTGCTAATAATAAAGATTCTTCAAATTCACGTTCTAAATTAAATTGACGTCCTAACAATCCCATGTAATCTTAACTCTAAATGTTAGTAAAAAAGATTATGTGTCTGTTTTACTTATTCTCTTCAAGTGCTTGATTAATCAAATCTCCCATTGTAAAATTCTTCTTCGAACCTGATTTATATGAGGATGTTGGAGCTTCGACTTCCTCTAAGAGATTGATATTCAAAAAATTCTCTAACTTTTTTATTAGCTTTTCATTTGGTTTCATGTTGCCTGATTCAACTGAGGTGATTATTGATTTTTTTTCAGATATTTTCAACGCTAATGAAGCATGATCTAAACCTTTCTTTTCTCTTGCCTTTCGCACCACACCACCATAATCACTAACTAATACTTTATCATCTGTAGAAATTTCCTTGTACCTCGTCTTCTGTTGTCTTTTTTCAAGTGTTTGTGCAACAAAAGCCCTATGACCTACTGATTCTCTGTATGTAGTTTGCTTACCCATTCCTGCACAAGAAATACAAACTCTCAGAACAGAACCTGAAATCTTCCTAGGGTCCAAACTTGCTGATTCTGCTCCGCACATTTCGCATAACATATTAAGTCACAACTGATATATATCTGACCCAATTAAATGTCTAGTGATATAAAGTGTCTGCTGATGAAAATAGTGGTGAAGTGTCCTCACCAGGTAAAGGTGAAGATTGGGACAAATGGTTGATTGAAGAAACTGAGCGTTTCGAATCTGAAAAAAGGCAATTAGAAGCTGATGTCTCTAGAATGAAAAGAGAAAATGCCCATTTAAAAGGTGAACTGGCAAGGTTAAGAGCGCCACCTCAAGTAATTGGCACCGTAAGAGACCTGTTAGAGGACGGCCGTGTAGGTATAAAATCAAGCAGCGGACCCGACTTTGTAGTTCACATTTCAGAAGGCATTGATAAGAAGAATTTAGAAGTAGGCGATCGTGTTGCCCTTCACAGACAAACTCTCGCAGTCTTAGAAACATTACCCTCTACGAAAGATCCACTAATTATGGGCGCTGAAGTTGATGAAAAACCATCTGAAAAATATAAAGACATAGGGGGCTTAGTTGAAGAATTAGACGAACTAAGAAGTACTGTAGAATTACCAATGCTAAAACCTGAAAGTTTTAGTAAAGTTGGTGTTGAACCTCCAAAGGGCGTACTCTTGGTTGGACCTCCTGGAACTGGAAAAACTTTAATGGCAAAAGCTGTAGCTAATGCAACTAATGCAACATTCATACGATTAATTGGTAGTGAACTAGTGCAAAAATATATCGGAGAAGGTGCAAGATTAGTGCGTGAACTGTTTCAGTTAGCTCAAGAGAAAGCACCAAGTATAATTTTTATCGATGAATTAGATGCCGTTGGAGCCAAGAGAATGGATGTAGGAACTACTGGAGATCGAGAAGTGCAAAGAACTTTAATGCAATTATTAGGTGAACTTGACGGATTCACGCCTAGGGGTCAAGTTTCAATAATGGGAGCTTCAAACAGACCTGATATTTTGGATGAAGCTCTTTTGAGACCTGGGAGATTTGATAGAATTATTAAAATTCCATTACCCGAAGAAGAAGCAAGAACAAAGATCATCAAGATTCATAGTAAGGGTATGAACATTGCAAAAGGTGTTAATTACAAAAAATTAGCTGAAGGAAGTGAAGGGTTTTCAGGCGCTGATTTAAGAGCATTGTGCGTTGAAGCTGGAATGAAAGCTATTAAAGATAATAAAACACAAACTAATTATAAGAATTTTACAGAAGCTTTAGAAAAAATCAAAAATAGATTAGATGATTCAGAAATCTCTGAACCCGAGACTGGGCTATACTATTGAACCAAGATAAAGCAAAATTTAATGCAGCAAGTGAAGCTGTTAAACTAGTTAAGGATGGAATGGTCGTGGGCTTAGGTACTGGGTCGACTGCAAAGATTGCCGTGGACTTAATTGGTAAAAGATTGTCTGAAAAGTTCCAAATTACTGGAATGCCAACATCGATTAAGACTAAAAACCAGGCTGAAAAATTAGGTATAAAACTCGTTGGTATTGATCACTTAGATTCTATTGATATTGCAATTGATGGAGCTGATGAAGTATCTCCTGATTTATCATTAATCAAAGGCCTAGGGGGCGCACTGCTCAGAGAGAAAAAAGTAGAGAAAAAAGCTAAACAACTAATTATTATAGTAGACGAAAGTAAACTAGTTGAAAAACTAGGTGTAGGCTTTCTTCCTGTTGAAGTATCTGTTGAAAATCATGATTTCACAAAAAAAGAAATAACTAAATTAGGTTGCAGTGCTGAACTAAGAATTGAAGCAAATGCACAACCTTTCATTACTGATAATCAAAATTACATTTATCATTGCAAATTTGAAAATGGTATAGATGATCCAAAAGAATTAGATAAGAAATTAATGCAAATTACTGGCGTGGTAGATACTGGACTTTTTATAAATATGACTTCAAAATTGATTATCGGAACTACAAATGGAACCAAAATAATAGTTTAATCTACTTACCACGTTGTTCTTTAGCTTTAGGTCTAAGACCTTTGTAACCACACTTTCTACAGGCGATTGCTTTCCAACCTACAGTAGCATTACACTTCATGCACACTTTCTTTTGAAACAAACGTGCTTCAGCTTCAGGGAAACGAGCCATAATACGACCGTAGAAGGTGCCATTATAATGATTTGTGCAAAAAATGGGACTTTTTATAACAAAAGTACTAATAAACATACTTCTTTAGCCAATTATGCGTGTAAGGCCCAAAAGGGCAATTCATATCAGGAGTTTCTAGGAATTGAATAATAACCTGATGTGCTATTTGAATCTGCATTATGAACTACTTGGAGGTAGTAATTAGCTTGTTAAATTTTTTATCTATAGTTTCTAACGTAGGAGACGATTTAGGAAATCCTGAACTTGAATGGGGAAGAATCACAATATTCCTAATTTTAGCATTAGGCGTATCATTTTTGTGCTCTCTTTTAGAAGCAATTATCTTATCCGTAACTTGGTCTCATATTGAAATTCTCAGCAAAGACGACAATAGAGGTGGCCAGAGATTGAAAGAATTAAAGGAAGATATTGATGTCCCTCTAGCGGCAATTTTAACACTAAACACAATATCACACACTATTGGTGCTGCAGGAGTAGGCTCAGAATTCAATAAATTAGGTAACGAATGGTTTACTGTGGCCTCAATTATTTTAACAATATTGATTCTTGTTTTTTCAGAAATTATACCAAAAACACTAGGCGCAATATACTGGAAAAAATTAGCTCCTAGTTCAGCATACATGCTGGATGTCTTAATCTGGATTACATGGCCAATTGTCATTGTTTTGAACAGCTTTTCGAGACGAATTTCTGAAGGTAATGAAGATCAAAAAGAGATGACTAGAGAAGAAATGATTGCAGTTGCTGAAATGGGAGAAAACCAAGGCGCACTCGAAAAACAAGAGACTCAAGTGATTAAGAACCTGTTAACCATGGATAAAATTTTAGCTGAAGATGTCATGACTCCAAGTACTGTGATGCTAACTTTCCAAAGAAAGGATAAGGTAGGTAAGATTGTAGATGATCACTCTCCTATCCCATTTTCTAGAATACCTGTTCGTGAGGAAAATTTGGATGACATTATTGGTGTAGTGTTCAGAAGTAAGATAATGGAGTTATATGGAGAGGGAAAATCGGATATACCAATGGAAGATTTAATCTCTGAACTGTCAACTGTAAACCCCGAAGATTCTATTGCAACTCTGCTCGATGAATTTTTAAAGAAAAGGGAACACATATTCCTTGTTGTCGATGAATACGGTACTACACAGGGAATAATTACTCTTGAAGACGCTGTTGAAACTTTACTAGGTGCTGAGATAGTAGATGAGTCGGATTCTGTCGAAGATATGAGACAATTAGCACGTGAATTGTGGGAAAAGAGAAGAAAGAGAAAAACTAATCTAAAGTTTGACTAGAAAGCCACTCTTTTATTCGGTTTGAAATCCATATCAAACTAGGTAAGACGAAAATTGCTATAAACATAGAGTAAATGATTGTAGCTGCAGTTATTATTCCAAAGTTACGTACCAAAGGCATAGGTGATAAAAATAGTACTGCAAAACCAGAAACTGTTGTTAAACCTGAAATTAATAACGCTGAACCTGTTCTAACGATAGTAGTCTCAATTGCTTGACTTTCCGTCTTATGCTCTCTTTCCTCGCGATACCTTTCTACAATATGTATTGCATAATCTATTCCTAAGCCTATAGTTAATGCGGTAACCATCACAGTTAAAACATTAAGAGTAATTCCCAAAAGAGTCATTGTCGCTAATATCCAAACTGAAGCAAGAATTGTAGGTAAAACTGCAATGATACCGAGATCCAAACTTCGATAAATAAATACCAAAGTCATTCCAGCAAATAAAATAGCTATAAGTGTTGATGTTATTTGAGTCTTTTGAATCTCATTAACCGTTACACTTGTTAGAACATGCCCTCCTGTTGAACTTACCGTAAAGTTCTCAATAAAAATTTCAGGAATATTTGCATCCAATTCAGAGCGCATAAATTCTAATCCATTGTTATCTAATTCATAAGAAGTAGTGGGTCCAACATATATTCTAATTACTGAAGATACATAATTTCCCTCTGAATCTCGACTTAAAACATGCTTGATTTCATCAGCATAAGAATCGCCAGTAAAAGGGTCAGCAACATCTAATTCTCTCTGATATAAATAATCATATAGACTACGAATATCTGAATCTGTTGTTAGACTAAATGTTTTTGCCTGGTAAGTCAAGTTGAAGGTATCTGTCAATGATTGAACAAAAATAAAGTTATTCCTATCGTGAGCTTCTATAGATTGAACCAACGAATCTTCTGAAACATCTTGTAAATAGGAAAATTTAACTCGTGCTTTGTAAGAATTATTAAAAACATCTATAGATCCGCTAGAAGGAGTTGGAAAACCTGCAGAAGCTTGAATGTTTGTTAGTTTATCATTTCCAATAAGTTTATTTGAAGAATCATACCATAAAACAATCACTTCTAAAGATGGAGAAACCACACTCTGTTCCATTACCCAATTAATATCTATAGTTTCAGCAGAATCTACTAAAAAAGAATTAGTGATAGTCCATTCGTGTGTTAAATTTTGGTTATTAGAAATGCTGTAATCCTCAGAATCTATAGCTCTTTGGATTAATTCATGGACTGACTCTACCCTAGCATTCGCGCCTACTTTAATGACATACCTATCATCGTTCAACCCTTTATTATTGGAACCTGTTTGACCATATTGCAACTCATAATTGCCATCTAAGAAATCTGTTGAATCTATATCTCCTTCAACTAAAATTTGAGATTGTGAATAGCTAGCCCCTCTAAAATCTGATTGTATTTTATCTGCTGTAACCATTATTTCTAAATCATCGGAAAGAAAATCATCCAATGAAAATGAAGTCTCAATCTGAGAAGCTCCACCAAGTGCTAGAATCGTTAAAACTATAACTGTTGAGATAATTGCTTGTGGATGCTTATCAACAATCTGGGAAGCTCTAGATATTGATAAATCTATTATCTCTGAATTTTGAGGCTTGATTGCCATCTCATCGGAAGATGAATCCAATAAATACCTCATTGAGGTATAGAAGAATAAGGTTAAGATAAATGATGAAAAAATTCCAAAAGCACAAAGTAAACTAAAGTCTCTAACTGGACCAACACCTCCTGTAATCCCTGATAAAAAGGCAATTACTGTAGTAAACATTGCAAGAGACAAGGCCTGTCCTGTGTGAATTTGAGACTCTATCAATGAATCCTCTAAACTACTTCCTGCAGCTATACCTTCTTGATACCTTCTGCTAACATGAACTGAAAAGTCAATACCTAAACCTACAACCAGTGGGATAACTGCAACACCTAAAGCAGTCATTTTAATTCCAACAATGCCTGCAAATGAAAAAGTCCATAATATGGACAGAATCAGTGTTGTAATCGGCAAAACTACGTAACTCCAATGCCCGAAAGTGAGCCAAAGTAACACAACTGTAACTAAGAGCATGCCAACAATCATTAAAATATTTGTATACTGCGTGGATTCATCGACATCAGAAGCTAAAAGATCAACGGAAAAGGCCTCTGCGCTTATATCGCTTCCAGAATCTTGATTGTGAGCTTCTGAAAGAGATCTCAAATTCTGACCGGCCTCTTTCTTCTGATCTGTAGATAAATCTGGATCTAAATTAACCATAATTATTGTTGAATTAGCTACAGGAGCTTTACGAACTGAAGTATCTGATTCCACTATTATTAATGGATCTAAATTTAAATCCTTATTAATTAAAACATCCCCAACAAAATCAACTTCATTCCAGGAGTAATTCCCACTGCCTGTTGTAGATATAGACTCATAAACGAGCTCCCATGGTTCTTCTGCAGAACTAGCTGTTGACAAAGATAAACCTGAATCTATAAGTGCTGAATCAAAGAAGTCTGCCACAGATAAAACGCTCTTGACTCCTTGAATTTGCGAACAATTATTATGAATATTGAGAATATCAACCAAATTGTCCATGGTAAGAACATTACTTCCACTTACAGAAGTTAAATACAAATTAACGACACTTGAATCTTTACCAAAGTCTTCGCTGATTAAATCGTAAGTTTCAACCTCTTCAGATTGAGGCAAAAATGCCTGAACATCTGTTGAGAACTCTACTTTTAGGAGGAATGGAGATACTATTAATGTGACTAATGCTACGACTAAAACAATCTGTCTCGGACTGTCAATTGGGAGTCGCGCATAACGCTCTAGCATATTGGCTGCATAAGAAGGGTGCTTAAAACCTGTCGTTACTTACCTAACCTTCTATTCCTTTGTTGATATGACCTTATAGCTCTTAAAAAATCGATTTTTCTCATATCTGGCCAAAATACATCTGCAAAATATAATTCGGAATAGGCTAATTGCCAAAGTAAAAAATTACTTATTCTTTCTTCACCCGAGGTTCTCAAAATCAAATCTGGATCTGGCAAATCACTAGTATAAAGATTAGATGAAATCATATCTGCATCAATATCATCTGCTTTCAACTCCCCAGCCTCTATCATTTTACCAAGTATTTTCATCGAGCGTACAATTTCTTGTCTCCCTCCGTAAGCCACTGCCAAATTATAATTGAAATTTGCATAGTCTTTAGTTTTCGATTCTGCATAATCAATTGCATCTTTAACTCTGGCAGGAAGTAACTCTCTATGTCCTAAAGCTCTAACTCTAATTTTATTTTGATGAACTCTAGGATCATCTCCTGCATTTCTAAATGACTCCGCAAATAAATCCATAAGCTTTCCCAATTCCTCATCGCTTCTGTTAAAATTTTCTAACGAAAAAGCATAAACTGTCAAAATTTTTATCCCAACTGAACGACACCAATCGGATAAATTTTCTAACGTATTCTTACCTTCAAGGTGTCCCTCATGAGGCAATAAACCAGCACTTTGGGCATATCTTCGATTTCCATCCATTATAACTGCCAAATGATTTGGTACGTCTCCATTCTTGACTTGATTCTCTAACCTCCTCTGATAGACTGCATATATTGGTGAAATTGCCTTCCGTGCTAATTTGAACACAGAAGACTCTAGATACAACATTATAAAACAACTTTTATAGGATTAAATGCGAGAAAACTATTTACTTGAATTAGGCGGTGAAAATACGAATTTGGGTAAACATGAAGCTCTCGAATTACTTAAATTCAGAAAATACAACCCTAAAATTGAATTTGATTATCAAAAAATAATCATCATTTCTACTTCAAATGAAATTGATGATAAGGTTATGTCTAGGTTATCTATGACAAGAAGAATTTCGAAAGTTATTTTCACTTCAACGAGAAATAATTTGCAAATGGCATTAGAAGATTTAGAAAAAATTGATATTGGTAAAAATAGTTTCGCTATTAGGCAAATTGGTACCCAAAATTTAAATGGAAAAAGTGCCTTAATATCTGTTGGGGAAAAAATTTCAAGCAATAACAAGACTGATTTAAGAAACCCTGAGGTTACAGTACTCTTATACAGACTAAAAAGAACTTTTATTTCCTTAAATTATAAAGAATGGGAAACTGGTTACAAAAGATGTCTTGATCACCACATAAGCAATCGCCCATACTTTTCTCCAATTAGTATTAATCCAAGAATAGCCCGAGCAATGGTTAACCTATCTAATTGCAACGGAGAGGAACCGCTGATAGATCCTTTCTGTGGTACAGGAGGGATACTCATTGAAGCTGCAGATATGGGAATAGAGGTAACAGGAATAGATCTCAAAGAAAAAATGGTTGAATTCACAAAGGGTAATCTTAAACATTATGGGTTTAAGGGTAAGCTGATAGCTTCTGATTTTGGAGAAATAAGCAACCAGGATTTTAGCTCCATTGTTTGTGATCCTCCGTATGGTATAGCTTCTACTACTGGAGGCGAAGACATCAAAGATTTAATGAAGAGATGCTTAGACTCATTTCAAAAAAAGATGGCCAAAAAACAACGACTTGTAATTGCTGTATCTAACCCAAATATTGTTGAAAATCCAAATCTCAAGCTACTGTACAAATTTGAATGGTATATCCATAAATCTCTTACTAGAAATATTATTGTGTTAGAGAAAAATTAATACTTAACATTAACCACGATTTCATAACCCATCTCCCCATTTGTACATTCAATCACTATGATATAATCTCCATTAGGTTCTAATCTATTATCTGTAATCGACCAAGAACCGGTCCCTTCCTGTTCACCGGTAGCGTTTTCTAGTATATTACCCTCTGAATCTTCCAAATACATATCAACTGTAGAAGAATCTAAATTGATTATTCCTTGCTGATCATCTGATAAGTTCCAATCAACATCAAGACTTATTGCGCCCGCTTGAACTGGAAATGTGATCGTCTCTGTTTGCCCTTCACTCAGACTACCACTAAATTCACCTTTGTAGTTACTTACTACAGTGACTGTGGTTACGGCTTCATCTGATAATCCCTCAGAATCAAAAACTATTAATTTAACCTCAAACTCACCCTCGCCAGGATAATTCCTTGTGACGACTTCGCCTTCATATTCTTTATTATCTCCTTCAAACATCCATACATAAGACAATGCATCGCCATCTGAATCTGTCGATTTCGAAGCTGTAAAATTAATATCTGAATCAACTTGTACCTTTGGGTTAGTTGGGTCAATTATTGCATTAGGAGCTGAATTACCTCCAGACTGTTCGCCATCACTAGAGTCATCATCATCTTCATTGAGAACAAATGCATAATAACCATAACCTCCTGAAACGCCAACTGCAAATAGCAAAATTGTTAGTAGCAAAGAAATCTTCTTCATTATAAGTTACCTATTTTTAGCCTTATTAATAATTAACCTCGAAATAATTAAGTCTATGAGGAAAAGAATATAAATAGACCGCCCGGCTAGCGCAGCCTTGAGAATTTATTCCAAGAGGTAAACGTGTCCGAAGACCCAGATTTCAAATACATAATTCGCATAGCAAACTCAGACGTTTCAGGAGAGCAAAGACTAGGTTACGCTCTAACCTCAATCAGAGGTATTGGTTCTAGAATTAGTAACGCTATTATTCAGAAATTAAAGTTAGACAGTGAAAAACTCGCTGGTAAACTAACTGATAAAAATATTGAAGATATAGAAAAAGCTATTGAAAATGTGAATGATTTTGTTCCTACTTGGCTTTTAAACCGCCAAAAAGATTATGATACTGGTAAAGATATACATCCTGTTAGTATTGATTTAAAAATGCTTCATGAAGATGACATAAACCGAATGAAGAAAGTAAAATCATACAAAGGAGTAAGACATGCATCTGGACACAAAGTACGTGGACAAAGAACTTACTCAAATGGACGAAGAGGACTGGCTTTGGGCGTAAGTAAAAGGAAAGGTGCATAGATAAATGGGCGATCCAAAATTTCCTAGTAAACACTACAATACTCCTTCACACCCTTGGCAAAAGACTCGTATTGAACAGGAAAGGACTCTCACTCACCAGTACGGACTAAAATCCAAAAAAGAAATATGGAAGGCTGATACAAAAGTTCGTGAAATGAGACGTCAAGCAAGAAAATTAACAGCTAAGGCAAATGATAAACAAGCCCAAAAAGAAAAATCTCTTCTCCTGGGTAAACTAAATAGATTAGGGATGTTAGAACAAGGAGCTGCTCTAGAAGACATACTAAGAATGTCTCCTGAAAATGTTTTAGATAGAAGACTCCAAACACAGGTTTATTTGCAAGGCTTAGCTTCAACTGTTAAGCAATCAAGGCAACTTATTATCCACGGGCATATCTCTGTTGAAGGTGCAGTAAATAGAGTACCTGGAATGCTGGTAACTAAAACTCAAGAAAAAAATATAACCTATTCACCTTCATCTGCATTAAACAGTGACTTACATCCTGTAAGGCCTGGTGCCAAAGCGACATATGAAGATGAAGAAATCGTAGATGAAAAAACTGAGTCTGAAAAAGAACCGAAAGAAGAGGCTGAAAAAAAGGAAACTGAAAATAATGATGACAAAAAGGAGGAGGCTAAATAATGAATAAATGGGCTGTTGCACATATATTTGCATCTCACAACAACATAATAATTACTGCAACTGATTCAACAGGTGCAGAAACTATAGCTAAATGTTCTGGAGGGATGGTTGTTAGATCGCAAAGAGAAGAATCAAGACCTCATGCAGCCATGCTAGCTGCAGGACAAGTTGCTGAAGCTTTACAAGAACGAGGAATTAAAGAAGTTCACGTTAAACTAAGAGGAGCTGGAGGCAAGAGAGGCGGTACTCCGGGACCTGGCGCTCAGGCTGCGATAAGAACGCTGGCCAGAGCTGGTATGACCATTTCAAGAATTGATGATGTTACACCTATTCCACACGATGGCGGAAAAGCCAAAGGTGGAAGAAGAGGAAGGAGAGTTTAATGAAAGTCAAACTAAGAAAGAATGAAAAATTCTTTACTCAAGTTGAATTTCAAGATGTAAATTACTCGTTTGTAAATTCTATTCGAAGATCCTTAGTTTCAATGGTTCCTTGTCTTGCGATACACGAAGTAGATTTTCACATGGGATCTTTGGGAGCTTATGTCGATGAAGAAAGCGGTGAAGAAAAGGAATACGAATCCATCAGTGCAATGTTCAATGAAATAGTAGCACACCGCATTGGAATGTTACCTATTCCTACTGATGGAAAGACTGTAGAGGCATTTGCTGACAGTATAGGTGATGATTCAAAACAACCTGAAATAATGTATTCACTACACAAACAAGGACCTTGCACAGTTTATTCTGGAGATCTTGAACCTGTAAATGGTGATACATCATTAGTTATACCTGAGACCAGTGTACCTATTGTTAAACTGGCTGAAGGACAAGCTATTCTTGTTTATGCAAAAGCAAAAATGGGCACTGCAAAACAACATGCAAAATGGCAAACAGTTGTAGCTCCTAGGTTCTATCAGGCCCCAACTTTAACTGTTTCCTCTGGGAAAGGCAGTAAAACTGTCATAGATAAGGTAGGAAAAGAAAATTTCAAAAAGAAGGGTAAAAATCACGTTATAGAAGATCCTGTCAAAGCACATGAGGCTATTAAGAAAGCTGAATCATTATGGAATGATGAAGATGCAAAGAATGCTATGACTGTGACTCGTAACAAAACGCATTTTATTTTGGAATTTGAAACTACTGGTGCTATGGAAGCTAAACTAGCTCTAGAGCAAGCTCTGAAATCTTTAGATACGCACTGTAAAGACTTCATGACCTCTATTGACGCAGCCGCATAATTAATACTCTTCAAAATACATTATTAGCTGAATGCACTAGTGTAGATGTTATCAATATACCTCTTTATGATTATTACACATGCGGGGGTCGCATAGCCAGGCCAATTGCGCTAGGTTGAGGGCCTAGTCCTT